>NZ_JBIRXS010000029.1:0-99303 GCF_044389235.1 Rhodococcus sp. NPDC019647 | reverse complement strand
GTTGTGTGAGAACTCCAATCTTCCCAGTTCAGGGGGCACTTTCTTCAGTTCGACACGCTGCTACGCAGCTGATCCTTCGGTGGAATCAGGTTTAGTTATCGGCGTTGCGGCGCCGTCCTCAGCGAAGGTGAGCACCTGTTCGCTGAAGAAATCGCTGGCCCAGAGTTTTCCGTCATGCCAGCGAGGTGCCTCGAGAAACTGATGCCCGGTCGAGAATACTGTGGGTTGGTAGGTAGCCATCGCGTGAACTCCTAAGTCCGTGCGGGTTGAGGTACTGGGTGATTTTCACTCGGCTGTCAGGAATTGGGTCCCGTGCCAAGGATTCACACTTGGGCACGATTGTGGACTGGATCGGCTCCTTGTGGAGAGGGTGGTCGACGAAAGTTCGAAATCCTCTTCGGGAATCGTCGATTCCACTGCTCTAGATGGACGGCTCAAAGGTGAATGTCACGACAGGTATGAGCGTGTTTACCCTCGGTTCAGATCGGGGTGGTTGGTCAGGTGAGATCAGACAAGTTCGAATTGCTCCTGATATCCACCGGCAGCGGCCTTCTCGAGGATTTCGAGGTATACCGAAAGACCGCCGGGATACATGAGCATTTCGACGGTTTTGCCGGGTACGTTGGCGCCCATGTACCATGACTTGGCCAGCGGGAAGAGGGTGGCCGAGGTGAGATCTGCGATATGCGCACCCCAATATTGCTGGGCTTCCGGCTTGGCCTCGATGCGGGTATAGCCGTTGTTCCGCATGTGCTCGACGATTTGGATCAGATGTTCGCCTTCAAGTTCGGCGCATGTCGGACCATTGCAGAATGCGTTCGGGCTCTGGGGCCCGTAGACGTACAGAAGATTCGGGAAGCCTACTGTCGCCTTGCCCAGCGCTGTCCGGCTGCCGCCGCGGAACACCTCCTCGAAGGTCTCATTGCTGGTGCCGCGAATATCGATGGCAGTCAAACCTCCGGTGACCGAGTCGAAGCCGGTGGCCAGCACGATGACATCGACTTCGTGTCGGGTTCCGTCCGCGGTGACGATAGCGTCACTGGTGACCTCCCGGATCGGATTGGCAGAGGAATCGACGAGCTCGACATCGTCACGGCACAGGCTCTCGAAGTAGTTCTGCTCCAGGGAGACACGCTTGACGCCCCACGGATGGATCGGCTCGGTCGGTGCAAGCAGTTCCACCAGCTCGGGTCTGGTGATACGTTGACGTGTCTTGTCCCGCCAGAACGCATACAGGATGTCGTTGTCGTCCTTGTCGAACAGGACATTCAGGAAGCCACCCAGCCAGGGCTGCAACCCACCGTTGGTCCAGAGCTCCTCGAGTATTTCGTTGCGACGTTCCTCGCTCAGATCCTGGAGGTTCTCTTTGAGGAAGTCATAATCGAAACCGGCCCAGGTGTTCTTGCGGTTGGCGAATCGCTCCGGGTAGGTCTTCTTCATCTCGGCATTGTCCGCCTCAGTGAGCGCTCGCTGATTCATCGGAAGCGCGGTGTTGGGGGTGCGCTGGAACACCGTCAGATGATCTGCGACCTTCGAGGCCTCCTGGATTACCTGGATGCCGCTGGCTCCGGTGCCGATGACGGCGACCCGCTTGCCGGCAAGGTCGTAGCCCTCCAGTGGCCAGCGTGCTGTGTGGAAGTAGTCGCCCCCGAACTTCTCGAGGCCAGGGAGGTTGGGGAAGAGGGGCTTGGAGCCGGCACCGAGACACATGATCACGAACCGCGCCTGGGTGGTGAATTCCTCACCGGTGCGCTCGTTGCGGGAGACCAATGTCCACTTATGGGTTTCTTCATCGAACCGGCCTGCCAGGACACGGGTCTCGTAGCGGACGTCTTTGCTCAGGTCGAGCTTCTCGTCGACGTATTCGAAGTAGCGCACCAGCTCGTCACGACCGGGGTACATCTCGCTCCAGTTCCAGTCGCGCCAGAGCTCTTCACGCGAGAACTGGTAGACCGGCGCCCAGGTATCGACGCGTGCACCTGGATAGGAATTCCAATGCCAGACGCCGCCGAGTCCGGTGCCGGCCTCGTAGATCTTGACGTTGTAGCCGAGGGTGCGCAGCCGGTCGAGCTGGTAGACGCCGGAGAAGCCGCCGCCGATGACGAGGACGTCGAGTTCCTCGAGGAGTGTGGTGTTCACGGGAGTTTCCTTTCGGAAGGGGTACGAGGGAGATGGGGGAGTGCGATCAGACAGCCTTGTCGGAGGTCAGAGTGTCTCGGATTCGGTCACGCAGGACGAACTTTTGGATCTTGCCTGTCGCCGTCCGCGGTAGTTGTTCGACGACTTCGAGCCGCTCGGGCAGCTTCTGGGTAGCCATCCGATGTTCGCGCAGGAACGACGTGAGCTCGTCCAGGGCAGGTGGATGCGCCTGGTCGCTCGGTACCACATAGGCGCAGATGCGTTCGACCATGATCGGGTCGGGCATGCCGATCACCGCGATATCGGCAATACCGGGATATTCGAAGAGCAGGTCTTCGATCTCCTTGGCGGAAATGTTCTCCCCGCCCCGGACGATGATGTCCTTACGCCGGCCGGTGATCTGGATGTACCCGTCCTCGTCGATCACCGCCAGATCACCGGTCCGAAACCAGCCATCCGGGGTGAAGGCATCCGCATTGAGTGTCGAATCGAGGTATCCGGTGAACAGGTCAGGGCCGCGAACCTGCAGGTCGCCGACCGCGCCCGGAGGGACCGGAGTGTCGTGCTCATCGACAGTCCTCGCTTGTGCGGACCCGATGGGACGCCCGTCGGTGGTGGCGCGCTTGTCCAGCGGATCGCTCGCATTTCCGCCGGACAGAGTCGGGAATTCGGTCGATCCGTAGATGCGGGTCGCGGTGCAGCCCAGCTGCTCCTCGGCCTGCCGGATCAGTTCGGGGGGTACGTCGGCGCCACCGCAACCAAAAACCCGCAGGGCGATGTCGTACTCGGCGCGATCCGGGTGGTGTACCAGCCCGTGCAAGAAGGGTGTGGCACCGACGACGAACGTGCAGCGTCGGCGTTGCAGCAACTCCAGGCCGGCGCCGGGGTCCCAGATATCTTGGAACACGACATGGCTGCCGAGCATGAACGGCAACTGCAGTCCGTACAGAATGCCGGTGATGTGACCGACCGGTGAGGGCATGTACACGATGTCCTCGCCGGTCAGATCGAAGAGTTCGATGATGCTCCGGTTCTCGTAATCCAGGCTTTCGTGGGTGTGCAGAGCACCCTTCGGATCGGAGGTGGTTCCGGATGTGTACAGAAGCAATGCGATATCGATGCTGGCGTGCTCGACTGGATTGTCGAGTGGAGTTGCGCCCGAGAGGATTTGGTCGAACTCGTTGTCGGAACCGCGAACGGTGATCACATGCTCGAGGTCGGGGAGCGTGGGCGCCAGCTCGTCGAACATCCCGCGGTGGTCGAAGGTTCGGAACATGCCGGGCACAAACGCGATACGCGCTCGCGATTGCTTCAGAATGAACTGCACTTCGCGATGTCGATAGATCGGGATGATCGGGGTGGAGACCGCGCCGATCCGCAGCGCACCGTGATGTACGACGATCGCTTCGAGCCAGTTCGGCAACTGCCAGACCACCGAGTCGCCCGGCCGGATCCCACGCTCGAGTAGCACGCCGGCCAACCGGCGGATCATGGCGTCGAGTTCGGCATAACTGACCTGACGATCGCCATCGACCACAGCCAGCCGATCAGGGTGATGGTGTGCACACTCGGCCAAAGCAGAATCGATCGTGCTGCGGCTCCACTCGCCGCTGGTGAGGTAGCGGTCGCGGCGCGCGGAATCGGTGTGAGTTGCGGTGATCATCGGTCGACTCCGTCGGTCAGGCGCCGCGAACCGATGAGTGCGTGGAGTTCGTGCTCGTCCCCATACCAGGTCCGCAGGGCGAGGACGCGGCGGTAGTACCAGTGTAGGTCGTATTCGGTGGTGAAGCCGATCCCGCCATGCAACTGCAAGGCGTCCTCGACCACCTGTCGTCCGGCGCCGGCGGCATAGGCCTTGGCCGTCCACGTTGCCATCTCGATGTCGAAATCAACGTCAGCAGAGGCAATATCGGAAACCGTTGCCTCGCAGAGCGCCTCCATCGAGATGGTCGCCTGCGCCATCGACGCCGCAATGTGTTTCACGGCTTGGAACGATCCGACGAGCTTGCCGAATTGCTGACGTTGCGCGACGTACTCGACGGTTTTCTCGAGCATACGGCGGGCGATACCACTGATTTCGCAGGCGGTGAGAAGCCGGAACCATGCCCGGATCTGTCGTAGGAGTGTGGCCGCTTCGATTCCGGTGGCGAGGATCTCGGCGTCGGCGACAGTTCGCGATGCGATCTCCAGGCGCACGTAATGCGATGTGGGATCAGAACTGCTGATCGGCGTGAGCGTCAGCGCCGGGTCACTGCCCGGTAGGAGCAGCAGCGCCGGTCCGTCCGGGCCGTCGACTGCCAGTACCAGCGAATTGGCCTCGGCGCCACAGCGTACGAGTTCGATCGTTCCCTGGATCTGCCCCGATTCCATGTGCACGTAACCGATCGAGGAGGCCCAGTCGAGGGTGACGGCAGGGTCGGCGAAGGCGACGAGCGAACCTTCGGGAATGTCGAGGTACGCCGGCAGGATCAGTTGCTCGACCAGGGGGCCGGGTACGAGCCGATCACCGACCAAGGCGATCAGACCGGCGACCGCGGTCAGGTCGATGCCTAGACCACCGCGGTTTTCGGGGCGGGTCAGCTCGAACCAGCCGAGGTCGTCGAGTTCGGCGATCAGATCCGGGTCCCAACCGCCGCCGCTGAGCAGGGCATGACGGTAGTCGGATGTGACACGGCGGTCGAAGAATTCGCGGATAGGGGTGACGAGGTCCACGTCAGGTGCGGTGAGACTCATCATCAGCTCCTGGGTAGGCCGAGCAGCCGCTCGGCAACGATGTTGCGTTGGATCTGGGATGTACCGCCGTAGATTGATGCGGCACGCGAGAAGTAGTGATCGTGAATCAACTGTGCGGCGTTCAGGCCGAGAGGTTGTGATTCGGTGTCGAGGCGGAACGGTCCGAGAAGATCGGCGAGGGCGCGACCGACCACCTGCTCTGCGTCGTTGAGGACGAGCTTGTCGATCGAGTCGAGGGGATGTGGTCCCTCTTCGTCGATCAGGCGTTGCACAGTTCGGCGGATCTGGGCGTCCAACACCCGTAGCGCCACGTGTGACTCTCCGATGGCGGTGCTGATCCGACGATTGGTCGCCGATTCCGGGGAGGTGCCTCGTAGTCCGTCGATCGTCTTCTCGACACCCCAGCCGATCTCCACCTGTCGGCGCATTGCATAGTTGCCTCGTTCCTGAGACAGGGTGTCGAGGGCAATTCGCCAGCCGTCGTTTTCCTTGCCGACAAGGTTGCCGACCGGGACTTCGACGTTGTCGAAGAAGACTTCGCAGAATTCGGCATCGCCTGTCATCTGGACGAGTGGACGGACGGTGATTCCGGGGGAACTCATGTCGACGATGAGGTAGGAGATGCCGGCGTGCTTGGGACCGGCGTCGGGGTCGGTGCGGCACAGCAGTGCGCACCAATCGGCCTGATTACCCCAACTGGTCCAGACCTTCTGTCCGTTGACGACGTACTTGTCCCCGTGGCGAAGAGCGCGGGTCCGCAGTGATGCGAGGTCGGAGCCGGCGGAAGGTTCGGAGAACCCCTGACACCAGATGTCTTCACCGGCGAGCAGCGGTGGCAGAAAACGGGAGCGCTGCTCGGGCGAACCGTACCGGTGGATCGAGGGGCCGACCACATCGAGGCCGATCAACCCGATCGGGGCGGGTGCATGAGCGCGCGCCAGCTCCTCGGAAAAGACTTGCTGGTGGCGCGCGGTGAGGCCACGTCCGCCGGCTTCCCGTGACCATCCCAGCCCCATCCAGCCGGCATCGAATAGTGTGCGCTGCCATCGACGAAGGACGTTGAACCGTTCTTCCAGCTCCAACGGCACGGTGGGGATCTCTGCTTCGGCGAGCCACCTCCGAGCCTGGCGCCGCAGATCGGCGATCTCGGTGATCTGCTCGACCGGCACAGGTGAAACAGCATTCATCTCATGCTCCCGTGTAGGCCGGTGCGCGATGCTCGAAGAATGCTGCTACGGCCTCTTTGGCGTCTGAGTAAGCGGACAACTCGCCGGAAAGACCCTGCTCGAACTCGTAGCCGCCCTTGAGGTCCTGGTATTCGATCGCATTGAGGCTGCGCTTGGCGAACCGCAACGTGACCGGGGAGTGCCGAACCATCTTGGCCGCCACGTCGTAGGCTACGTCGAGTAGCTGATCGGGATCGACGACTTTCAAGACGCCGCCCTGCTGGGCGAGTTCCTCGGCAGACAGCGATTCGCCGGTGAGGTGCAGGTAGCGGACCAACTGCTGCGGTACCAGGCGTGAGGCATGTTTGGCGCCGCCCATAACACCGACGTTGACCTCGGGAAGTGTGAAGGTGGCGCCCTTGGCTGCGACGACCAGATCACACGACGCTGCGAGGGCCAATCCGGTGCCCACGGCCACTCCGTGGACAGCCGCGATCACCGGCAACGGGCAATCGTAGATCGACCAGAACGCTTCACGGACCGCAAGCATGCGCTCACCGGCGTTTTCCGGCGTCATCGTCTGGAATTCGGTGAGATCGTTGCCGCCGCAGAAGTGCTTGCCGGCGCCGGTCAAGACGATCGCCCGAGCCTCGGGGAGGTACTCCTCCGTGTGGGTGAAGAACCACTTGATCTCTGCGTACATCTCCCGGGTGACCGCGTTGACCGGTGGGCGGGTAAGCCAGACCGTGCCTACCTTCTGATCGGTCTTCCATTGCAGAAATTGCAGATCCTTCATCAAAGTTCCTTTGTTCGAACGGGTGTAAGCAGAAGCTGTGACCGGCCGGGTGCGGATGGTCACCTCCATGAGGCGGCATGTCCTTGATCCCTAGTGGTTTGCTTCACAACCTGATGTGCTTCTACTCACATTAGTAGGCCCCTCTCCGTAGATATGTCAATAGCTCGTATCTGAATATGTGGAACTGATCGGGGGCAGGAAGTTCAGAGGATGCATCATTGCACTTTCGTTCATTCGCAAACGTATGACCTGGTTGGGGCCGTAAACGCCGAGTAGGGAGGGCTGACTCCCCGCGAGTGAACCGCGGCAGCGCGAGGTGTGCCTCGCTGCGTGTTAAGACGAGAATGTCAGGCGAACGTATCTTCTGTTGAATCGAGCAGGTAGCATCTAGTCAAGGAAGTTTGTCCATGGCTCTTATCGTAAAATCTGCGTACAGTACGGACTGCGGCCGTAGTGGAGACCTCACCTACGCTCGGGCGCAGTGCGCCTGCGCCGCCCCGCGTGGGAAGGAGGCATTGCGTCCGATCGGCTCTCGAACGGCGGCAGTGCGGGATACTGCGGTGGACCGTCCGCCGCATCGCATAGGGGCGTCGAGGAGGAAAAGGGTGTCGTGACCGCATCGCAAATTGTGAAGGTGTCCACCGCCTCGCGCCGGCGACCCCGTGACCGGCGTGCGCAGATACTCCACAACGCCAGTGAATTGTTCACGAAATACGGGTTTCACGCCGTGCGGATGGAAGACATCGCTGAGGCAACCGACGTCACCGCACGGGCGATCTACCGGCACTTCGCCAACAAGCAGGATCTACTGTCGCAGGTGGTCCTCGAAGACCAGGACCGACTGCTCATGGCAGCCCAATCCGCCGAGAGCTCCGAATCCGGCGGCTGCAGCTTGGAGCAGTTGTTGACGTTGATGGTCGAGGCATCACTGGAGAGCCTTCGACTCGGCCCCCTATGGCAGCGAGAAGCACGGCACCTCACCGCCGATGACTTCGAGCGAGTGCGCGAGGGTACTCGTCGCGTCGGAGGCGCGGTGCGAAGGGCCATTGAAAAGGCCGATCCCTCCAAGAGCAGATTCGGTGCCGACGTACGCGCGTGGATGGCAGTGAGCATCATCACCAGCCCAGGGCACTACGACCGTTCGCTGTCACAGCGTCGCCTGTCCCCACTGCTGGTGTCTGCTGCGTTGGCAGCCATCAATACCCCCGAATGCGGTTCAGCGTCGCCCGATTCCGGCGATGCGCCAGCGGCGGAGGCTCCAGTCGCACATGAACGGCCAGGTACTTCACGTCGCGAACAGATCATCGCAGCAGCGGCGCGCGCGTTCCGGGAGCGCGGTTTCGGTGGAGTCAGCCTCGACGAGTTCGGCATCGCAGGCCCTGCCGTCTACAGGTACTTCGACAGCAAGGCAGACATCCTCTCCGCCTTGATCATTCGAGTACAGGAATGGATGGCCCTGGAAAGCTCCAGGGCGATGCATCACAGCGCCTCGGATGAACAGGTCATCGAAGGCCTCGTGAGAGGTTATGTGCGTATCGCAACCGAAGCAACGGATCTGCTCGCCGTTTCGGTTACCGAAGCCCTCAACCTCCCCGCCAGTGCTGCCGAGCGTAATCGGCGAGTCCGCCAGGACGACCTCGCCGAATGGGTCAAATGGCTACGAATCTCGCGTTCAGAAGTCACCGAGGCCGACGCACTCGCGCTGGTGAATGCGGTTCGCACGGCACTCAACGATCTTGTCCGTATTCCGCACCTCTCACGACACGCCGAGTTCCCCGAAGAGCTTGTTGCGTGCTCGCTGAATGCTCTTCTGAATACCCCGATGCCATCGGCACGATCGGGTCGGCGGCGTGATGAATAACCATGGTTGGCTAGAGAGCGGTGCCCGAGAGTCCGCTGCACCAGGGCCCCGAAAACGACTCAGGCCGTTGGCGAGCTGAGTAGCGGCATACTGTGCCGACATGGATTGCGAGCCGAGTCGGTCGAAGGCGAACCACGGGCACCGACGTGGGCGAGTGCCGCTCCGAGGTCAGTGTGTCCAGCGGCTCGTCCGTGGTAAGGCCTTTGCCGCACACGTGCTCCGCGGCACCGAGTTCGAAGCCTCCCCGCGAAGACCGCCACTCGCCCCCACGCCAGTTGTTCGATCGGCCCGGAACCGGGCTTGTCGGGGACTGACAGCCCGTAACGGGCTAACCTGCGCAGATGAGGTTCTTGGTCGGCTGCTCCTACGTCAGTGTGTTGTGTGCCTTACTGATCGGAGTGTGGGTGCTTCCCCAGCTGTTGACGAAGGGATATATCGATGTAGGCGGTTCCCCGGCCTTCGAGCCGTTGTTCATCTATCCAGGGGTGGTCGGGTTTGTCGTCTGCATCATGGCCGCTGCGACTTCGTTGGTCCTGATTGGACGCCGCAGACTTACCTCGGTCGGTCAACGCCTCATCGCGGCTGGCCAGGTGTTCACAGTCACCTTGTTCGCCGCATGCATTGCGTCGTTGTGGCTGCCATCGGCGACTGGATGGGAACTACTCGCACTGCCCGGAGCATTGCTGATCGGTCAGACCGCGGTGGGGGCCGGCTTGGTGTTTTCGAGATCGCTGAGGGGCACCTGATGAACGGGATGCTGTGAGCGCTTGCTTGCCGCGACTGGGCACGCACTTCGTGGTGGATAATCGCCTCGGCGAGCCGCACGTCGACGGGTGCGGCGCAGCCGCAACACGCCCTTGCCCTCCGCAGATAGGGCGATCCCGCCGTGACCACCGCAACCGGGAGATCGTTGGACGTGCCATGACCTCACGGTATGAAGCGAGGGTGCTAGCGTCGGCTTCCTTACTCGGGAACCAGGAGAGCTCCGCCATGAAGTACACCGTCTCGATCGAGATCGCCCTGCCTCTGGAGACAGTGGTACAGCTGCTCGCCGACTCGGCACACCTGCCGAAGTGGCTGCGGGGTCTGGTGCTGCACGAGCCGCTGAGTGGGGTGCACGGGCAGGTCGGTACCAGATCGCGAGTCGTGATGCAGATGGGGAAGCACAAGTTCGAGGGCACCGAGACCATCACGCGTCGGGAACCGGCAGACCTGCGCGGGATCCCGAAAGGGAGCGTCGTTCACTTCGACCGCGAGATCGTCGGCGAGGGCATGTGGAGTGCCGTGCGCGACCGGCTGACCGAAGCGGGTCCGGAGATCACGCTCTGGGTGAGCGAGAGCGAATACCGGTTCGACGGCTTGCTGATGCGCCTGGTGGGGCTCCTGATGCCCGGCTCCTTCCGCAAGCAGTCGCTACAGCACATGCAGGACTTCAAGGCGTTCGCCGAGCAGGGAAAGGACGTCCGCGAAGCGAAGGACTGATCTACGAGCAGCTCTCCCGAAGAGTAGGAGCAGCCGGACGTGACCTCATGAGGCACCGCAAGGGGTCCGCTTTCGGAAACCGCTCGGAAGCTCGAGGTTCCGATTCGGGCGATCGGGCTGGGCGAGCGCGGTGGGGACGAGTTGCGGGTCGCCGCGGCCGAGCTGGTACTTTGTGTGCAGTGCTTACCATAAGTCGTCTGTGACCCAGACCCTTAGCGTTGATTGTGTGCCGCGCCTTCGTGCGGTGGTGATTCCGTGTGCCTCGAGAGGGAACCCGTTGGCGGGTTCCCTCCTCCTGTCCTGCATTGGAATCGCCACTTGGAGCTCACTTGATCATTTCATCGACAACCATGTCCATGCCGCGTCGGCGGCGCCCGTTCGTCCTCCGCCGTGCTGAGCTGGAGATTCTGCGATGACCGCCGCTCCTGCGCCTCAGCGCCGTCAGGATCTGCGCGCCGACTGCGGAAGCTGTTTCGCTTTGTGCTGCACTGCGTTCGGGTTCTCCCGATCGGTGGATTTCGCCGAGGACAAGCCAGCCGGCACACCATGCCGGCACCTCGGTTCGGAGTTCTCCTGCACCGTCCACGCGGGACTCCGCTCACGGGGGTTCCGCGGCTGTACAGTTTTCGACTGTTTCGGCGCCGGCCAGGCCGTATCCCAGCGATTGTTCTCAGGGATCAGCTGGCGCGAGCGTCCGGATTTGCAGCAACGCATGTTTGCCGCCTTCAAGGTCATGAAGCAACTGCACGAGATGCTGTGGTACCTGCTCGAGGCGCAGGCGCGTACCTATGACCCGGACGCTGCACGTGAAGCTCGCGAACTCGCCTCAGTCATCACCGCACTGACTCGTGGCGGCCTGCCCGAGCTACTCACGGTCGATATGAATGCTCTGCATTCCGATGTCAGAGCAGTCCTCGTCGACACCAGTGAGGAAGTTCGAGCTTCCTACTTCGCCGAAAGTGGACACCTGGACAAGGTCCTCGCTCCCGGGGCGGACCTTGTCGGTAAGAATTTGCGCGCACGCAGATTGTGCGGCGCGGACCTACGCGGAGCCTGTCTGATTGCCGCAGACCTGAGGGAAAGCGACCTCACCGCGGTTGATCTGCTCGGAGCGGATCTTCGTGATGCCAGGTTGGAGGGCGCCGATTTGTCGGCCGCGTTGTACGTCACCCAACCTCAAATCAACGCCGCCCGAGGTAGCGGCGAAACGCGTTTGCCCACCGGTATTTCTGCTCCCGCACACTGGCACAGTCAGTAGCCGGTCGGCCGACCACATCGTTCCGTCACAGACTATTCCGCCGGATAGAGGGATGTCGACCGTCGGCGTGCTTGCTACGGACACCGGGCACTTGACCGATCTGGCCGCCGGTGTGGCTCACGGCATGGCCATCCCTCTATCCGGCCTGTTCGACGCAACGAAGCTCGGCGGCCTTCGGCAAACCCTCGCGACGCGGTGTTCGACGAGCTTCCTGCACCGTGATGCACTCACACATCTGTCGACACGGATTCGGAGCACGCGGGGCGCACTGCAGAACCGTGATCGGTGCGAGCTACCGGTGGACGATCGTGGCACCGAGACGAAGACTGCCGGTGAGAAACTCGGCGACTCGGTCGGGATCGGTGGGCGTGCAGCTCACCAGTATCTTCACTTCTACGTCGCGTTTCATCGCGTCAACGGTGAGCGCGACTGCGGTGATGCCGGTGGTCGAGTCCGTACCACGGAAATTATCGCTGTCCATGTCCACTAGATGTGTCGCAGACGTGGGGCCCATCTGGATGCGCCGAGGGTGACGGTTACTTTGCTGAGTGGAAGTTCTTGCGCTGGTTGGCATTGAAGCGCGCTTTCTTCTGACGATTCCCGCACGTGTTCATGTCACACCATTTGCGGGTGCGACTTTGGCTAGTGTCGAAGAAGGCGGCTTGGCAGGTTGGCGATGCGCACAAGGCCAATTTTCCGTCTCGTTCGCCTGCGATGATGCTGATGGCGTCGGCGGCGATCACGCCTAGGGCATCTTCTACGCAGGAAGCCGAGCTAAGTCGCCATCGCCGATTGCCTTCGGGCGTCAGGATAGCCGCGGCTCGGCCCTGAATGCTGCAGTCATTGATGACTTGGACAGCAGGCGCAGGGAGAGGGTCGTGGATTGCGGCCGCTGTTGCTGCGGCGTGAATTGATTCCCTCAATGCGCGAGCGAGTTCGAGCTGGGCGGGGGTGCAGGCGTCCACGGCGAGGCCGTTCGCGGCCAACCAGTCGATGAGGCGGTGCGGCGTGGGAATGCGCTCGACAGCGTTGCCATGACGCTCCGACAGAGTCCCGGTGAAGCTTGTCGCCAGCACATTACCGAGGCGAAAGTCAGGAAATCCAGCACGCATGGAACCACCTTAGCTGGTTGCGTGCTGACCTGAGGGCGTGTTAGAACCGTCTTAGCCGGTTCCACGATGATCGGGAGGTCTCATGCCCCGTCCAACGAGCGACGTGCAAGCATTTGAAGCCCACGCAACTGACGCTGAACTCGACGATCTGCGCTCGCGATTAGCCGCGGCGCGGCTACCAGAGACTGAGACGGTCTACCGCGCTGCGCCCGACCCTCGCCGATGGGAACAGGGCGTACCTCTCGCCGACCTCGTCGATGTCGTGGATTACTGGCGCACCGGGTATAACTGGCGGTCGTTCGAAGCGCGCCTTAACGGGATCGGCCAGTTCCGCACGAGCATTGATGACTGGGGATCCACTTCCTGCACCGCCGATCTGCGCGCGCGGATGCCACGCCTTTGATCTTGACGCACGGCTGGCCAGGCAGCATTGCCGAGTTCATTGATGTTGTAGACGAGCTGGCAGATCCGAAGAATCCTGGCGCGCCGGCGTTCCACGTCGTGGTCCCGTCGTTACCAGGATTCGGTTACAGCGACAAACCGGCCACCACCGGGTGGGGAACCGAAAAGATCGCGGCCGCATGGGTGGAGCTGATGGGAAGGCTCGGCTACGGCAGGTTCGTAGCCCACGGGGGCGACTGGGGAGGTGTGATCACGACCGTCCTCGGCGGCAGGTTCCCCGCGCACGTTCTAGGCATCCACACGACGACCGCGCAGGCACCGCCCGGGTTGACAACGGACGGGCTGACGGCGGACGAGCGCACATGGACCGAGGAAACCCGCGATTTCTGGCGCCACCACGCGGCCTACGCGAAGCAGCAGGCGACCCGACCCCAGACCATCGGGTACTCGCTCGTCGACTCACCAGTCGGACTTCTTGCCTGGATCCTTGACAAATTCGCGGAGTGGACAGACACCGAAGACAGCCCGTTCGAGACGATTTCGAGAGACAGTGTTCTTGACGACGTCACCCTGTATTGGCTGACACGGACCGGCGCATCGTCGGCCCGCATTTACTACGAAAGCCACAACTCGCTCGACCCCGAACTTCGGGTCGACGTCCCGTCAGCAATCAGTATGTATCCCCGCGACATCGAGAAGTGTCCGCGCCCTTGGGCGCAGGAGCGGTACCGACAGATCGTCCGATGGAGGTCGCCCGAAACCGGGGGACATTTTCCGTCGCTGGAGGTTCCCGCGTATTTCGTCAAGGATCTACAAGAATGCCTCGCGGCAGTGCTGGCCGCTAATCGGTGAGGCGGCCGGTTGCCGGTGTGTGATGTGCGGGTGAACGCCCGCCTCGTCCGGCGGGCGTTCACGTTGGTCAGTTCAGGGTGGCGGTGTCGATGACGAACCGGTATCGGACGTCTGAGGCGAGGACCCGCTCGTAAGCCTCGTTGATCTGGTCGGCGGGGATCACTTCGATGTCGGATCCGATGCCGTGCTCGGCGCAGAAGTCGAGCATCTCCTGGGTCAGGGCGATGCCGCCGATCATCGACCCGGCGAAGTTGCGACGGCCGCCGATCAGCGACATCACGTTCAGGCTGAGCGGCTCGGCGGGGGCACCGACATTGACCAGGGAACCGTCGACGGCGAGGAGTCCGAGGTAGGCGTTGAGGTCGATGGCGGCGCTGACCGTGTTGACGATGAGGTCGAACCGACCGGCGAGCTGCTCGAAGGTGCTGGGGTCGGAGGTGGCGTAGTACGCGTCGGCGCCGAGGCGGAGTCCGTCCTCCTGCTTCTTCAGCGACTGGGACAGCACGGTGACCTCGGCGCCGAGGGCGTGGGCGATTTTGACGGCCATGTGCCCGAGCCCGCCGAGGCCGACGATGGCAACTTTCTTGCCGGGACCGGCACCCCAGCGGCGCAGCGGAGCGTAGGTGGTGATTCCGGCGCACAGCAGGGGAGCCGCGGCAGCCGGGTCCAAGCTTTCCGGGACGGACAGGACATAGTCGGCATTAACGACGACGTGGGTGGAGTAACCGCCCTGGGTGGTGGTGCCGTCACGGTCTACGCCGGCGTAGGTGGGGACCATGCCGTCGGTGCAGTACTGCTCGTCGCCGCCCTGGCAGTTGATGCACCGGCCGCAGGAGTTGACCATGCAGCCGACGCCCACACGGTCACCGATTTTGTGGCGTGTGACGTCGGCGCCGACCTCGGCGACGGTGCCGACGATTTCGTGGCCGGGCACGACCGGGAAGGGTTGCGGACCCCAGTCGCCGTTGACGGTGTGGATGTCGGAGTGACAGATGCCGGCGTACTGAATCTCGATGAGGACGTCGTGGGAGCCGACGTCGCGGCGCTCGATGGTTGTGGGAACCAGCGGCTGGCCCGCGGCGGGAGCGGCGTACGCGTGGACGCGCATGGCAAATCTTCCTTCTTCTCTGGGGTCACTTCGGTAGTGAGTAGGGCAGGGTCGCGTGACCGGTGACGCATCCGTCTACGGGCGAGCACCGGGCGTGCGGGGTGTGGACTATCGCTTCTTGGTGTTCTTGAGGTCGTCAGCCAATGCACTCGCCTCGGCCGCGAGGAGGGTGGCACGGGCCTCGTCGCCCGCGTCGATCGCGCGCCAGTAGTCGATCTTCAGGTCGACGTAACGTTGGCGGAGTGCCATCTGCCGGGCCTCGACTGCAAGTTGCTGCCGGCGTTGGGTCAGCAATTCGATCTGCGCGGGTGCGGCCCCGGCCCCGAGTTGTGCGTTGGCGACGTACTCTTTCATGTCGCTGACCGACATCCCGGTTGCCGCCAGGCACGCGATTGCCAACAGCTGTCCCAAGTCGTTCTCGTCGTAGACCCTGTGTCTACTGCTCTCCCCACGGCTGATCGGCGCGATCACGCCGACCGACTCGTAGTAACGCAGCGTGCTGGCCGGAAGTCCGGTCAGTGCGGCCGCGTCCTTGATCGTGTAGTCGCGTGGGGTGGTTCGTGCACTCACGACATAAACGCTAAGAACTTCAAGTACTTGAAGTCAAAGGTTGAGTGGGTCACACCCGCGGACGTGGACGGACGATCGGCGCTTGCACACACTATGGGGCACCTTGCGGGTACAGCGCTGGCCGAGTGCGCCGTGATGCGGGTCGAGCGGGGAACGGACCCTGACCCACCGGCAGTCGGTCGGCGGCAAGGATGCCCCGGTTACCCGCTCTCGCGCAGCAGCGCAACGTCGGACACCATCCGGATGTGATCGGCCATCGCACGGGAAGCGCCTGCGGAATCCTGGTCGCGAATCGCCGCCGCAATGCGCCGGTGCCCCTCGAGGGAGGCTCGTGGGCGTTCAGCCTGGGACAGGGATTCGATCCGAGTCTCCCGGATCAGTCCGGAAATTTCGCGCATCAGCTTGGCCAGTAATGACGAGTGTGCGGCGACGGTGATGGCCTCGTGGAACTGCTCGTCACCGAGATCGCCACGATCGCCGGCGGCGATCTCGGATTCCATCGTCGCGAGTGCGTTGTCGATCGCCGCCATCTCCGCGTCGGTTCGCCGCTCGGCGGCAAGCCCGGCGAGCTTGACCTCGAGTGCCTCGCGGGCCTCGATCACCTCGGGAAGGCGGTCGGCGTGTTCGCGTAGCGCCTTGACCGCTCGTTCCTCGATGGGCCGGCGGACGAGCACGGCGCCGTCTCCGTGCCGGACCGACACCACACCCTGCACCTCGAGGGCGACGAGCGCCTGGCTCAGGGAGGCGCGGCTCACGCCCAGCTGGGCTGCGAGTTCGCGCTCCGCCGGGAGTCGGTCACCCGGCGTCATCTCGTGGTCGGCGATATGGGCACAGAGCTGCTCGACGATTACCTCGTACAGCCGCGGTCGCGCTACCGGACGCAGTTGCTCAGCCACTGGGCCACCCACTCTCCATTCCACTGAACCTACTCCACGGTATCTCGGAAAGTCGTGTAACCACACCCACAGTTGCTGTTGACAGTGATCCGCGACACTGCTTTTATGAAGTGGCTAGGCCAATCTGCCACTGAGTCAATTCACCTTTCCGGTGGCGGCCGAGACCAGTTGCCACTGCCACAGAACCGGAGACGTTCATGTCGACCGAGTTGATCCCCATCCTTGCGCTCGCTGTCATGTTTCTGGCGGCGACCGTGCTGCCCGTGAACATGGGCGCACTCGGCTTCGTTGCCGCCTTCTTCGTCGGAACACTGTCGCTGCACATGAGCAGTGACGACATCATCGCCGGATTTCCCAGCAGCCTGTTCCTGACGCTGGTCGGCATCACCTACCTCTTCGCGATCGCCCAGAACAACGGGACCGTCGACCTGATGGTCCGCGGGGCGGTGCGGCTGGTTCGGGGTCGTGTCGCGTTGATTCCTTGGGTGATGTTCGGGATCACCGCGGTGCTCACCGCGATCGGTGCGCTCGGCCCCGCCGCCGTGGCGATCGTCGCGCCGATCGCTCTCGGCTTCGCCGCCCGCTACAAAATCAACGCGCTGCTCATGGGCATGATGGTCGTGCACGGAGCCCAGGCCGGCGGTTTCTCGCCGATCAGCATCTACGGCGTCACCGTTAACGACATCGCATCAAAGGCCGGATTGACCAGCAGTCCGCTCACTCTTTTTCTGGGAAGTCTCCTGTTCAACGCGGCGATCGGGGTGCTCCTCTTCGTGTTCCTCGGCGGCCGCGACCTGATAGGGCGCAGCGTGCACGACGACGGTCCCGAGGGCGCAGCGGGAACCGGCGGCGAGGGCTCGGGCGGGGGAGTGCCCTCGACCGGAGGCAACTCGGGTCCGGGAGGAGCCACCGCGACCAAGGTGCGCCCGACGCCGACTGTTACTGACTCACCGGCACCCTCTCGTGTCACGTTCGATCAGGCCCTCACACTGGTCGGCCTCGCTGCACTCGCCGTGTTCTCGCTGATTCTCGACCTGGACGTCGGCTTCATCTCGATGACCGTCGCCGTCGTGTTGGCGCTCGCTTCGCCAAAGGCGCAGAAGGGCGCGATCGCGCAGATCAGCTGGTCGACGGTGCTGCTCATCGGCGGCGTCCTCACCTTCGTCGGAGTGCTGCAGGAAGCGGGCACCGTCGAGTACGTCGGAAACGCGGTCGCAAGCCTGGGCATGCCTCTCCTAGTCGCGCTGCTCCTCTGCTACATCGGTGCCATCGTCTCGGCCTTCGCGTCGTCCACGGCGATTCTGGGTGCGACCATTCCGCTAGCAGTTCCGTTCCTGCTCGCCGGTGAGGTCGGTGCGGTGGGAGTGATCGTCGCGCTCGCCATCTCCTCGACCATCGTGGACGTCAGCCCGTTCTCGACCAACGGTGCGCTGGTCCTCGCCAACGCGCAGAACGTCGATCGAGACCGGTTCTACAAGCAGATCCTGAAATACAGCGCCCTCGTCGTCGCGATCGGCCCACTCGCGGCGTGGGCGATTCTTGTGGTGCCCGGCTGGCTCTGACCGTAATCGGGTAGATCCGCTGCCTCTTCGCAGGCCACGGCGAATTTTCTCTCTTGACATCAGCCGGATCAGATGTTTCATTTAATTGGCTAGTCCACTAGCCCACTGAACCAACAGTCCAGCTCTCTCGGCTCTCGCCAGGAAGTAACGGTGGTTTCACATGTCCACGAAAACGATGGAGCGCACAGGTCCGCTGCAGGGAGTGGTCGTCGTCGATCTGACCCGCGCACTTGCGGGTCCGCACGCGGCGATGATGCTCGGCGACCTCGGCGCGGATGTCATCAAGGTCGAGACCCCGCGCGGCGGCGACGACACCCGCGGGTGGGGGCCGCCCTTCGTGGAGCCGGCCGACGCCGAACGGGAGTCGACGTACTTCCTGTCCGCGAACCGGAACAAGAAGTCGATCACTCTCGACCTGAAGACGGACGACGGCCGCGGGACTCTCGAGTCTCTCGTTCGGTGCGCCGACGTCCTGATGGAGAACTTCCGCACCGGTGTCCTCGACCGGTTGGGGTTCACGACCGAACGTCTCGCGGAGCTGAACCCGCGCCTGGTTGTCCTGTCGATCAGCGGTTTCGGTCACGACGGTCCCGAAGGCGGTCGTGCGGGGTACGACCAGATTGCCCAGGGCGAAGCGGGACTGATGTCGCTCACCGGACCCAATCCCGACGAGGTTCAGCGTGTCGGTGTTCCGATCGCGGACCTGCTCGCCGGCATGTACGGAGCGTTCGGTGTCGTCGCGGCCCTGCAGGAGCGTGAGCGCACGGGACGGGGTCGCGTCGTGCGAACGTCATTGCTGGCCAGTGTCGTCGGCGTGCACGCCTTCCAGGGCACGAAGTGGACCGTCGCGGGTGAAATCGGTGAGGCGCAGGGCAACCACCATCCCTCGATTTCGCCCTACGGGCTGTTTCGCACCGCCGACGGCGCCGTGCAGATCTCGGTGGGCAGTGAAGGACTGTGGCAGCGGTTCTGCGCGGGCTTCCACCTCGACCCGGACGCCCCCGGAGTGGCCACGAATGCCGAACGCGTCGAGAATCACAAGCAGGTCCTGGAATTAGTGGAGGATGCGTTCGGCGCGTACACCAGCGACGAACTTCTCATCGAACTCGACCGCATGGGCGTACCTGCCGGACGGGTCCGGACGATCTCCGAGGTCTACGAATGGGAGCAGACCAAGTCGCAGGGACTGCTCGTCGACGTCGACCACCGCACCCTCGGAACCATCACATTGCCCGGCCCGCCACTGCGATTCTTCGAACCGGACGGCACCGAGGTCACCGAGACCCGGCACACCGCACCACCGGTTCTCGGCGCCGACACCGACAGCGTGCTGTCGTGGCTGAAGGAGTGCAGCTGATGGCCCGCCTGACCGCTCGCGAACTGCTCGATCTCGTGGTCGACGACGGCACCTGGGAGTCGTGGGACACCCCTCCGATTCAGGTTTCGGGGGACTGCGAGTACGCCGACGAACTGCAGCGCGCACAGGAGAGAACCGGCCTCGACGAGGCTGTCCTGACCGGGGTAGGCACCATCCGCGGCCGTCGAACGGCGATCCTGGTCTGCGAGTTCGGTTTCCTCGGCGGCTCCATCGGCGTGGCCGCGGGGGAGCGGCTAGTCGCCGCGATCCGCCGCGCCACCCGCGAGCGTCTTCCGCTGCTCGCTCTGCCCACGTCGGGCGGCACGCGGATGCAGGAGGGGACGACCGCGTTCCTGCAGATGGTCAAGATCACGGCGGCAGTGGTCAAGCACAAGGAAGCGCATCTGCCGTATCTCGTGTACCTCCGGAGTCCCACGACCGGTGGAGTGTTCGCGTCCTGGGGTTCCCTGGGCCACGTCACCATTGCGGAACCGGGAGCGCTCGTCGGTTTCCTCGGACCCCGCGTGTACGAGGCGCTGTACGAGTCGCCGTTCCCGGCGGGCGTCCAGACCGCCGAGAACCTCCACGCGCACGGACTCATCGACGCGGTGCGGCCGCCGGACCAACTCGCCGAAATCGTCGACCGCTCACTGCGCATCATCACCTCCCGCCGCGGTGGCCGGCCGTCGCTCGCTGACGCCCCAGTCCACGGAACCCAGCCCGAACTGTCCGCGTGGGAGTCGGTGGTCGCCTCCCGCCGCGAGGACCGGCCCGGTGTGCGGGAGGTGATGTTCCACTCCGCGTCGGATGTCCTGCCGCTCAACGGGACCGGTCAGGGCGAGAACGATCCAGGTCTCATCCTTGCTCTCGTCCGGTTCGGTGACATGCCGTGCGTCCTGCTCGGGCAGGACCGCCGAGGTCAGACCACGCGGTCACCACTCGGCCCGGGCGCGCTGCGGGAGGCGCGCCGGGGAATGCGGCTGGCGGCGGAACTGAATCTACCGTTGGTGACCGTCATCGACACCGCGGGTGCGGCGTTGTCGAAGGAGGCGGAGGAAGGCGGCCTCGCCGGTGAGATCGCCCGCTGCATCGCCGACATGGTCTCACTCGACGTCCCGACCATCTCTCTGCTGCTCGGGCAGGGCACCGGCGGCGGCGCGCTTGCGTTGATCCCGGCCGACCGGGTGCTCGCGGCCCGACACGGCTGGCTGTCCCCCCTGCCACCCGAAGGGGCGAGCGCAATTCTGCACCACGACATCGCGCACGCCCCGGACATGGCCGCCCGACAGGGAATCCGATCGTCAGATCTCCTCGCGAATGGCATCGTGGACGAGATAATTCCCGAATATCCTGATGCCGCAGAAGAATCCACGGCATTCTGCACTCGTGTCGGTGCCGCACTCCACCGCGAGCTGTCGCTCCTCGACGCGGCAGACGCCACCCAACGACTCTCCGACCGTGCGGAGCGATTCGACCGGATCGGTCTGTTGCAGCCCGCACCTGCATGACCGCGGTGCCGGGGATCCCGATCGGATCCCCGGCACCGCGGTTTTCGGGGGAAGATGTGCGTCCGCATCGGACGAGAGGGAAAGAGACGAACTCTCTTCCACTTTCAATGTATAGCGCACCCGGGGTCTTGCGGCAAGGCCCGGGTTGTGCCGCACACTTACCGGCCTGAGCCGGAACCGGCGGAATTGGGGGACATGGAGTGCGTGTGTTGTTGTCGACGTATGGGTCGCGCGGTGATGTCGAACCGTTGGTGGGACTCGTAGTGCAGTTGCAGGACCTCGGCACGGAGGTGCGGGTGTGCGCGCCGCCGCACGAGGACTTCGCGCAGCGCCTGGCTGGTGTCGGCGTATCGATGGTGCCCGTCGGGCAGTCGGCACGTGCGCTGACGACCGCGGCACCGTCTTCGGCGGACCTGCCCCGGCGCGCGGCTGAGTTGATCGCCGCTCAATTCGAGGCGGTTACTGCTGCTGCCGAGGGAAGTGACGGGTTGGTCGCGACCGGTGTGATGCCTGCGGCGGCTGGTGCGTTGTCGGTGGCCGAGAAATTGGGAATTCCGTCCGTGTCCGTGACCTTTCAGCAGCTCACCTTGCCATCACCGCATCGCCCGCCGCTGGCGTATCCGGGCCGGTCGTTCCCGCCAGATGTGACGGACAACCGGACACTGTGGGACCTGGACGCTCAGAGCATCGATGCGCTTTTCGGTGAGGCGCTCGACACCAACCGGGCGTCGATCGGCCTGCCCCCGGTACGCCACGTTCGCGACTACGTCTTCGGCGACCGGCCGTGGCTCGCGACGGACCCGATTCTGGACCCGTGGCGGCGGACGTCAGACCTCGACGTCGTCCAGACCGGCGCGTGGATCCCGCCCGACGACCGCCCACTTCCTGCCGACTTGGTGGCATTTCTGGACGCCGGCACACCGCCGGTGTATGTGGGCTTCGGCAGCATGCCCATGGGAGCGGCGAAGGACGCCGCCAGGGTGGCAATCGAGGCGATCCGCGCGCAGGGGCGCCGCGCACTCGTCGGTCGGGGCTGGGCGGACCTGGCGCTGATCGACGACCTCGACGACTGCTTCGCCGTCGGCGAGGTCAATCAGCAGGCACTGTTCACCCGGGTAGCCGCCGTCGTGCACCACGGCGGCGCTGGAACGACGACGACGGCCACGCGGGCAGGCGCGCCACAGGTGGTGGTACCGCAGGTGGTGGACCAACCGTACTGGGCTGGACGAGTGGCCGCTATGGGTATCGGCGCAGCGCACGACGGTCCGGTTCCGACCTTCGAGTCGCTGTCGGCAGCACTCACGGCGGTGCTGACTCCTCAGACCAGAGCACGGGCGGCCGCCGTGGCGGGCACGATCCGCACGGACGGGGCAGCGGTCGCCGCGACACTGCTGCTCGACACGATTGACCGACCGACGGATCGGAGCCGATGACTGTGAACCCCTTGACTACTACGGCATTCGACCTTCCCGACCATCTCACGGCCAAGGCCGACCCGGCGCTGATCGCCGGGGACGAGCGGCACTTCGCCGCGATCGCAGAAAGCCTCGAACAGTCCATCGCCGACCTGTCCCGCCGCATCGATGCCGAACGCAAGGCGCCCCGCCGTCTGGGCCAGGAGGCGATGGAGCGGGACATGATGGTTCACGAGCTGAACGCTCAGCTGCGCGCCTTGCGCCGCTTCGGCTTGGACCTGTGCCTCGGACACATCGTCAGCGCCGACAACCCCGAGCCCGTGTATGTCGGACGCCTCGGCCTCATGGACAGCGCGGGCAATCAGCTGCTGGTCGACTGGCGTTCGCCCGCGGCCGAGCCGTTCTTCGGGGCCACCCACGCCAACCCGCTGGGCCTGACCCGCCGTCGCAGGTATCGCTGGACCCGCGGGCGGATCAGCGATTACTGGGACGAGGTGTTCACGCCGGACGGGTTCGAAGGGAACGCGGCGCTCGACGACCAGTCCGCGTTCATCGCCAGCCTCGGCAGCAACCGGACTGCCCGAATGCGAGACGTGCTCGGCACCATCCAGGCCGACCAGGACGCCATCATCCGCGCGGGATCGAGCGGGGCCCTCGTCGTCGACGGCGGCCCGGGTACAGGTAAGACCGTCGTCGCTCTGCACCGCGCCGCGTACCTGCTCTACTCCGACCCCCGACTCCGTCACGGGGTGCTGTTCGTCGGACCACACGAGCCCTACCTGGCCTACGTCGCCGACGTCCTGCCCAGCCTCGGCGAAGAGGGCGTCCAGCTGTGCACCCTGCGCGACCTCGTCACCGAGGGCGCCGCCGCCCGGGTCGAGCAGGATCCGGAGGTGGCGCGGCTGAAGTCGTCCGCGGATCTGGTGAAGGCGATCGGCGCGGCCGTCGAGTTCTACGAGGAGCCGCCCACCGAGGGCATGACGGTGGCGACCGACTGGACCGACCTCTGGTTGAGCGCCGACGACTGGGCCGAGGCATTCGCAGCGCCGGAACCCGGCACTCCGCACAACGAGGCGCGGGAGCAGATCTGGGAGCTGTTGCTCACGATCCTGATCGACAAGTACGACGGTGACGTCCCAGCCGCCCAACTCCGGAAGTCGTTGCAGCAGAACGACGAATTACGTGCAACCCTCGACAACGCATGGACCCTGGTCGAAGCCGCCGACCTCGTCGCAGACCTGTGGTCGGTGCCCGCCTACCTGCGCAAGTGCGCACCCTGGCTCAGCGACGACGAGATTCGGAAGTTGCAACGCGCGGACACCCAGAATTGGACGGTGTCCGACCTGCCACTGTTGGACGCGGCACGGCAGCGGCTCGGGGACCCGGAGGCGTCACGACGCCGACGTCGGTACGACGCCTCCGTCGCTGCCGAACGCGCGCGCATGAGTGACGTCGTCGACGACCTGATCGCGGCCGACGACTCGGAAATGCTCGTGATGTCGATGCTGCGTGGCCAGGATCTGCAGCAGTCCCTGGTCGACGAGACCGCTCTGCCGAGCTCCGACCCGGACTTGCTCGCCGGACCGTTCGCGCACATCGTGGTGGACGAGGCTCAGGAACTGACGGACGCGGAGTGGCAGATGTTGTTGCTGCGCTGCCCGTCCCGCAGCTTCACCATCGTCGGGGACCGGGCCCAGGCCCGGCACGGGTTCACCGAGTCGTGGCACGAACGGCTCGGGCGGATCGGGTTCGATCGGATCGACCTCGCCGCACTGAGCATCAACTACCGGACCCCGGAAGAGATCATGACGGTAGCCGAACCGGTCATCCGTACCTTCCTCCCGGACGCCAACGTGCCGACATCGATCCGCAGCAGCGGCAACCCCGTCGTACACGGGTCCACGTCGGAGCTGGGCTCGATCCTCGACGCCTGGCTCGAATCGAACTCCGACGGGATCGCATGCGTCATAGGCGAGCCCGCGTTTCGGTCGACGTCGCGTATCCGGTCGCTGACACCGGAGCTGTCGAAGGGGCTCGAGTTCGACCTCGTCATTCTGGTCGACCCGGCGTCGTTCGGTGAGGGGATCGAAGGAGCCGTCGACCGCTACGTCGCCATGACGCGGGCAACCCGGCAACTCGTCATCCTCACGAGTTCCTGACGCCTGCCGACCACAGGCAGGGGAGCTGCCCTCTCGGACTACATCAGTTCGCCGCCAGTCGCCTGCAATTCCAGATAGTCGCGCACCAACAGGGGAGAGCAGGGTGTGGACACGTCAGCCCAGGGAGAGTGGTCGGGTAGTTGCAGTGGCAGCGTTTCCGGTATCGCTTCGCGACACCGGATGCCGGCCCGCAGTGGCGGCGTCAGAGAGTTCCACCACGTGTCGAGGGCGCATCTGCAGTGGGCGAGGTAGTCCGAGAGTGGTCCCTGCAGAAGCGCTATCTGCGGCACCGAATCAGCTTTACCACTGATAGCCGCGACGCACGAGTTTCCGCACACGGTCATCACCTGACCGATGAATTGCGGCGGCATTATGCCTTCCGGGTTTCGCAGCAGGGCGAGGCGCGCGCCGGCGGAAAGGGCTTCATACGCCGCTTCGGGGTCGATTGCCTCGTCACCCATGCCACGACGGTACTCGGATGTGGTCGTCTGCTACCAGGAACCGCGCTAGTCGGTTTTCCGGTCCGGTGAAGGATCGCCGAGCGGCCGGCGACCCTTCACCAGGTATTGGGTCTGCCGGTCAGCTCGTCATACTGGCGAACATGCCGGGTTCGTAGGACCCGGCCGGATTACGCACGATCACGTTGATCCGGTTGGCGGCATTGATCAGGGCCACCAGGGACACCAGCGCGGCGATCTGGTCGTCGTCGTAGTACTTGCGCACCTGCGACCAGGTCTCGTCGGACACGCCGTGGTGGGCGTCGGCGAGCCGGGTGCCCTCTTCTGCGAGTGCCAGCGCGGCCCGCTCGGCCTCGGTGAACACGGTGGCCTCGCGCCAGGCGGCGACCAGATTGAGCCGGATCGGGGTCTCGCCGGCGGCCGCAGCATCCTTGGTGTGCATGTCGGTGCAGAAGCCACAGCCATTGATCTGGCTGGCCCGGATCTCGACCAGGTGCTGGGTGGCCTTCGGCAGCGGCGATTGGTCGATCACCAGGGCCGCGTTCGCGAACCGCTTGGCGAACTTCATGGCAATCTCATTGTCGAACAGGTCGAATCGGGCATCCATGACTTCGTCCTCACTCGTGGTGTCGTGCTGATCTGTACGAACATGAGATGCCGGCCACCCGACCGTTGTGACACATGTTTCGGATGTCACAAAACGGCGGCGTCCGGTGTCTGGTGTGTGACACAAAACGACAGAGAAGAGGAGCCACCCATGGCCGGCACGTCGCAGACCACGCCCCCAGATCGTGGCGGGAGCCAGGATGATCATTCGGATCCCGCTACCGACGCGTTCGTCGCCCACCGCAACCTGCTGTTCACCGTTGCCTACGAGATGCTCGGCTCGGCCACCGACGCGGAAGACGTCCTCCAGGAAACCTGGCTGCGCTGGGCAGGCGTCGATCTCGACGCCGTCCGCAATCAGCGTGCATATCTCGTCCGGATCACCACCCGCCAGGCCCTCCTCAGGCTGCGGACGCTCAGTCGGCGCAAGGAGTCGTACGTCGGCCAGTGGTTGCCCGAGCCGCTGCTGACCGCACCCGATGTGGCCGAGGACGTCGAGTTGGCCGACAGCGTGTCCATGGCGATGCTGCTGGTGCTCGAGACGCTCGCGCCGACCGAGCGGGCGGTGTTCGTGCTGCGTGAGGTGTTCGATCTCGAGTACGGCGAGATCGCGGAGGCCGTCGGCAAGAGCCCGGACGCTGTCCGTCAGATCGCGCACCGGGCGCGGGGACATGTCGCGGCGCGCCGACCGCGCGGCGTCGTGTCCCCGGCCGAATCCCGAGACGCACTCGAGGCGTTCCAGCGGGCACTCGAGACGGGTGATCTGCAAAGCCTGCTCGACCTGCTCGCACCCGACGTCGTCCTCTTGGGTGACGGCGGCGGGGTCAAGCAGGCTGTGCCGCGACCGATCGTGGGAGCCGACAAAGTGGGTCGCCTGCTGGCGGCCGGCCTGCCGCGGATCGACGGCCAGGTGTCGGTCGAGCCGGTGCAGATCAATGGCTGCCCAGCTCTGATCGTCCGGCTCGACGGTGAGATCGACGACGTCGTGGCGGTGCGGATGGACGACGGCATGATCACCGGGCTCTACGTCGTGCGCAATCCCGAGAAGCTCTCACGCGTCGAGCAGGAGAACCCGGTGAGCCGCTGAGGCGTCAAAGGGCCCGAGTACCTCTGATGAATCGATCGATACGCCGAACAGACCGAAAGGTTTGAACGAGGCGCCGACGGGAAATACCACACGCGGCGGCGCGTTGCAGGGGAAACGGGCTGGTACACCCTCATCTTTTGTCGGCGCGGCGCCAGGGCGATCCGGGGCGGCCCGTCCTGCTTGAAATTGAAACCAAACCCTTGACTCCGCTGTACCGAATAGTAGATTGAGAGCGGTCATGTGACCTACCTCTCGAGCTGAGAAGTCGGGTGGTCGGTCATACGTGGTGTTCTTCGACTGCGTGTTCGGGGCGTGACTCTCGGTTTGTGTGCCCGGAATGTAACGCGCCTGCGTTCCAGCAGATCGGAGTACGTGGATGAGTCCTGTCGCGACTGTCGCCACGCCAACGACCTATAGCAGCCAACCCATGCCCACCCTGGTACCAGCCACTGATCCCACATCGAGGACGGCGCAGACACAGCAAACGCCGCCCCAGTCGAGCCGGGACGGCGTTCGTATCGTGGAGCAGCCTGTATCAGGCTCCGCGTCGCTTGGCCTTGAGCAGGTCGAGACGCTCCTTGAGCAGCTCTTCCAGTTCTTCCTTGGAGCGACGCTCGAGCAGCATGTCCCAGTGGGTACGCGGCGGCTTGACCTTCTTGGCCTCGGGTGCGGTGCCCTCGACCAGGGTGCCCTCCAAGCCGTTGCGGCAGAGCCACGTGCCCGGGATCTCGGCGTCGTCCGCGAACGGGATGTCGAACACCTCACCGTTGTCGCACCGGTACTTGGCCATCCGACGGGGTGCGAGGTCGTGGTCACGGTCGGTCTCGTAGCTCACCGCTCCGAGTCGACTCCCTCGAAGTACGCGATCTGCCATGGTTGTGTCCTCTCCTCGATCGTCTCCGCGCGAGCACGCCTGGACAGCAGCCAAGCGTTCACACTCATCTACAACGCCACGGCTTCCCGATTGGTTCCCGCACGCCGCGCAGATGCAACCTCGCCATCTTACCGGGCGGGCATCGGGGGGTCGCGCAGTAAGGTGGTGGACCATGACCGGCGCATCCCGCAGACCCGACTCGTGCGTGTGGTGCGGCCGGGAAGTCGCGGAGTCCGGGATGGGGCGACGCCGCCGGTATTGCCGCCAATCGTGCCGGCAGCGAGCGTACGAGCAGCGCACCCAGGTCAAGGGCACGAGCATCCCCGCGGATGCCGTGGTGCTCACCGCCGAGGAAGCCTCCGCCATGGTCGACCGGATCTTCCAGGTTCGTTGTGCGGCCGAGGACGTGGCGACAGCCGTTGCCGAAGGTGCGGCGGCCCATGAGCTGGAGTCGTTGTGCGCCGACCTCCTGCACCTTGCACGTGAGGCCGAACGCTTCCGCTGAGGCCCGGCCACGGGCAGCGGGAAGTGCTGCGCATCCTGCTCGACCGGCCCCATCCGGGTCGCCGTCGCAGATCGATGGCGATTCCGGCACGAACATCACGAATCGACGCACACCGGACCCACGCGTGAAGCACGATCAGTACAGCGTGGCGGACCGGCGACAGTCGGTTCGTCCCACGCGCTGGGTCTGCGCATCCACAGTTTTGATACCTGCTGGGGGAACGAGATGACGAGTTTGACTTCGCCGCAGCCGAACGAGCGCGCCGCCGAGGGGAACGTGCCCGACGGGGCGTTCCCACTGTCCTCGGTGCAGAGGAGCATGTGGTTCGCGCAACAGCTGAGCCCCACGGTTCCCAAGTTCATCGCCCAGTACGTCGAACTGCGGGGCCACATCGACCTGGACCTGCTGAGTGAGGCCGCCGTTCGCGCCGCCCACGAATTCCAGTCGCCGTTCCTGCGGTTGCTCGATGTCGACGGGGAGCCGTATCAGATGGTGGATCCCACCATCGACCCGTCGATCGGGTTCCGCGACTTCCGCGGTGAGGCCGACCCGATGGCCACCGCGAAGGCGTGGATGGATGAGGACTGCGCGACTCCGCTGCGCCTGACCCGCGATCGGCTCGTCGAGATGACGGTGCTGCAGATCGGCGAACAGCACTACTTGTGGTACACGAGGATTCACCACGTCGCGCTCGACGGCTACAGCGGCATGACCATGGCCAATCGTGTTGCGGCACTCTACACATCCCTCGTCGAGGGCACCGAGCCCGAACCGAATCGGGCGCTCGATCTGCGCGAACTCTACGACCTCGATCAGAAGTACCGCTCCTCCAGCAGGTTCGAGAACGACCGCAAGTACTGGGCCGAGCGAATCGTCGGCATCGAGCACGGCAGCACCCTGGCAACCCACGACGCACCGGCCGCGGCGCAGAGCCGGCTCGAGAGCGCCACGCTGTCCGAGGCGGCCCTCGACTTCCTCGACGTCTCGGATCAGCGGGTGGGTGCGACTTCGGCGGCCGTGATGGTCGCCGGGTTCGCCTGCTATCTGTCGCGGATGACGGGTCGACGGGACGTCCTGATCAACCTGCCGGTGTCGGCCCGCACCACGGCCCCCCTCCAGCGGTCCGGCGGGATGCTCGTCAACGTCGCGCCGCTGCGTATCACCGTTCGTCCCGAGGACACTGTGGCGGAGCTCGTGCAGCGTGTGCAGTTGGAACTGATGGGTGCACTGCGCCATCAGCGGTGCAGCCTCGAGGACATCCGCCGCGACGCGGGATTGTCCGGGACCGCCGAGGGTTTGGCAGGTCCGATGGTCAACGTGATGCTGTTCCACCAGACGTTCACCCTGGGCTCGGTGGTGGGGGAGTATCACATCGTCACCTCGGGTCCGGTGGACGATTTGCTGGTCAACATTTATCAGGGCGGTGATGGGGAGACCCTCCTCGACTTCCGCGCCAACCCCAACCGGTACGGGCCCGAGGAACTGCGGGCGCATCATCGCAGGTTCGCCGAGTTGATCGAGGAGTTCATCACCGCTGATCCGCAGACTCGGACGGCTGCCATCCACGCCGAGAGTGCCCGGTTGGCGGCGCGGGTTCTGGAACGGCAGTCCCAGTTCGAGTTCTGGTCGCGCGAGTTGGCCGCGCTGCCCGAGGTGACCGCACTTCCGCTCGATCGGCCGCGACCGGCGGAGCGGGACGGTGCCGGCGAGGTGGTCGACTTCGACGTCGATGCCGAGGTGCAGCGGCGGGTGCACGAACTGGCACGCGACGCCGGCACCGGACCCTTCGTCGCCGTGCATGCGGCACTCGCGATACTTCTGGGACGACTCGGGGATACCGACGACGTCGTGATCGGGACGCCGATCGTCGGGCGGGATCCGATCGACTCCGACGACCCGGAGAGCGGCACGTTCTTCAACAAGGCCGTCCTCCGCTCGCAGGTGGACGGAGCGTCGTCCTTCTCCGATCACCTCGCGCGGATCCGGGACGCCGACCGCGCTGCCTTCGCGCATGCGGCGTTGCCGTTCGACGACCTGGTTGCCCGGCTCGTCACCGACCCGGACCCGTCACACGCACCGCTGTTCCAGGTGATGCTCGAGTTCACCGACGGCGGTCACCCGCACGACACAGCTGGGGACGTGCGCATCGATCCCATCGAGCGCGAACACCGGCCGCTGGGTCTCGATCTCGTCTTCTCACTTACCGAATCGGAATCGGGCGGCATCGACGGCCGGGTGTTGTGCGCAACGGACGTGTGGGATCGCAGCAGCGCCGAGGCGCTGGCGGGGCGTTTCGTGCGCATCTTGCGGGCGGTGACGACCGACCCGGCGGCGCCGATCGGGGACGTCGCCCTGCTCGAGCCCGCCGAATACGCGGAGTTGAGTCCCGTTCGCGGGGACGCCCCCGTGGAGCCGCGAACCCTGCCTGCGTTGCTGCGGCACGCGGTGGAGACGGGAGGCGACGGTGCGGCGCTGGTCTTCGAAGGCCGCACCCTGACCTATCCGGAACTCGACGAGCAGTCCGACCGCCTCGCGCGGATGCTGATCCGCCGCGGTGCGGGGCCCGGCACGGTCGTGGCGCTGGCGATTGCGCGATCGATCGAATCGGTGCTGGCCACCTGGGCGGTCGCGAAGTCCGGCGCCGCCTTCGTGCCGGTCGATCCGCACTATCCGCCCGACCGCATCGAGCACATGCTGACCGATTCCGGCGCCCTCGTCGGACTCACCGTCACCGCACATCGCGACGCCCTACCGCAGACCGCACCGTGGCTGATGATGGACGACCCCGTGTTCGGGCAGGCACTGGCCGCCCAGTCGCCCGGCGCCGTCACCGACGCGGACCGTCTCCGGCCGCTGCGGTTATCCGACCCGGCCTATCTCATCTACACCTCCGGTTCCACCGGCATCCCCAAGGGTGTCGTCGTCACCCATGTCGGGCTGGCCAACTTTGCTGCCGACCAACGCGCACGGTTCGGTGTCACGCCGGAGTCCCGCACCCTGCACTTCTCGTCGCCGAGTTTCGACGCCTCCATTCTCGAACTTCTCCTCGCGGTCGGTGGTGGGGCGACCATGGTGGTGGCCCCCTCCACGGTGTACGGCGGCAGCGAACTCGCGGACCTGCTCCGGCGGGAGCAGGTGACGCATGCCTTCGTCACCCCGGCGGCGCTGGCGTCGGTCGACCCCGACGGTCTCGACTCGATCCGGTGTGTCGTCACCGGCGGCGAGAGTTGTCCTCCCGCCCTGGTGGAGCAGTGGGCGCCGGGCCGGGTGATGTTCAACGCGTACGGGCCGACCGAGGCGACGGTGGTGGCCAGTGTCGCCGGACCGCTGGTCGTGGGGGAGCCTGTCACCATTGGCCGGCCGTCGCGCGGTGTCGACCTACTGGTGCTCGACGCACGCCTGCACCCCGTCCCCAAGGGGGTGCCGGGCGAGTTGTACATCACCGGTGACGGTGTGGCACGGGGGTACCACAACCGGCCGATCCCGACGGCCGAACGATTTGTCGCCGACCCGCACGGGGCCCCGGGACAGCGGATGTACCGCACCGGCGACCTGGCGCGGTGGAACCTGCGCGGCGAGCTGGAATACCTGGGCCGCACCGACTTCCAGGTGAAGATCCGCGGATTCCGCATCGAACTCGGTGAGATAGACGCCGTCGTACGCTCGCATCCCGCCGTCGCATTCGCGACCACGGTCGGGCGCACCGCACCCTCCGGAGACACGGTGCTGGTGACGTATGTGCTGCCCGAGGTCGGCGCCGAACTCGTCATCGAGAACGTCCTCGAACACGCGGCGGCCGTGCTGCCGGCGCACATGGTGCCCGCACGCATCATGGTGCTCGCCGAGGTCCCGCTGACCCCGGCCGGCAAGCTCGACCGGAAGGCGCTGCCGGAACCGCACTTCGAGGCCACCTCCACGGTGTACCGGGCGCCGGGAACTCACACGGAGATGCGGGTCGCGGAGGTGTTCGCGGACCTGCTGGGCGTCGAACGTGTCGGCGTCGACGACAGCTTCTTCGACCTGGGCGGTGATTCACTGGTCGCCACCCGGGTGGTCTCCCGGGTCAACACGGCGCTCGGCACGGACATCGGGGTGCTGGACCTGTTCGAGGCGCCGAGCGTGGCGCTGCTCAGTGCCCGCATCGACGCCCTCGGGCCCCGCACGTCGGCACGCCCGCCGCTGGCGCCGCGCACCACCGCCGGCCCGGTGCCGGTGTCGCTGGCGCAGCAGCGGATGTGGTTCATCAACCAGCTCGACACCGCGTCCCCGGCCTACAACATTCCGGTGGCCATCCGGTTGCGCGGCACCCTCGACGTGGAGGCGTTGCGCGCCGCGGTGCGTGACGTCCTCGAACGGCACGAGTCGCTGCGGACCGTCTTCCCCAATACCCCGAACGGGCCGTTGCAGGTGGTGCTGCCGGTTGCGGACGTCAGTCCGGACCTCGACGCGGTCGAGGTAGCTCCCGACGAGCTCGACATCCATCTGCTCGCGGAGGCGGCGACCGGGTTCGATGTGACCGTGCAGCCGCCGATCCGCGCCAAGCTGTACCGGACGGCGACCGAGGATCATGCGCTGGTCTTCGTGGTCCACCACATCGCGGCCGACGGACTGTCGATGACGCCGCTGACGCGGGACGTCATGGTGGCCTACCACGCCCGCGCCGCCGGTGAGGTTCCGCAGTGGGCGCCGCTCGAGGTGCAGTACGCCGATTTCTCCGTGTGGCAGCGGGAGCTGCTCGGTTCCGCCGACGATCCCATCAGCGTGCTGTCCCGGCAGCTGTCGTTCTGGGCCCGCACCCTCGACGGCGCACCGGAGGTGCTGGACCTGCCCACCGACCGGCCGCGCCCGGCACGGCAGTCGATGGTTGGCGGCACGACGGATTTCACCATCCCGGCACGTCTGCACGCCGCGCTGCTCGACATCGCCGGCGCCCACGACGCCAGCCTGTTCATGGTGGTGCACACCGCCCTCGCGGTGCTGCTGTCCCGGTCGAGCGGATCGTCCGATGTATCCATCGGCTCCCCGGTGTCGGGTCGCGGCGAGCGGCAACTCGACGACGTCGTCGGCATGTTCGTCAACACCGTGGTTCTGCGCACCGAGGTCGATCCGGAGAGCAGCTTCCCCGAGATCCTCACCCGTACCCGGGCCGCCGACCTCGCGGCCTTCAGTAATACCGACCTGCCGTACGAGCTGCTGGTCGACGAGCTGAAACCGACACGCTCCGAAGCCCATTCGCCGCTGTTCCAGGTGATGCTCGTGCTCCAGGGCTTCGCGGACACCCGGCTCGAGCTTTCCGGGCTCGAGGTGGAAGTCCAGGGGCTCGAGACCGGTGCCGCCAAATTCGACCTACAGGTGATCCTCACCGAGCACATCGAGAGTTCCGGCGCTCCCGGCCCGATCGACGCCCAATTCTCCTACGCCGCAGAGCTGTTCGAGCCATCCACGATGGACGCCCTCGCGGAACGGTTCGTCACGCTGCTCGACACCGTCACTACCCACGCCGAGGCGAAGGTCGGCGACATCGAGTTGAGCGGGCCCGACGAGAACCGCCGGATCCTGCAGGAGTGGAACGACACCACCACCGTCGTACCGTCCTCGGCCACCCTGGTCAGCCTCTTCGAGGCCCAGGTGCGGCGCACGCCGGACGCGGTGGCAGTGGTGTTCGGTGAAGACGAATTGCTGTACGCGGAGTTCGATGCTCGCGCCAACCGGCTCGCCCGCGAACTCCTCGCCCGCGGCGTCGGGCCGGAATCCCGGGTGGCCGTGTCGTTGCGGCGTTCGCTCGAGTTGATGATCGCCATCTATGCGGTCGAGAAGACGGGGGCCGCCTACGTTCCCCTCGATCCCGACCATCCGGCCTCGCGTATCGCCTACGTTCTCGACAATGCCGCCCCGACGTGTGTCCTCACCTCGTCCCGTGATCGCTCCGAAGGGCTGATGAGCGAAGCCGGGAACTCCGCGATCGAGATCGACACCCTCAACCTGGCGGCCCGGGCGAGCACACCGATCACCGACGCCGAGCGGGGCGGAGTCATCCATCCCGATTCGACGGCCTACGTGATCTACACCTCCGGTTCCACCGGTAGGCCCAAGGGCGTTGCAGTCAGCCACCGGGCCATCGCGAATCGGTTGCTGTGGATGCAGGACACCTATCACCTGGACCACACGGACGTGGTGCTGCAGAAGACACCCGTCACGTTCGACGTGTCGGTGTGGGAACTGTTCTGGCCGCTCGAGGTCGGGGCCCGGCTGGTGCTCGCGGCGCCGGACGGTCACCGCGACCCCACGTATCTGTCACACGTGATCGCCGACCATCAGGTCACGACCATGCACTTCGTGCCGTCGATGCTCGCCGTGTTCACCGCCGGCGCCGAGCTCGACCTGTGCGGTTCGCTGCGCCAGGTGTTCTGCAGCGGTGAGGCACTCCCGCCTGCCACGGCCGACGCCTTCCGGGACTTCGGATCGGCGGCGCTGCACAACCTGTACGGCCCGACGGAAGCCGCCGTCGACGTCACCTACTGGGAATGCACCGAGGCCGACCGGGTGTCGGTGCCGATCGGTGCCCCGGTGTGGAACACCCAGCTCTACGTCCTCGACGCCCGCCTGCATCCGGTGCCGGTCGGCGTACACGGTGAGCTGTACCTGGCCGGTGTCCAATTGGCCCGCGGATATGTCGGGCGTCCCGACCTCACCTCCGACCGCTTCGTGGCCAACCCGTTCGGCGAGCCCGGTCAGCGCATGTACCGCACCGGCGACATCGTCCGGTGGCGTGCCGACGGCAACGTCGAGTACATCGGCCGGCGCGACTTCCAGGTGAAACTGCGCGGCCAGCGGATCGAGCTCGGCGAGGTGGAGGCCGCGCTGCTGGCGCATCCGTCGGTGGCGCAGGCCGTGGTGACCGTGCATCGCAGCGAGGCAACGGGGGAGAGCCTGGTCGGCTACGTGATCCCGGTGGCCGGCGTGGAGATCGACACCGCCGACATTCGCGACACCGCGGCCGAGTCGCTGCCTGCGTACATGGTGCCCACCCGCATCATGGTGCTCGACCGGTTCCCCCTCGGCGCCACCGGCAAGTTGGATCGCGGTGCCTTACCCGAGCCGGAATTCCTGAGTCCGTCAACCGAATTCGTGACTCCGCGCAATCCGATCGAGGAGATCCTCGCCTCGATTTTCGCGGACCTGCTCGGAGCACCGCGGATCGGTGTGTACGACAGCTTCTTCGACCTCGGCGGCAACTCCCTGGTGGCCACACGGTTGGTGGCGCGGGTCAATGCGGCACTGGGCAGCCGCATCGGTGTCCGGGAAATCTTCGACGCCCCGAGCGTCGCGACCCTGGCCACGCGGATCGAGTCCGAGGCCGTCCACAACGCCGAGCGTCCACCGCTGGTCGCCGGCGATCGGCCGGAGCGGGTGCCGGTGTCGCTGGCGCAGAAGCGCATGTGGTTCATCAACCAGTTCGACATCGATTCGCCCGCCTACAACATCGCTCTCGCGGTGCGACTGACCGGTGACCTCGACGACGACGCCATGCAGGACGCCGTCGCCGACGTCCTGGAACGGCACGAGTCGCTGCGCACCCGCTTCCCGATGGTCGACGGCGAGCCCGTCCAGGTCGTCCTCGACACCGAGGACGTGGTGCCGGATCTCACCCCCGTCGGAACATCGGAAGACGACCTGCCGCAACACATTGCGCGTCTGGCCGGCGCCGGATTCGATGTGACGGTCGCGGTGCCGGTGCGCGCGGCCCTGTTCTGCACCGCACCCGAGGACCACGTGCTGGTCATCGTCGTGCATCACATCAGCGCGGACGGCTTCTCGATGGCGCCCCTCGCCCGGGACGTGATGACCGCGTATGCCGCCCGCACCGGTGGCCAGGCACCCGACTGGGCGCCACTGACCGTGCAGTACGCCGACTTCGCGCTCTGGCAGCACCGGGTGCTCGGCAGCGCCGACGATCCGGACAGTCTGCTCGCCGCCCAGCTCGACTACTGGACCCGAACCCTCGCCGGACTCCCGGAGTTGCTGGCGCTGCCCACGGACCGTCCACGGCCGACCCAGCAGTCCTTCCGCGGTGGTGTTCACTCGTTCAGCATCGACCCCCAGGTGCACAGCCGGTTGATCACTACAGCGCGAGAACACAATTCGAGTGTCTTCATGGCAGTGCACGCGGCCCTCGCCGTCCTGCTCGCCCGGCTCGGTGACACCGATGACGTCGCGGTGGGAACGCCGATCGCCGGTCGCGGTGACGCTGCCCTCGACGACATGGTGGGCATGTTCGTCAACACCCTCGTGCTACGCACCCCGGTGAAGCCGGGTTGCTCCTTCTCCGAACTCCTGGCCAAGGTCCGCGACACCGACCTCAGCGCCTTCCATCACTCGGACCTCCCGTTCGAGCGGCTGGTGGACGCCATCTCGCCGGAACGCGCCACGTCGCATTCACCGCTGTTCCAGGTGGTACTCGAGTTCCGCAACAACGAGCGGCCACGTCTCGAGCTGCCCGGGCTGACCGTCACCGGGCTCGACCTCGCCACCGACATCTCCAATTTCGATCTCCAGCTGACCCTCACGGAGGAATTCGGGGTGTCGGGGGAGCCGGCCGGCATCTCGGCCGCTTTCACGTACGCGGCGAGTCTGTTCGACGCGTCGACGATCGCCGGTTTCGCCGATTACCTGCAAAGGATCTTCGACGCCGCCACGGCGGATCCGGAGCGCGCCGTCGGGGACATCGAGCTGATGGTGGCCTCCGAGCGCGCCGCGCTCACCCCGGTGATGGACGCACCCGACACCGAGCTGCGCACACTTCCCGAACTGCTCGCGGCGGCTGCAGCGACGGATCCAGAGGCGGCCGCACTGATCTACCAGGGTCGGGAGGTGTCGTACCGGGATCTCGATCAGCGATCGAACCGGCTGGCCCGGCTACTGATCGGGCGCGGCGTGGGCCCCGAATCGGTGGTGGCGCTGGCGATGGGCCGGTCCGTCGAATCGGTTCTGTCCCTGTGGGCTGTGGCAAAGACCGGCGCCGCGTTCGTGCCGGTGGACCCGGATTACCCGACCGACCGGATCGTGCACATGCTGACCGACTCCGGTGCACAGCTGGCCCTGACGGTGACCGAGTTCCGGTCGGATCTACCCGAATGCGTCGACTACCTGGTCGTGGACGCACCCGAGCTCGGTGACGACCTGGCCGAACAGTCGTCTGCCGCCGTCATCGATGCCGACCGCCCGCTGCCCGTCGCCTTGGAGAACACCGCGTATCTGATCTACACGTCAGGATCGACCGGCATGCCCAAGGGCGTCGCCGTCACCCACCGGGGCCTGGCGAATTTCGCGACGGACGAACGCACCCGATTCGGCATTACCGCGACCTCGCGCACCCTGCACTTCTCCTCTCCGAGCTTCGACGCCTCGATCCTCGAGCTGCTGCTCGCCGTCGGATCCGGAGCGACGATGGTCATTGCACCCTCGATTGTCATCGGCGGTACCGAACTCGCCGATGTGCTTCGTGAGGGCCGGGTCACCCACGCGTTCATCACCCCTGCTGCGATGGCGTCGGTGGAACCCGTGGGTCTCGATCACCTCGAATGTGTCGTGACCGGTGGTGACGTGTGCCCGCCGGAGCTGGTGGCGCAGTGGGTCACCGCAGGAAGGCGGATGTTCAACGCTTACGGGCCTACCGAAGCGACTGTGGTGTCGAGCGTGACCGGTCCGATGGTGCCCGGCGAACCCGTCACCATCGGCAGGCCGCCGCTGGGTACGGGCGAAATGGTGCTCGATTCGCGGCTGCACCCGGTGCCGAACGGGGTGACCGGCGAGTTGTACGTCACCGGCTCGGGACTCGCGCGGGGCTACCGGAACCGGGCCGGCACGACGGCCGAGCGGTTCGTCGCCAACCCGTACGGCGGACTGGGTGCCCGGATGTACCGGACCGGTGACCTGGCGCGGTGGAACCGCGACGGACAACTGGAGTACCTGGGCCGCAGCGACTTCCAGGTGAAGATCCGCGGCTTCCGCATCGAGCTCGGCGAGATCGAGACGGCCCTCGCCCGCTACCCGGGCGTGGCCCATTCGGTGGTGTCGGCGCACAAGGGCAGCACCGGGGTGAACAGGCTCGTCGGCTACGTCGTGCCGACCAACGGCGCCGAGCTCGAGCCGGAGGCCGTCCTCACCTTCGTCGGCAGCTTCCTTGCGCCCTACATGGTGCCGTCCGCGTTGATCGTTCTCGACGCGCTGCCGCTGACCCCGGCGGGCAAGCTGGATCGGCGGGCACTGCCTGAGCCGGACTTCGGCGCCCGCGTGTCGTCGGGGCGCGCACCGGTCTCGGAGATGGAATCGGTGCTGGCCGACCTGTTCGCCGAAGTCCTCGGACTGGAGTCGGTGGGCGTGGACGATTCCTTCTTCGCACTCGGCGGCGACAGCATCATGTCGATCCAATTGGTGGCCCGCGCCAAGTCGGCGGGTGTGGTGCTCACCCCGCGGGACGTGTTCGAGGCCAAGACGGTGGCCGGGCTGGCGGCGGTGGCGTCGTGGGTGGGCGACTCCGACGTGGTGGTGCTCGAAGAGCTGCCCGGTGGCGGCGTCGGTGCCATGCCGACCACCCCCATCACGGCGTGGCTCCTCGAGCGCGGTGGCGAGTTCAACCGCATGTCGCAGTCGATGTTGCTGACCGCGCCCCCGAATCTGCGTGCGATCGAACCGTTGATCGAGACTTTCCAGGCTGTCCTCGACCGGCACGACATGTTGCGGGCGCAGCTGATCGTCGGGCCCGACGAGTCGCATCTCGAGGCGTGCCCGGTCGGCTCGGTGGCCGCGCGCAACATTCTGCGTCGGGTGCCCGTGTCCGCAGCTCCCGGCACCTCCGAGTTCGCCGGCGCCGTCATAGCGGAACTCGATGCGGCACTGGACCGTCTCGACCCGGCGTCGGGTTCGATGCTGCAGGTGGTCTGGTTGGATGCCGGTGACGCCGGCGGCCGGTTGCTCGTGGTCGCACACCACCTGGTGGTCGACGGGGTGTCGTGGCGGATTCTGGTGCCCGATCTCGCGACGGCGTGGGCGCAGGTCTCGGCGGGTCAGGAGCCGATCCTCGAGCCGGTCGGCACGTCGATGCGGCGCTGGGCGCACGGACTGGTAGATCAGGCGGGTGAGCGGGCCGTCGAACTCGACCTCTGGCAGCGGATCCTCGACTGCGAGGACCCGCTGATCGGTAGCCGACCACTCGATCCGAACATCGATGTGAACGCCACCGTAGGCAGGATCACCGTCGAGCTGCCGGCCGAGGTCAGCGAGGCGATTCTCACGGCCGTGCCGGACGCGATCCACGGCAGCGTCAACGACGGGCTGCTCACCGCCCTCGCGATGGCCGTCACACAGTGGCGCAGGTCGCGGCTCGTCACCGGTGCCCATGGGCGGCCCGTCGACGGGACGCTCGTCAGCCTCGAAGGCCACGGGCGAGAAGACCAGGTGGTCCCCGGTGCCGACCTCGGCCGCACCGTCGGCTGGTTCACGGCGATGTTCCCGGTGCGACTGGACCTCTCGGGCATCGACCTCGAGGAGGCTTTCGATGGTGGCCGGGCCGCCGGCTCGGCGATCAAGGCGATCAAGGAGCAACTGCTCGCCATCCCCGACCACGGCATGGGTTACGGCATGCTGCGGTACCTGAACCCCGACACCGCACCCGTGCTCGCGGATCGCTCGCTGCCTCAGATCAGCTTCAACTACCTGGGCCGGTTCGCCGCCGACCTCTCCGAGGCCGCGACCCGCGCCGGGTGGGCGCCGACCGGTGAAGTCGACATGGACCGCGCCCAGGACCTCGACACACCCGTCACCTCCGCCATCGACATCAACGCAGTCACCACCGAGGTCGAGGACCGTCCGCAGCTGCGAGCGACGTGGGCCTACGCGGCGGGTGTGCTCGACGTGACCGAGGTGCGGGAACTCGCGGAACTGTGGGTGCAGGCGCTGACCGCGCTCACCACCTACGCGTCCCGCCCCGACGCCGGCGGAATCACCCCGTCGGACCTGGACCTGGTGTCCCTCGACCAGGACACGATCGACCGCGTCGAGGACCGCTTCCCGGCGCTGTCCGACATCTGGTCGCTGTCGCCGTTGCAGTCCGGTCTGCTGTTCCACGCACTCCTGGCCGAGGAGTCGATCGATTCGTACACCGTGCAGATGACCATCGAGCTTCGCGGTGCGGATTCGGCGCGGCTGCGGTTGGCGGGGCAGGCCCTGCTCGACCGGCACGCGAATCTGCGGGCATCGTTCGTCTACGACGAAGGCGGCACCCCGATCCAGGCGATTTCCCGGCAGGTGGAGCTGCCGTGGACGGAGATCGACCTGTCCGGCCTCGACGCCGACGCTCGTGCAGCCGAGATGGACCGCATCGCCGACGCCGACCGGCGACGTGGCTTCGACATGTCCACCCCGCCGCTCATCCGGTTCACGCTCATGCAGGTGGGCGGGGACGAACAACATTTGATGGTCACCAACCACCACATCCTCCTCGACGGCTGGTCCATGCCGTTGCTGATTCGCGACCTGCTGACGCTGTACGCCACCGCGGGCGACACCGCCGCACTGCCCCGGGTGAACCCCTACCGTGACTACCTCGCCTGGATGTCGCATCGCAGCACCGAGGAGTCGCTCGGCGTGTGGGCGCGCGCCCTTGACGGTCTGGAAGGACCCACCCTGCTCGCACCGGCTGACGCGGCCGCCCAGAGCACCGACGAATCGAGTGAACTGATCGTCGAACTCGACGACGACGACACCGAACTCCTCAGCGCGCTCGCCCGGGAGCGGGGCATCACGCTGAGCACCCTGATTCGCACGGCATGGGGAATTGTGTTGGGCAGCTTGACCGATCGCACCGATGTCGTCTTCGGTGGCACCGTGTCGGGCCGGCCCCCGCAGATCCCCGGAATCGAGTCGATGATCGGCTTGTTCATCAACACGCTGCCGGTTCGCGTCGTGCTCGACCCGTCGGAGACGCTGGGGGAGTTGCTCGAGCGCATCCAGAGCGAGCAGGCGGCGCTGCTCGATCACCACTATCTGGGGCTCACCGACATTCAGGGCGTGGGCGGCGACGGCGCCGTTTTCGACACCCTGACGGTGTTCGAATCGTATCCGGTGGACCGGGCGGGCCTCACCGAGAGCACCGACATCGCCGGCATGAACGTTCTCGACGTGCACGACCGCGCCAATGCCGCGCACTATCCGCTGGCGGTGATCGCCTCCGCGCACGAACGCCTGCAACTGAAACTCGAGTACGTTCCCACCTTGTTCGACGGTGACGCCGTCGCCCGCATCGGTGACCGAGTGGTCCGGGCCCTGATGGCACTCGCCGAGCGGCCGAATCTGCGGTTGGCACAGTTGCGGCTGCTCACCGAGGCCGAGGAGACCGCGCTGGTTCCTGTCCGGGGACTGCCGGGCCGTTCCGTGCGGACACTGCCCGCGATGTTCGCGGAGACCGCCGCGGCGGCCGGCGACGCCACCGCGGTCGTGGCCTCACACCGCCGGTTGACCTACCGGGAACTCGACGAACGGTCCAACCGCTTCGCGCGACTGCTCCTCCGCCGCGGTGTCGGACCGGAAGATTTCGTCGCCCTGGGGATTTCGCGCTCCCTCGAATCCATCGTCGCAGTGTGGGCGATCGCCAAGACGGGTGCAGCGTTCGTGCCGGTCGATCCGAGCTACCCGCGTGAGCGAGTCGAACACATGCTCGGCGATTCGGGCTGCAGGTTCGGTGTGTGCGTGAGTGCCGACCGCGGCCGGTTGCCGGCCGCCACGACCACGTGGCTGATGCTCGACGACCCCGAAATGGTCACTGCCGCAGCCGAAATGTCGTCCGATCCGGTCACCGACGACGACCGTGTCGTGCCACTGCGATTCGCGCACCCGGCGTACATGATTTACACCTCGGGTTCCACCGGCACCCCCAAGGGGGTCATCGTCAGCCACCGTGGCCTCGACAACTTCGCCGAAGAACAGCGCGCCCGGTACGGGACCGACTCCACGTCGAGGACGATGCACTTCTCGTCCCCGAGCTTCGACGCGTCGGTCCTCGACTATCTGATGACGTTCGCGGTCGGCGCGACGATGGTGATCGTGCCGACATCCGTCTACGGCGGTGACGAACTGACCGAATTGATCCGATCTGAGGGCATCACCCACGGATTCATCACCCCGGCGGCGCTGGCGTCGGTGGACCCGGAAGGCCTCGACGGCTTCCGTACCGTGGTGGTCGGTGGCGAGGCCGTCCCGCCGGAGCTGGTAACGCGTTGGGCGCCGGGCCGAAAGATGTTCAACGCCTACGGCCCCACCGAGTCCACCATCGTCGCCAACCTCAGTGATCCCCTGGAGGCCGGCGAGCCGGTGACGATCGGCGGACCGATCCGCGGCACCGCGGAAGTCATTCTCGACGCCTGGCTGCAGCCGGTCCCCGTCGGTGTCGCCGGGGAGCTGTACATCAGCGGTGAAGGACTTGCCCGCGGCTACCATGCGCGGGCGGGTCTCACCAGCGAACGGTTCGTCGCGAATCCGTTCGGTGAGCCGGGCGAGCGCATGTACCGTACCGGTGACCTCGCGCGCTGGCGTCCGGATCGGACAGCGGAATACCTCGGCCGCAGCGACTTCCAGGTCAAGGTTCGTGGTTTCCGCATCGAACTCGGTGACATCGACAGTGCCCTCGCCGGGCATCCCTCGGTGGCGTTCGCCGTCACTCTCGGGCGCCCGGGGCCGACGGGCGACACCGCACTCGTGTCGTATGTGCTGCCCGAGGCCGACACAACGCTCGAGCCGCCGGAGCTGAAGCAGTGGGCGGCGGAACTGCTGCCCGCCCACATGGTTCCGTCGAGCATCATGATTCTCGACGAGATCCCGTTGACCCCGGTGGGCAAGCTCGACCGGGCGGCTCTACCGGAACCACAATTCCTGCCGACGACGGACGAGTTCCGCCCGCCGTCGACGGTGCTCGAGCACACCATCGCCGACGTGATCACCACCGTCCTCGGGCTCGAGCGGGTCGGCATCGACGACAACTTCTTCGACATCGGTGGTAACTCGCTCATCGCCACCCGCGTGGCCGCCCGGCTCACCGCCGAGTTGGACACCCAGATCGGAGTGCGGACCCTGTTCGAGGCGCCGACGATCCACGCCCTCGCCCGCATGATCGAATCGACCGCGTTCGCCCCCGCCGGGGACGGCGACCACGCCAGGGTTCCGCTCGAGCCGAGGCAGCGACCGGAGCACGTGCCGGTGTCGCTCGCGCAGAAGCGCATGTGGTTCCTCAACCAGTTCGACACCTCGTCCGCCGCGTACAACATTCCGCTCGCCGTTCGGCTGACCGGACGGCTGGACGTGGAGTCGCTGCGCGCGGCCGTCACCGACGTCTTCGTCCGGCACGAATCGCTGCGCACCGTGTTCCCCTCCCACGATGGGGAACCGACGCAGGTGGTGCTCTCGCCCGGACAGTGGACACCGAATCTCGAGATTGCCGACGTGGCGGACAGCGAACTCCACGAGCACATCGCCGCGCTCGCGACGGCAGGGTTCGACGTGACCGCCGACGTGCCGATTCGTTCGGCACTGTTCGCTCTCGCGCCGGACGAGCACGTGCTCGTCATCGTGGTGCACCACATCTGTGCCGACGGCTTCTCACTCACTCCGCTCGCCAGGGACGTGATGGCGGCCTACGCGGCCCGCATCGCGGGTAGCGCACCGCAGTGGAGCCCCCTGTCGGTGCAGTACGCCGACTACACGCTGTGGCAGCTCGAACAACTCGGCAGCGAAAGTGATTCCGGGTCCCTCATCTCCCAGCAACTGCGGTACTGGACAGAGCAGCTCGCGGACCTGCCCGAGATCCTGCAGCTGCCCACAGACCGCGCCCGGCCGGTTCAGCAGTCGTTCCGCGGCGCCCAGGTCGACTTCACGATTCCGGCCGAGCTGCACCGCTCGCTGTCCGCGCTGGCGCGCAAACACAACTCGACCATGTTCATGGCCGTGCACGCGGCCCTGTCCGTGTTGTTGTCGGCGTTGTCGTCCACCGAGGACATCGCGGTGGGGACACCGATCGCCGGTCGCGGTGAGGCGGCACTCGACGAGATGGTCGGCATGTTCGTCAACACCCTCGTCCTTCGGGCCGCCGTCGACCCCGCCGGGGGCTTCGGCGAACTGATCGATCAGGTGCGGGCCACCGACCTCGCGGCATTCCACCATTCGGACGTGCCGTTCGAGCGGTTGGTCGACGTGCTGGCACCGGAACGGTCCACCGCGCATTCCCCGCTGTTCCAGGTGCTGCTCGAATTCCGCAACAACGAGACCCCGCGACTCGAGCTTCCGGAATTGACCGCTACAGCAGTCGATTTCGATCTCAAGGTGGCCAAGTTCGACCTGCAGCTCAGCGTCGAGGAACGCTTCGACGAGGAGGGGACCGCAGCCGGAATCACCGCGGCGTTCGTCTACGCCACCGACCTGTTCGAGGCCGGAACAGTGCGCACCATCGCCGACCGGTTCCTGCGGGTCCTCGGTGCGGTGACCGCCGATCCGCACGCCCCCGTCGGTGACATCGAACTCACCGACGCCGCCGAACGGGCCGCGATGGCGACCGAGTGGAACACCGTCGGCGTCGATGCCGGTCACGACACACTGGCGGACCGCTTCGCGCAGACCGTCGCCCGGTTCCCCCAGGCCACCGCGGTCACCTCCGAAGACGTGGCGTACACGTACCGTGAGCTCGACGACCGCTCGAACCGGTTGGCGAGGCTGCTCATCTCGCGTGGAGTCGGCCCGGAAACCCTGGTCGCGGTAGCACTTCCACGTACCTGCGATCTGATCGTCGCGTTGCTCGCGGTGATCAAGTCGGGCGGTGGATATCTTCCGGTCGACATCACCTATCCCGCAGACCGGCTGGCGTTCGTCTTCGAGGACGCCGCACCGAACTGTGTGATCACCACCGTCGGCGACGCCTCGGCGCTTCCGGAATCCGGGACGCCCGTCATCCTCCTCGACGACATCGAGACCGACGCCGATCTCGGCCGGCTGTCCCCGGCGGCGATCACGGACGACGATCGGGTCAATCCCCTCGATGCGTCGTCGGTGGCCTACGTGATCTACACCTCCGGGTCGACGGGCCGCCCGAAGGGTGTGGTCGTCTCGCACCGCAACGTGCTCACCCTCTTCGCGAACACCCAGCCGCTGTACGGATTCGACGAGAACGACGTCTGGACGATGTTCCACTCGTATGCCTTCGACTTCTCCGTGTGGGAGTTGTGGGGACCGCTGCTCTACGGCGGACGACTGGTGGTCGTCGACTACTACACCGCCCGGTCACCGGAAATGTTCCACGAACTGCTCCGCAACGAGCAGGTGACGGTGCTCAACCAGACGCCGACCGCGTTCTACCAACTGGCCGAGACCGACCGGATCGTCTCGGAGATCGACGTGACCGCAGCGGCACTGGCGTTGCGGTACGTGATCTTCGGCGGCGAGGCCCTCGACCTCGGTCAGCTGGGACGCTGGTATGCCCGGCACGACGACTCCGCGCCGACCCTGGTCAACATGTACGGCATCACCGAGACCACGGTCCACGTCAGCTACCTGCGGCTCGACCGTGCGTTCGCCGAGTCCGCCTCGGCCAGTGTGATCGGACGCGCCATCGCCGGGCTGCGTGTGCACGTGCTCGACCGGCGCCTGCATCCCGTACCGCCGGGCACCATCGGCGAAATGTATGTGTCCGGCGAGCAGGTCACCCGGGGCTACCTCGGCCGTGCGGCGCTCAGCTCCACCCGGTTCGTCGCCGACCCGCTCGGGTCCGGCACACGGATGTACCGGACCGGCGACCTGGCGCGCTGGAACGCCGGCGGTCAACTCGAGTATTTGGGCCGCAGTGACTTCCAGGTCAAGATCCGCGGTTTCCGCATCGAACTCGGTGAGATCGAGTCGGCGTTGCTCCGCTACCGCGGGATCGCGCAGGCCGTCGTCCTGACCCGCGACGACGGCCACGGGGGCAACCGGCTGATCGGATATGTGGTGCCCGAGTCCGGGTCCACCGTGGAGGTGTCCTCGGCGCTGGAATTCCTCGGCACCCAGCTCACGTCCTACATGGTTCCCGCGACCCTCGTCGTCCTCGACGCCCTGCCGCTCACCGGCAACGGCAAGCTCGACCGCCGCGCGCTGCCCGAACCGGACTTCGGCGCCCGGGTGTCCGCGAGCCGGGCACCCACCACCGAAATGGAAACGGTGCTGGCCACGCTGTTCGCCGAGGTTCTCGGACTGGAGTCGGTGGGTGTGGAGGATTCGTTCTTCGCGCTCGGCGGTGACAGCATCATGTCGATCCAGTTGGTGGCCCGCGCCAAGGCTGCGGGTGTGGTGCTCACCCCGAGGGACGTGTTCGAGGCCAAGACGGTGGCCACCCTCGCCGAGGTGGCGTCCTGGGCCGGGGCTGCCGACGTGGTCGTCCTCGAGGAGTTGCCAGGTGGCGGTGTGGGCGACATGCCGATCACCCCCATCACGTCGTGGCTGCTCGAACGCGGCGGCGACTTCCGCCGCTACACCCAGACGGCGCTGCTCGCCCTGCCCCCGGCAACCGACCGCACGATGCTCGAGCGCACGATCCAGGTGGTCGTCGATCACCACGACATGCTGCGTGCCCAGCTGGCCGGGCCCGCACCACGGTGGCGTATCGAGGTGTGCGGGCCCGGGTCCGTCGACGTCCGCGAGTTCCTCCACCGCGTCGAGGTGCCCGCGGTGACCGGTTCCACCTTCGCCGAGATCGCCACCCGCGAACTCGACGAGGCCGCGGGACGACTGGACCCGGTGGCCGGTGTCATGTTGCAGCTGGTGTGGTTCGACGCCGGTGACGGTGGCGGCCGGTTGCTGGTGGTCGCTCATCACCTCGTGGTCGACGGGGTGTCGTGGCGGATCCTCGTCCCCGACCTGGCCACCGTGTGGGCGCAGCTCTCCGCGGGCCAGGAACCGGTCCTCGAGCCGGTCGGTACGTCGATGCGCCGGTGGTCCCACGGTCTCGCCGGCGCTGCCGTGGACCGCGCAGGGGAACTCGACCTGTGGCGCGAGGTGCTCAGCGGTGACGACCCGCTGATCGGGTCACGGCCACTCGACCCGGACGTCGACGTGGCGGGCACCGTGGAGAAGCTGACCGTCGAAGTGCCCACCGACGTGACCGACGCACTTCTCACGAAGGTGCCCGAGGCCTATCACGGCGGAGTCAACGACGGACTGCTCGCGGGACTGGCGCTGGCACTGGCGCGGTGGCGTGCCCGGTCGGCGCGGCGCACCCACGGTGAAAGCTGCGCCCAGTCACTGGTCAATCTCGAAGGCCACGGTCGTGAAGACCAGGTGCTGCCGGGCGCGGACCTCGGCCGCACCGTCGGCTGGTTCACCGCGATGTTCCCGGTTCGCCTGGACCTGTCGGGCATCGACCTCGACGAGGCCTTCGACGGCGGCCGGGCCGCCGGCTCGGTGATCAAGGCGATCAAGGAGCAACTGCTCGCCATCCCCGACCACGGCATCGGCTACGGCATGCTGCGGTATCTGAACCCGGACACTGCAGAAGAACTGCGCGCGCTGCGCCAACCTCAGGTCACGTTCAACTACCTCGGACGGCTGGGCGGGGCAACGTCGACCGATACCCACGGACATCCGTGGGTCCCGGTCAGCGACACCAAGCTCGACGACGTTCCCGCCTCCGACATCCCGGTCGCCTCGGTGCTCGACATCAACGCCGTCACCGACGCCGCCGCCGACGGAAACCGGTTGCGCGCGACATGGGCGTTCCCGGCCGGTGTCCTGACCGAGGCGGAGGTACGCGAACTCGCCGAACTCTGGGTACAGGCACTCACCGCGTTGACTGTCCATGTGTCGCGGCCCGGTTCGGGCGGTGTGACGCCGTCCGATCTCGATCTCGTCAGCCTCGACCAGACCGCGATCGACCGGCTCGAGGACCGCTTCCCGGCACTCGCGGACATCTGGTCGCTGTCACCTCTGCAGTCGGGGCTGCTGTTCCACGCGCAGTTCTCCGACGCCGCCGTGGACCCCTACATGGTGCAGCTGACCCTCGAACTGCGCGGTCAGGTCGATGCCGACCGGATCCGCCGCGCCGGCCAGGCACTGCTCGATCGGCATCCCAACCTGCGGGCCGCGTTCGTCCACGACAGCGCGGGGGCCTCCGCCCAGATCATCCAGAACGGTGTCGTCCTGCCGTGGTCCGAGTTCGACCTCTCGGATCTGGAACCGGCCGAGACCGAGCGGGAATACGACCGGATCCTGGAGCGAGACCGGGCGGTCAAGTTCGACATGTCGCAGGCACCGCTGCTGCGGCTCGCGCTGATCCGGCTCACGGAACAGGACTACCGGCTGGTCCTGACCAATCACCACATCCTGCTCGACGGCTGGTCGACGCCACTGGTCATCCGTGACCTGCTCACCCTGTACGCCACCGACGCCGACGGCAGCCTGCTGCCCCGGGTGCACTCGTACCGCGACTACCTGTCGTGGATGCGACGTCACGACATCACCGAGTCACTCGCGGCGTGGCGCGCCGCTCTCGACGGAGTGGACGAACCGACGCTGCTCGCGCCGATGGACCGGGCCGAAGCGCATTCGGCGATGGCCGAGGAAACCGCCTTCACCCTGTCGGAGGAACAGACCACCCGCCTGCGTGAGCTGAGCCGTGAGCGCGGACTGACCCTCAACACGGTCGTGCAGACGGCGTGGGGCATCGTGCTCGGTGGACTGATCGGACGCACCGATGTGGTGTTCGGCGGAACCGTGTCGGGCCGGCCGCCGGAGATCCCCGGCATCGAATCGATGGTGGGTCTGTTCATCAACACCCTGCCGGTCCGGGTGGCGCTGAACCCCCGGGAACCGTTGGGAGAGCTGCTCACCCGCGTCCAGAGCGAGCAGGCGGCACTGCTCGATCACCATTACGTGGGGCTCACCGACATCCAGTCGGTGGCCGGGCTCGGGGCGGGCTTCGACACGCTGACCGTGTTCGAGTCGTATCCGGTGGACAAAGACGGGCTGACCGAGCACACCGATATCGCGGGCATGTTCGTCACCGGAATCGGGGGCAAGGACTCGGCGCACTATCCGCTTGCCGTGGTTGCGTCCGGTGACGAGCGACTGAACCTGAAATTCGAGTACCTGCCGGAGGTGTTCGAGGAGCGCGCGATCGACGAGATCGCGGATCGCCTGCAGCGAGTACTCGCCGCCATCGCCGATCGGCCCGAGATCCCCCTGGCGCACATGCAGTTGCTCACCGAGTCCGAACTCGCCGAGTTCGCTCCGGTGCGGGGGCGCCCCGGTTTCTCGGTCCGGACCCTCCCGCAGATCTTCGAGGACGCTGCCGCGCTCGATCCGAACCGCACGGCGCTCACCTTCGAGGGCCGGAACGTGTCCTACCGCGAACTGAACGAGCGTTCGAACCAGTTGGCGCGGGTTCTGATCGCGCGCGGCGCGGGCCCGGAGGCGTTCGTGGCGCTGGGAATTCCCCGGTCCATCGAGTCCGTTCTCGCTGTCTGGGCGGTGGCCAAGACGGGCGCAGCCTTCGTCCCGGTCGACCCCAACTACCCGATCGACCGCATCGAGCACATGCTCACCGATTCCGGTGCCACCATCGGCCTCACCACGACGGCCTACGAGGAGGACCTCCCCGACACGGTGCCGTGGCTGCTGCTCGACTCCCCGAAGTTCGAGAAGGCGTGCCAGGCGAAACCGGCTCTGCCCGTGGCAGATTCGGATCGGAAGTCGCCGATCAGTCTCGACAACGCTGCCTACATCGTGTACACGTCGGGTTCGACGGGTAAACCGAAGGGCGTCGTGGTCACGCACGAGGGACTCGACAACTTCGCCGAGGATCAGCGTCAGCGATTCGGGGCCACCCAGACCTCGCGCACGCTGCACTTCTCCACTCCGAGCTTCGACGGGTCGATCTTCGAGTACCTGCAGGCCTTCGGCGTCGGCGCAACCATGGTGATCGCCCCACCGACCGTCTACGGCGGTGCCGAGCTGGCCGAACTGATCCGTGCCGAACACGTCACGCACGCCTTCGTGACCACGGCTGCTCTGGCCACGGTCGATCCCACGGATCTCGACGAGTTCCAGCACGTGACCGTCGGTGGGGAAGCATGCCCGCCGGAACTGGTGACGCGGTGGGCCCCCGGCCACAACCTGTTCAACGGGTACGGCCCCACGGAGACCACCGTGATGGCCAACATCAGCGACCCGTTGGCGGTGGGCGAGCCGATCACGATCGGCGGACCCATCCGCGGTGTCGAGGAGCTGGTCCTCGACGCCCGGCTCCAGCCCGTCGCGGTGGGTGTGCCCGGCGAGCTGTACATCACCGGCGCCGGCCTGGCGCGGGGCTACCACCAGCGGCCCGCGCTCAGTAGCCATCGCTTCCTCGCCAACCCGTACGGTGAGCCGGGGGAGCGGATGTACCGCACCGGCGACATCGTCCGCTGGCGTGCCGACCACTCGGTCGAGTACGTGGGGCGCAGCGACTTCCAGGTCAAGATCCGCGGCTTCCGCATCGAACTCGGCGAGATCGACGCCGAGATCGCCACCTTCCCGGGCGTCAGTTTCTCGGCCACGCTCGGCGTGCCGGGGCCGTCCGGGGACACCGTTCTGGTCACCTACCTGCTGCCTCTGACGGAAGGCGGGGTCGACCCGGCCGCGTTGACGGCGCACCTGTCCACACGGCTTCCCGCGCACATGGTGCCGTCGAGCATCATGTTCCTCGACGAGATCCCGCTGACACCGGTGGGCAAACTGGATCGTTCGGCGCTGCCGGCGCCGGAGCTCAACGTCCACACCAAGGAGTTCCGCGCGCCGTCCACCGATCTCGAGCGGACGATCGCGGACATCTTCGCCGACGTCCTCGGACTCGAGCGGATCGGCGTCGACGACAACTTCTTCGACCTCGGTGGCAACTCCCTCGTCGCGACCCGCGTCACCGCCCGGCTCCGTGATGCGCTCGACACCGACATCGGAGTTCGGGCACTGTTCGAAGCGCCCGACGTGCGATCGCTCGCCGAGCGAATCGGCGAGGGTTCCGTTCCCGGCGGGGGTGCCCGCCCACCGCTCGCCCCGGCCGAGCGACCCGAGCTGATTCCGCTGTCCCTGGCGCAGAAGCGGATGTGGTTCCTCAACCAGTTCGATCCGTCGTCGCCCGCCTACAACATTCCGCTCGCGGTGCGGCTCACCGGACGGCTCGACGAAAAGGCGCTGCGGCTGGCCATGTCGGACGTGCTCGAGCGGCACGAGACGCTGCGCACGGTGTTCCCGACCGTCGGCAACGAACCGACCCAGCGGATACTTCCGGCGGAACTGGTCCGGCCGGAATTCACGACCGCCACGGTGACCGCGGAGGAGCTCCCGGCGCGCATGCGGGACCTGGTGTCCCGCGGATTCGACGTCAGCACCGACCTACCCGTGCGCGCCGCCCTCTTCCGGACCGAGCCCGACCATCACGTCCTCACGATCGTGGTTCATCACATCTGTGCGGACGGGTTCTCCCTCGCCCCGTTGGCGAGGGACGTCATGGTCGCGTACGGCGCGCGGCTCGACGGAGACGGTCCGCACTGGGCGCCGCTGCAGGTGCAGTACGCCGACTACACCCTGTGGCAGCACGCCGTGCTCGGGTCGGAGGACGACCCGGCGTCGCTGATCAACCGTCAGCTCCGCTTCTGGTCGCAGACTCTCGCCGGACTGCCGGACGTCATCCAGTTGCCGACCGACCGGCCACGCCCGATTCAGCAGAGTGTCGAAGGCGATCGGGTGGAGTTCGCAATCGACGCCGACCTGCACCGGCGGTTGACAGCGCTCGCCCGGGAGAACAACGTCACCATGTTCATGGCGGTCCATGCCGCCCTCGTGGTACTCCTGGCTCGCCTGGGCAGCACCGATGACGTCGTCATCGGGACACCGGTCGCCGGCCGCGGGGAAACCGCTCTCGACGACATGGTCGGCATGTTCGTCAACACGCTTGTCCTGCGGAGTCGCATCGATCCCGCGACGACGTTCACCGAGCTGGTCCGTCAGATCCGCGAAAGCGATCTCGCCGCGTTCGCGCACTCGGACCTGCCATTCGAACGGTTGGTGGAGGAGTTGAACCCGAGGAGGTCCACGTCCTACTCACCGCTGTTCCAGGTGGCTCTCGAGTTCCAGAACAATGAGCGCGCGTCGCTCGAGCTGCCGGACCTGCGGGTCGAGGGCGTGGATCTCGAGACGAGGGTGGTCAAGGAAGACCTCGAGGTCATCCTCGCCGAGCAGTTCGATTCGACCGGTGCACCCGCCGGGATCAGCGGTGGCCTCGACTTCGCGGTGTCGCTCTTCGACGAGGAAACCGCCCGCAGGATCGCCGACCGGTTCGTCCGCGTCCTCGCTGCCGCCACCGCCGACCCGGAGCAGTCCATCAGCACCCTGCCCATCCTCGACGAGGCGGAGCAGGAGGAGTTGGCACCCGCCCGCGGCAAGCCGGAGGTCCGACCCGAGCTGTGGCCCGACATCCTCGCCGCCGCGGCGGCCGTCGCCCCCGAGGCGACAGCCCTCACCTTCGAGGACCGTCACGTCAGCTACCGCGAACTCGACGAATGGTCCAACCGACTGGCCCGGGTCCTGAGGGCTCACGGTGTGGGCCCGGAAACGTTCGTCGCACTGGGCATGCCGCGCTCCATCGAAGAGGTGGTGTCGATCTGGTCGGTGGCCAAGTCCGGCGCGGCGTTCGTGCCCGTCGATCCGACGTATCCCCGTGATCGCATCGAATACATGCTCACCGACTGCCGGGCATCGGTCGGTATCACCGTTGCCGAGCGTCGGGACAATCTGCCGGAATCCGTCCCGTGGCTGGTGCTCGACGACGAGGAATTCGCGGAGCAGGTGGCAGTGGTGTCCTCCGAGCCGATCACCGACGCCGACCGGACGCGGCCCCTCCACCTCGGGCATCCCGCGTACCTGATCTACACCTCGGGTTCGACGGGCAAGCCCAAGGGCGTCATCGTCACCCATCGGGGCATTGCCAACCTCACCGCGGAAGAGCACGAGCGTTTCCTGGTCACCCTCGACTCGACGGTGTCGCACCTGGCGTCGCCGAGCTTCGACGCCTCGGTGTTCGAGCTGATGATGGCGTTCGGCGCCTCGGCTCGGCTGCTGATCATCCCCCCGACCATCTTCGGCGGCGACGAACTCGCGGAACTGCTGCGCAGGGAACAGGTGACTCACGCGTTCATCACCCCGACCGCGCTGTCCTCGATGGAGGATCGCGACCTCGACACGCTGCGGATGCTGGCCGTGGCCGGCGAGGCGTGCCCGCCCGAGTTGGTCGAGGTCTGGGGCCGCCACCGCCGCATGCACAACGGGTACGGTCCGACGGAAACGAGCATCCAGGCCAGTGTCAGCGCCCCGATGCGACCCGGTGGGGTGGTGAACATCGGTGCTCCCGCCATCGGCTTCGAGTACCTGGTACTGGACGAGCGGCTTCAACCCGTTCCGGCGGGCGTCCCCGGTGAGCTGTACATCGCCGGGCCCGGATTGGCGCGGGGGTACCACAAGCGCGCGGCCCTCACCTCGGAACGGTTCCTGGCCTGCCCGTTCGGCGAGCCCGGACGGCGCATGTACCGGACCGGTGACGTGGTGCGGTGGCGCGGGGATCACACTGTCGAGTACATCGGGCGCACCGACTTCCAGGTGAAGGTGCGGGGCTTCCGCATCGAACTCGGTGAGATCGACGCGATTCTCGCCCGCCATCCGGCGGTGGCCTTCGCGGCCACGATCGGGCACACCGGGCCGTCCGGAGATACCCTGCTCGCGGCCTACGTGCGTGCCGTCGACGGCCACGACCTCGATCCCGCGGAACTGCGCACCTACGCGGCCGAGCGACTGCCCGCCCATATGGTTCCCTCGGCCGTGGTGGTGCTCGATCAGGTGCCGATGACCCCGGTGGGCAAGCTCGACCGCAAGGCGTTGCCGGCGCCGGAGTTCGGCACCACCGCGGCCGCATTCCGCGCACCCGACACCGAAACCGAACGCGTCGTCGTGGAGGCGTTCGCGGAGGTACTCGGAGTCGATCGGGTCGGGACGGCGGACAGCTTCTTCGACCTCGGCGGCAACTCGATCGTCGCCACCCGCGTCATCACCGTTCTCCAGGAACGCCTCGGCCGGCGGATCCCGCTGCAGTCGATGTTCCTCGATCCGACACCGGCGGGACTGGCGCGCCGGATCGAGACGGACGGCGGCGGCGAGTCGGCCGTCGACGAGGCGCTGCGTGTGGTGATTCCGCTGCGACCGACGGGGGAGACACCGCCACTGTTCTGCATCCATCCCGGGATCGGGCTCTCGTGGGGTTACGCCGGGTTGCTGCAACACCTGTCGCAGGACCGTCCCGTCTACGGCCTGCAGTTGCCGAGCATCAGTGGGGGACCGACCTTCGACTCGATCGAGGAGTTGGCCCACCATTACGTGCGCGAAATGCGGAGCATCCAAGGTTCCGGGCCGTACCACCTGCTCGGGTGGTCCCTCGGCGGCATCATCGCGCAGGCCATCGCGGTGGAGTTGCGGCGGGAGGGCGAATCCGTCGCCACCCTCGCCCTGATGGACAGTTACGTGCTCGGTGACGCCGACGCCACCCCGGACAGCCTCACCGTGTCCGAGTTGCTGCACGGTCTGGGGCTCGACCTGGAGTCCGAGGGCGAGGACGGAGATCTCACCTACGAGCGCGCCGTCGAACTGCTCGACGAGGCGTTCGGGCAGAAGACGGGGATCACCCCACAACACCTCGAGCGCATCAGCCTCGGGTTCACGAACTCGTCGAGACTGATGAACGGGTTCCGTCCGCAGCAGTTCGACGGGGATCTGCTGTTCTTCACGGCGGCGTCGTCACCTGCGGAGCACTCACCCGAGGAGTGGGCGCAGTGGGTGAGCGGACGAATCCGGGAAGTGAAGCTCGAGTGCGAGCACAACCAGATGATCGAGCCGGAGGTCCTTGCGGTCATCGGGCCGGTGCTCGAGGAGTATCTCGATCTGCCCTGAGCCGATGCGTGCCCGCGGCCCCGCTGTGACCGGTGGGCCGGTCCGATTGCAGTGACGTAACGGACCGGCCCGGATACCGATAACACCGGGGAACTCGGTCACACTCGAACTCGATTCCAGGAGGCGATATGGGGCGCTCACCCAGCAAGGGCCTGTCAGCACGCGCCGTGTGCGCGGTCTTCACCGCGTGCGTCGCCGTGGCCGGCGCGGGAGGTGTGGCCGCCGCAGCACCGATCTACCCTGCCTCCGAGACGGATCCCTTCTACGTGCAGCCGTCGAATCTCGAGTCCACCGCGGCCGGGCAGCCGATCGCCACCCGGCCCATGCCTCCGCTGCTCGCGTTCCCCGACACCGATGTTTGGCAGGTGAAGTACCGCACCACCAATTCGCAGGGCCGCCCGATCTCCTCGGTCAGCACCGTGTTGGTACCGCACACCCGGCCGGTGAACGGTCCGCTGCTGTCCTACCAGCACATCATCAACGCGCTCGGACCGCGGTGCGCGCCGTCACGCACCCTCTACACCAACGACCCGGACCTTCAGATCAAGGAGGCGCCGGCGCTGAATCTCGCACTGCAGCGGGGCTGGACGGTCGCCCTTCCCGACCACCTGGGACCCAACAGCGCCTACGGCGCGGCCAAGCTCGGCGGGTTCATCACCCTCGACGGTATTCGCGCCGTGCAGCGTGTTCCGGAACTGAACGTCGCGCAGAGCCCTGTCGCGCTGGCCGGCTACTCCGGGGGCGGCATGGCGTCGGCCTGGGCTGCGGCTCTCGCGCCGGAGTACGCCCCGGAGCTGAACATCGTCGGGGTCGCCGAGGGTGGTGTACCGATGAACATCGGGAAGATGGCCAACGGCCTGGGCATGCAGCCGCATCCCGCGTTCGGCCTGGCGATGGCGGCGGCGCTCGGCCTCGAACGGGAATATCCGGACCGGCTGCCGATCAGTGAGCAGCTCAACGATCGTGGTCTGGCCATGCGCAGCGATATGGCGAATGCGTGCACCAACGGCATCCTCGCGGCGGGGGCCGGTCGCAGTGCGACCGAGGTGGCCAAGACCACGGACCTCATGAGCAGCCCGCAGGCGTGGGAAGTACTCGACGAGAACAGTGTCGAGCTGTATCCCGGTGTGCCGACCGCGCCGATCTTCGAATGGCACAGCCCGACCGACGTGCTCATCCCCGTCGACTCGATCGAGACGACAATCGCACGGTACTGCGCGGCCGGTGTTCGGGTGCAGTCGGAACTCTTCCCGAGTCCCGACCACCTTTCGACGGCGGTCCTGGGTCTTCCCACCGCCCTGGATTACCTGGACGCGCGGTTCCGGGGCGATCCGGCACCGAGCAACTGCTGACCGACCACCCCACTCCGGGCGGTGACATGTGTGATCGTCATCGGATTGTGTTCTGCCTGAACGGTGTCCGGATAGCGCGGCGTTTGAGTGCCGGAAACCACGGGTACCCAAAATTATGCATGCCAGCGCACTCAATGCCGTCGTGACGGGATCGGACTCGGGGATCGGCCGGGCCGTCGCGCTGGCACTCGCGGACGATGGTTTCCACCTCGGGCTGGCATATGCCACGGAACGAGACCGCGCGGAGGCCACGGCCCGCGAGGTGAGGGCCAGGTCGGTGCGCGCGGTGGTGCGGAAGATGGACCTCGCCGAGCTACCCCACTCGGCCACCGCGGTCGACGAGTTCGCCCGGGAACTCGGCGGAATCGGTGTCCTCGTCAGCTGCCCGGGCAGCACGGCCGTCGAATGCATACAACGCGGTGTCCGGTACATGATCGCCGGCGGGCAAGGTGGCCGCATCGTGAACATCACCGCCTCGGCTTCGTCGCTCGGCGGGCTGACCGGTCTCCTCGCCGCCGAGTTGTCGCGGTACTCCGTCACCGTCAATTCCGTCGTCGTCCCCGCCGCGGATCCCGCGTTCCCGTCCTCGGGCCGCGACGACGGGGAAGCCGCCACCGTCGCGTCGTACCTCACAGCGCCTGCCGCGATGTTCGTCACTGGCGCCCAGTACATGGTGGAAGGTCGCCGAGTCACCATTACCCCGCACAGCCTGACCGACCCCGGCCCTCGCCGTCCCGGTTCCCGGGGAAGCCACCGCATCCGCTCCTACGCCGGTCGCTGGGCACCGACCCGGTGGACCCGTTGACCCTCCGTTGTGTGAAAACCCGGTGAAGGACGAGCGTCGCTGTACCGTTGTTCCAGGGGGCGTGAAATGAGAGTGACGGCTTCATGCAGCCCGCAGCGAAGATCAAGGTGGGGAATCTGCCTCACGAGCTGACGAGTTTCGTCGGTCGGCGTCGAGAGATCGCAGAAGCGCGCGGCCTGCTGGCCACCTCACGCCTGGTCACACTCACCGGAATCGGAGGAGTCGGCAAGACCAGGCTGGCCCTGCGGGTTGCGCTCGATTCGAGTCGGGCGTTCGAGGACGGCGTGTGGCTGGTCGAACTGGGCGAACTCGAGGAAGACGCCCTGGTAGTCGGTGCCGTGGTCGCAGCTCTGAAGCTGCGTGAGCAGCACTCCGAGGCACCCGAGGTGGTAGTGCGGGAGTTCCTGGAGCCACGGTGCGTGCTGCTGGTCCTCGACAACTGCGAACATCTCGTCGACGCCGTCGCCGGCCTGACCGAGTTCCTGCTGCGGAGCTGCCCCGATTTGCGGATCCTCGCCACCAGCCGGGAACCACTCGGAATCCCGGGCGAGGCCACCGTTCGGGTGCCACCGCTCACCCTGCCCCACTCGGGCCATCCCGCGTCGGTGAAGGCCCTCGCCCAGTACGAGTCGGTCGCACTGTTCGCTGAGCGCGCCGCCGCGGCCGTCCCCGGATTCCATCTCACCGAGGACAACCATGTTGCGGTCGTGCAGATCTGTCAGCAACTGGACGGTCTGCCATTGGCGATCGAACTGGCCGCAGTGCGACTCCGGGTGATGTCGGTCGAACAAATCCTTCAGCGGCTGACGGACCGCTATCAACTGCTCACGACCGGATGCCGCGGCGCGCCCGCACGCCAGCAGACGCTCCTGTGGTGTATCGACTGGAGCCACGAACTGTGCACGCCGCAAGAACGGGAACTGTGGGGAAGGCTCGCCGTCTTCGCCGGGGGCTTCGAATTGGACGCGGTCGAGAAGATCTGTTCAGGATCATTGCGCCCCGCCGAGGTCGTCGACGTGGTCGCCTCGCTGATCGACAAGTCGATCCTGATCCGGGAAGAGGCCAGGGGCGCGGTGCGCTACCGGCTCCTCGAGACTCTCCGCGAGTACGGCCGCGAGAAGTTGCAGGAGACCTCGGAGTTCGCGTCACTGCTGCGCCGGCACCGGAATTTCTACGAGCAATTGGCGGTGCAGGCGCGGTCCGAATGGGTCAGCGCCCGGCAGGTCAGGTGGATCGAGCGCCTCGACGCCGAGCAACCGAACTTGCGAGCCGCCCTGCATTTCTGCCTGACGTCACCGAAGGAAGCGGCGGCGGGGCTCCGCATGGCCGCAGCCCTGTACCCGTTCTGGCGGTCGCGGGGACTGCTGAGGGAGGGCAGACGCTGGATCGACCAACTGCTGGCTGTCCGCGGCGCCGGTTCCGCGGAGGAACGGATCCGCGCCCTCTACGTCGCGGTCATGTTGTCCGAACTCAACAGCGACGTCGAGGCCTCGTCCGCGGCGATCGAGGAGGCTCATGCACTCGCCCAGGGGGTCGCCGACCCGATCTCACACGCACTGATTGCTCACGCCGAAGGTGGTCGCGCGATGTTCGGCGGACACCTCGACGCGGCCCGGGCAAATTACGAGGCCGCGTTGGCCGTGTTCCGCACCGACGACAATCTTCTGCACCTGGTCTGGGGGCTTCTCGGACTCGCGCTGGCGACCGGTTCGACCGATCCGGATCGGTCCGCGCAGTGTCAGCGCGAGATACTCGCCCTGACCGAAGCGCACGGCGAGTCGGTGTATCGCAGTTGGTCACTGTGGGCGGCAGGTATGTCGGCGTGGCAGCACCGCGACTTCGAGGGCGCGGAGGGTCTGCTGAAACAGGGTCTGCAACTGGCCGGGATGGTCGACGACCGCATCAGTGCTGCGGGATGCCTGGAAGTGCTGGGCTGGATCGCAGTGGGCAGGGGAGACAGCCACCACGCGGCCGAACTGATGGGGGCCGCGCACGCGCTGGCGCATGCGGTCGGCAATCCGAACACGGTCTATCCGAACCAGCGCATCCATCATCTCGACTGCGCCGAACAGGCGCGACGGGACATCGGTGACCGCGCGTTCGAGGCAGCCTTCCATCAGGGAATGAACACCTGCCTCGAGGAGGCCGCAGCGGCCGTGCTGGGGACGAAGCAGCGCACGAATCCGAACACCGATCAATCGCACACCGCCCTGACGCGCCGCGAATGGCAGGTGGCCGAACTCGTCGCCGACGGGCTGACCAACAAGGCGATCGCCGCCACCCTGGTCATCTCGCAACGCACCGCCCAGGGACACGTCGAGCACATTCTGGCAAAACTCGGCTTCACCTCCCGCACCCAGATCGCGGCGTGGGTCGTGGAGCACGCGCAGGATCGGCACGTCTGACAACTGCACGGCCGGGACGGGGGAACGCGTCGCGGGGGGCGAAACAGGTATGTGCCCGGGTCGATCGGCCGCTGTACTTTCCGGCGGCACGGGTCAAGCTCATACGCGTCCCCCTTTCAGCCGGTACCACCCCCGAGGCCCCCGATGTCCCCTACACCGCGAACACACCGAAAGCCCGACTACCACCGCGCTCGGCCCCCGATCCTTCGGCGGCCTCACCCGACCGATGGGTGTCGACTCCGGAGCGGGGGGAAACGGAGGTTGTACGGCATGGTGGGTCGGGGGACACCGCACAGCAGGCCGTTACCTTTCGCGTCCGTGACGCCGACGGTAGGTCTCACCTTCGCCGGGCGGGTGACGGTATGAGCCCGGAACGACACAGCCGCGGGCATGCGCTCGCGAAGGCGTGCGCGCTGATGATCCAACGCTGCCGCAGCTGCACGACCCTGCTGGCACCGCTGATGGCCACGTGCTCGACGTGCCAGGGTTCCGATTTCGAACAGGTGCCCTCGTGTGGTGTCGGTTCGATCGTCTCGTCCAAATCGGTCGAACGTGAACGGCGCGGCCGGGATCGTGCCACCGCCCCCTGCACGATCGCGATCGTGGAACTCGACGAAGGCCCCTGGGTGTACACCTGGATCGACGGCGAGGTCCCTGCCTCTTCCTCCCAGCAACCCGTCCGTGTCGAGTTCCGGCCGGCGGCAGCGGCCGAGCAGCTACCCGTGTTCGCGATCCGGCACTCCAGCGAGGGCTGACCCATGCAGACGCGTCCTGCGGTCGAGCCCGGCGAGAAGTACGACGCCGAGTGGATCCGCTTCTGGCTCGGCCGCTGTGAGTGGCTCGAGCGGACCCATTCGCTGAGTTCGGACGGCCGCTGGATGGCGGTCTTCGCCATTCAGTGGGCCCCGTTCGGCGGTGCCGCCGCGGCGGACCTGATGGAACGTTTCGGCGTCGAGCGGGAGCGTTTCCTGGAACTCGTCCTCGCAGCACTGGCGCCGCGCAGCTCTGATCTGCAGCGGATTCGCGCGGTGAAAAGTCGTCTGCGGGCCTCCCTCGAGCACGCGTGGCGGCGAATCGAGTAGTCGCGCCGCGGTCAGTCGTGCAACAGATCGTCGAGGTGGATCGGTACCGCCCTGACCCGGATCCCGGTGGCGCTGCGCACCGCGTTCGCCACGGCAGCGGCGGCACCGACGATCCCGATCTCCCCGGCGCCTTTCGAGCCGATCGGATTGGCGTGCTCGTCGACATCTTCGAGGCAGACGGCGTCGAGGTAGCGGATGTCGGCGTGCGCGGCGATGTGGTAGCTCGCGAGGTCGTGGTTGACGATGTGGCCGAAACGGGGATCCCCGACGCTTTCCTCGTGCAGGGCCATCGACACTCCCATCGTCATGCCGCCGATGAGTTGGGAGCGGACCGTCCGCGCATTGACGACCCGTCCGATGGCGAACACACCGAGCATCCGCTCCACCCGAATCTCACAGGTGTCGCGATGGACGTGCGCCTCCACGAAATGAGCGCCGAACGAATGGAGTGCGAACTTTTCGGCGTCGGGGTTACCCGGTGTCTCCGCACTCGCTTCCGCCCCCGGGTGCGGCGCCGTGCCGTGTGTGTCGCGGAACGCCCGGGCCGCGGCGATGACGGCACTGCCCCAGGAACTGATACCTGTGGAACCTCCGGCCACCGTGGCGGACGGTAGGTCGCTGTCGCCGATCTCCAGGTCGATCGCGTCGAGAGGACAGCCGAGGGCATCGGCCGCGATCTGGGTGAGGGCGGTCCATGTTCCGGTGCCGATGTCGACGGACCCGATCTGCACCCGGTACCTGTCGCCCTCGTAGCGAATGCGCGCAACCGACCCAGGTGACGTGTTCGCCGGGTAGGTCGCGGCGGCCACTCCGTACCCGACCGACCAGTCCGAGCCGGAGCGAATCCCGGCCTTGGTGTCCCGGTCGGCCCAGCCGAAACGGTCGGCGCCTTCGCGGAGGCAATCGACGAGGCGCCGGCCCGACCACGGGTGACCGGACTCCGGGTCGGTGGCCGGTTCGTTTCTGATGCGCAGTTCGATCGGGTCGATGCCGCACACCTCGGCGAGTTCGTCCATCGCCACTTCCGCCGCGAACATTCCGGGGGTCTCGCCCGGGGCCCGCATCCAGGACGGCGCGGGCACGTCGAGGGCGACGAGGCGATGTGAGGTGTACCGGGCGGGGGAGGAATACATCATCCGCGACGGCACCGCCGCCTGCTCGGCGAATTCCTTGATCCTGGCGGACTGGGTGAGCACCTCGTGGGAGACGGCGGTCAGGTGACCGTCGGTGTCCGCGCCGAGCCGGATGTGCTGCAGCGTCGGGGCCCGGTAGGCGGACAGCGCGAACATCTGCTGCCGGGTGACCGCGAACTTGACCGGCCGGCCGGGTACCCTCTGCGCCGCCATCGTCACCAGCACGTTGTGCGCGTGAGGCAACCCCTTCGATCCGAAGCCGCCACCGACGTGTGGTGCGATGACCCGGATGTCCTCCGGTTCGAGACCGAACGTCGGCGCCAACGTCTTCCGGACCGAATGAACGCCCTGCGTCGAATCGTGCAGTGTCAGGACGGGGCCCGGTCCGCCCGGCCGCCACTGGGCGATCGTGGTGTGCGGCTCCATCGGATTGTTGTGCTCCATGGCCGTGGAGTACACCTGGTCGACCGTCCGTGGGGCGGCGGTCAACGCCGCCTCCACATCACCGCTTCGCGTGTCGGTGGGAAAACCGGCATTCACTGTTTCCGGGGCGTAGAAGTCGCTCCGGTCGGCGCGGAAGTCGGTGTCGTGGTCACGCACGTCGTACTCGACTCGGATCAGGTCGGCAGCCTGCCGGGCAGCTTCGGGCGACTCCGCGACCACCGCGCCGAGGAACTGGCCCCGGAAGTGGACCTCGGGGTCCTGCAGGATCGCGAGTTCGCCGTCGGAGGTGTCCGCGAGCCGCGGCGCATCGAACACCGTCAGTATGGTGACCACCCCGTCCACGGCCTGCGCGTCCCCTGCATCCATGGCGGTGACCTTCCCGCGGGCGATGCTCGACAGGAAGGGATGCAGATACGTCGGATCCGGCACTGCGTGCTCGAAGGCGTACCGCGTTGCACCGGTCACCTTGTCGTGACCATCGAGGCGCTCGGTGGGCGTCCCGACGACCCTCGGTTCGAACAACGCCATCAGCGTGCCTCCTCGGTGAGGGAACGGAGCGTCGCGGACAGTACGCGTCTGGTGAGGGTCACCTTGAACTCGTTACCCGGCAGAGGGCTCACCGTGGACAGTTCGGCGTCGGCCGCCGCCGCGAAAGTCTGCTCCGTGGGTGGGGAACCGTTCAGCACCTCTTCGGCTCGCTCCGCACGCCACGGTCGGTGCGCCACCCCGCCGAGTGCGATCCGCGCGGAACCGATGCGGTCGTTCTCGATCGTCAGTTCCGCCGCCACGGACACGAGTGCGAACGCGAACGACGCCCGGTCACGCACCTTGCGGTACGCCGACCGGCTTGCCGGCACCGGCGGTGGAAGCTCCACCGCGGTGACGAGTTCACCGTGCGTGAGCTCGGTGTCCCGGTCGGGGCTGTCCCCAGGGAGCCGATAGAACTCGGCCAGGGGAATGCGCCGGTCGCCGTCGACACTCCGCACGACCACCACTGCGTCGAGCGCCGTCATCGCGACGGCCATGTCGGACGGATGCACGGCCACGCAGTGCTCGGAGGCACCGAGGATGGCGGAGTAGCGGGCATACCCTCCGAGAGCAGAGCAGCCGGTACCCGGTGCCCGTTTGTTGCACGGTGTCGTCATGTCCTGGAAGTACACGCACCGAGTGCGCTGGAGAAGGTTGCCCGCGGTGGTGGCGAGATTGCGGAGCTGACCCGACGCGCCGGACAGCAGTGCCCTCGACAGCATCGGGTACCGGGAACGGACGAGTTCGTGCGCGGCCAGATCGCTGTTGCGGACGGTGGCACCGATCCGGAGTCCGCCGTCCGGGAGTTCGTCCACGTCGCCGAGGGGAAGCGAACTGACATCCACCAGTCGACCCGGCTGCGCCACACCGAGTTTCATATGATCCACGAGGTTGGTCCCCCCGGCCAGGAAGCGCGCGTCGGGGTCCGCGGTGACGGTGGCGACGGCTCCGTCGACGTCGGTGGCCCGTTCGTAGTCGAACGGGATCATGCCTCTGCCGCCTGACGAATCGCGGCCAGAATATTCGTGTACGCGCCGCAGCGGCACAGGTTCCCGCTCATCCGTTCACGGATCTCGTCGTCGGTCAGCTCGGGCGGCGCGGTGAGATCCTCGGTGACGTTGCTCGGGTGCTGCGCCCAGAACTCGTCGAGCATTCCGACGGCAGAGCAGACCTGACCGGGTGTGCAGTAGCCGCACTGCAGCCCGTCCTGCTCGACGAATGCCTGCTGCATCGCGTGCAGCTCGTCGCCGTCGGCCAGGCCGCTCGCCGTGGTGATGCGGGCACCGTCGTGGGCGACGGCGAAGGTCAGGCAGGTGGTGGCCCGCCGACCGTCCAGTAGCACGGTGCACGAACCGCATTGGCCGTGATCGCATCCCTTCTTGGGTGCCGTCACACCCAGATGCTCCCGCAGGGCGTCCAGCAACGTCGTCCGCGTGTCGACCTCGAGGGTGCGATGCTCGCCGTCGACGTCGAAGGCGATCTTCGCGTGCCGTGCGCCCCGCGGACCGGAAGGGAGATTCATGTGTTGAGGCGTACCCATGAGCCCAGATTCCGAACCGCATCTGCCGCTAGCCCTGGTCGGGGAGGACTCCGGTCTCGAGGAAGATCACCCGCCTGCCGATTTCGACGGTGTGATCGCAGAACCTTTCGTAGAACCGGCCGAGGAGGGTGATGTCGACCGCAGCCTTGACACCGTGCGGCCAGTCCTCGGCCTGCGTGATCGCGAAGAGTCCGCGATGCAGGTCGTCCATCGTGTCGTCGGCGGTCAACAAACCCCTGGCGCGCTCGGGGTCGCGGTGCTGCAGGACCTGCTCGGTTTCCTCGGCCTGGGCCACCGCGACCGCACCCATCCGGGTGAACACCTCGAGCACCTCGTCCGGGACGACATGCTCCGGATGCCGTCGGCGGACGATCTTCGCGATGTGCACCGCGAGGCCACCCATCCGATGCAGGTCGGCGGAGATGTGGAGACCGCCCACCATGAATCGGAGGTCGTGAGCGACCGGTGCCTGCAACGCCAGCAGTGAGAACGCGCGCTGTTCCCAGCGGGACGCGGCTGCGTCGAGCTCGCCGCTCACGTCGATGACGTGCTCGGCGAGCCCCAGGTCCGCCTGCAGCAACGCACCACTGGCCTCCCGCATCGCCGTCACGGTGAGCCGGCACATAGCAGCCAGGTCACCGGCGAGACTGTCGATGTTCTCCGCGAATCGTGTGCGCATCGGGTCAGCCTAGGTGTGTTCTGTAGCAATTGCGTTGCACTAGCGGGGGTCCGCGTGCGCGAGCTTGCGGTATCCCCGCGCCCCTGCGCGGTCGACCGCAGCTCGGACCAGACCGAAAATCGTGCCCTGCACGGCGGCGGCGATGAATACCTCGCGATCGGTGCGGGAGAGATCCTTCGGGTCCGGCGCCTCCGGTTCACCCGCCACGCGCTTCCACACCTGGCCGAACACCGCCCCCGCCAGTATTCCGCCGCCGACACTCGCGGCGAGGGCCAGTGGTTTGTACATCACTTTCGATACGGCACTCATGTTCTCGTCCTTTGCGGCGTCGTCGCGGGTCGCGGTAGTCGGTGATCTGGTCTTCAGGGGCCGGGGCGATCGACCTCACCGCGCCATGCATCGGTCTCGGTGCCACGGGACTCGATGAACTCCTTGAACCGGGCCATGTCGCCTTTCACTCTCTTGCCCAGCACGCCCAGCTTGTCGGCCACGTTCTCGACGAACCCGTCGGGGTCGACGTCCATCTGCGCCGTCACGCGTGTCTTGTCGTCGTCCAGACGGTGAAAGGTGATCACCCCGGCGTGATGGGGGCCGTCATCGGACTTCCATGCCACCCGTTCGTCGGGGTGCTGCTCGGTGATGGTGGCATCGAATTCGCGTTTCACCCCGGCGATCGACACGACCCAATGGACGTGTGTCGGATCGATCTGACGGATTTCGTCGACACCCTCCATGAATCGAGGGAATTCTTCGAACTGCGTCCACTGGTTGTATGCCGTGGTCACTGGAACGGACACGTCCACGGCCTCGGTGATGGTGCTCATTTCGTCTCCTGTCGGTCGGTGTCGCGGTGAACGCGTACCCCGAGGGGGCCCGGGTCAATCCGGCGAGGAGGACCGGGCCCGCACGGACCGGCGGCTCGTGTTTCAGAATTCCCCGGGTGGGGCAATGCCCCCTATATGGCCAACGAATCAACTGGAGGGCCGCCGCGGATCGTCGTGGTGGGAAGCGGCTTCGCCGGATTCGAATGTGCGCGGCGACTTCGGCGCTCACTGCGCGGCACCGGCGCCCGCATCATCATGGTCTCGCCCAACGACTACATGCTCTACACCCCGTTGCTGCCCGAGGTGGCGGGCGGCATTCTGGACGCCCGGTTCGTCACCATCGCACTGTCGGACGCGCTCCCCGGCGTCGAACTCGTCCGGGGCGCTGTCGATTCCATCGACCTCGACAATCGCACCGTGCACGTCACCGATTGCGAGGCGGGTGCGGAGGTGCTGTCGTGGGACCGGCTGGTGTTCACGCCCGGCTCGGTGACGCGACTGTTCGACATCCCGGGCCTCCTCGACCACGGCCGGGGACTGAAAACGCCCGCGGAGGCGCTGTACTTCCGTGACCAGCTCCTCACCCAACTCGAAATGGCCAGCCGCGACACCGATCCGCGGGACGCGCGAGCGCGGCGGACATTCGTCGTGGTGGGCGCGTCCTACGCCGGGACGGAGTTGATTGCCCAACTGCGCGCTCTGGCCGACAGCGCGGCCGCCCGCCAGGGCCTCGACCCGACCGCGGTCCGGTTCGTGCTCCTGGACGCCGCCGACAAGGTGATGCCGGAAGTGGGGGAGAAGCTCGGTGCCCAGGTGCTCGACGTGCTGCGGTCGCGCGGTATCGAGGTGCGGCTCGAGACGACGCTGACCGAGCTCACCGAGAACAGCGTGACACTGAGCGACGGCACGGTGCTCCCCACCCGCACGGTCGCGTGGGTGACCGGAGTGACCGCGAATCCTCTCGTCGACTCGCTCGGCCTGCCCACCGAGAAGGGCAGGCTGAAGGTCGCCGCGGACCTGTCCGTCGAGGGACACCCCGGGGTCTTCGCCGGCGGGGACGCCGCGGCAGTCCCGGATCCGCGCCACCAGGGGTCGATCACACCACCGACGGCGCAACATGCGGTCCGTCAAGGGCGCACACTCGCCCGCAACGTCGCGGCCAGCCTCGGGGTCGGCGACGCGAAACCCTATGCGCACCGCGACATGGGCCTGGTGGTCGATCTGGGACCGGGCTTCGCAGTGGCCAACCCGCTTGGCATCCCGCTGTCGGGACTGCCCGCGAAGATGGTGACCAGGCTGTATCACCTCTTCGCCATGCCCTCGCCGGTCAACCGGTGGGCAGTCGGCCTCGCCTATCTCACCGACCTGCTGTTCCCTCGCCCGTTGGTGTCGATCGGCTTGGCCACCGAATCCCAGGCGCAGTTCGCGGCCAGCCAGGGCATCGGTGCGCGGAACTGACCGCGGCGCCGGGTACAGAAGGGTTGTCGAAGAGGAAGGAATGCGATGGCATCGCAGGTGCAGGACAATCCGCAGCGGAACCGTTATGAACTGATCGCGGACGGTGACGTTGCCGGGTTCATCGACTATTCGGCGGGCGACGGTGTGCTCACCCTGACCCACACAGAGGTGGGTGACGCGTTCGAGGGCAAGGGGTACGCGGGCCGGCTTGTGGAGGACACACTCGACGACGCCCGGAGCCGTGGGCTGGGAGTCCTTCCCGAATGCACATACGTGCAGCAGTGGATTCGCAAACATCCGGACTACCGGACTGTGGTGCCGGAAAACGATCGGGGCCGGTTCGACCTGGAACGGAGTGACGATGAGTGAGGACAAGAGAACATTCGTGGCACGGCGCCTCGACGAGGTGATCCACGAGTGGGAGGCCGACGCCCCGCCCGGTTCGGGCACCGGTCAGGCGGACGGGCCGCTGGTGACGGCGCAGCGCCATCGCGCCGAAGTAGACACCGCGACCGACGAACGCGTCGACGAGATCGCCGCCTCGTACCCGGATATCGCCGCGGCCTGGTCCTCGCACCGGGACTGATCGCCGGCGCAGACGGGCGCCGCGGCACGTAGCGGCGACGGCGGAGGTCACCGCTTGAAAAGACTTGCGAGCGCACTCGATTCGAGTCCGTCCGCAAGGGCTTGCGCGTCGTCGTACACTTCTTTCGCGCCGGCGTCGAGCAATTCCCCGCGAGAGATGCCGCCACTGAGCAGACCGATGAAGGGCACCCCGGCCTCGGTGGCCGCCTCGGCGTCCCATACGGCGTCCCCCACCATCACCGCGGTGTCGGGTGATGTGGACGATCGCTCCAGTGCGGTCTTCACCACCTCGGGATCCGGTTTCGCCTGTCCGACATCGCCCGAGGACGTCGTGTGCGCGATGCAGGAATCCACGTCCAGAACCGCACGAAGCACCGAGAGTTCGTCCTCGGGTGCGGAGGTCGCCAACACCACCTGCACGCCGCGACGGTGCAACTCGCGGATCAGCTCACGGGCACCGGGGAGTGGCCGCATACTCGGCTGCAGATCCAGGTAGTACTGCTTGTGCAGCTCCTTCGCCCGATCACCCACCTCGCCGGCGGCGTCGCCCAGCAAGGTGTCGAGCAGCAACTGCGAGTCCAAGCCGATGGCGCGGTGTATCCGCCATGCGTCGATGTGATGCCCGACTTCGGCGAACGCACGTTGCCACGCATCGACGTGGAGGTAATTCGAATCCACCAGCGTGCCGTCGACGTCGAACAACGCCGCCGTGGTGCCGGACCCTGACCCGGGATCTGCCACGATGAACCTCCTCGAAAACCGACACGTGTGGTCGAGCAAACCACACGGGTACGATCGCGGCCAGCCGTAGCCCGGGTGGTTTCGCGGGCGGCGGCCCCGGGTATGCGGCTGTCACCGATGCACCAGCGCGAGGGAGTGATCGTCATCAAGGCTCAATGGGATACAACAGCTTCGGTGTCTGCCGTCTGGTCCGTCCTCGCCAATGGGTGGTTGTATCCGTCCTGGGTGGTGGGTGCGTCTCGCATGCGCGCCGTCAACGCGGAGTGGCCCGCCGTGGGCAGTCAGCTGCACCATTCGGTGGGCGTCTGGCCGGTACTCATCAACGACTCGACGGAAGTCCTGGAAGTCGACGAGGAGCGAGAGCTTCGGCTGCTGGCCCGGGCCACGCCCGCGACGAAAGCCGTCGTGCACCTCCAGCTCGAGCCGAGAGGCTCCGGCTGCCACCTCGAGATGGACGAGAAGGTGGCGACGCCACCGCTGAAGTGGATCCCGCGGTCGGTGCAGGACGTGGCCGTCTATCCCCGCAACCGCGAATGTCTGCGCCGGCTCGCCTTTCTGGCCGAGCAGACGTCCACCCCTTGACAAACCCGCCGCCGACTGCACGACACCCCCGGACTGCCCCCATGAACCGCGGACAACGGTAGGGGCAGCGGAGAGGCCCACTCTCAACGCGGGACGAGTTCGAAGAATGCGCCGTCCTCGCCGGCGTCGGCATCGCGGTAGCGGAAGGCGAGTGCGAACCGGTCGAACGCGGAGAACCAGTCGTCCCACGAGATGCGTTCTAGGGCTTCCTCGGAAGCGCCGCCGGCGAAATCGAGTCGAAGTAGGACGGTCTCCGGGGAGCTGGCGTTGCCGACTCTGGCCGGAGCCCCGTCGTGTCGGTCCACCCACCGCCGGATCTCGGTGTGGTCCGTGGTGGTTCGGGTGTCGGTCACGGCGTTCCGGTTCCGGCCGACATCACCGCGACACCAGCTTGAAGAAGGTGCTGTCCTCGCCGCTGGCCTTGTGCGCCTGGTACAGGAATGCCAGGGACGAGTCCTCGAATTTGTCGAACCAGGTGTCCCAGTCGATGTGTTCGAGCGCATCTTCTCCTGCGCCACCGGGGAAGTCGATGCGGAGCACTCCCGCGGCGTCACCTTCCTCGGTTCCCCGGACGGTCGCCGGAACGCCGTCGTGCTCCTCCACCCAGGTGCGTATCTCGTCGTGATCTGTCGTCGTATGAGTTTCGGATGCCATCGCAGTCTCCTCTGATGTCAGGCGGTCGAATCTTGGCCCACGTCGAAGCGCTCCCGGTAGCGGTGCGCTGCTTCGTCGAGAACCGAATGGCTCAGTCGGGCGAGAGGCCGGATATCCGTCAGCAGCGGTTCGTGATCCGGGCCCCGCCCGACGACTCGGCCTTTGAGTAACCAGGCGAAGCGGCCCTCCTGCTGAGACAGTTCGGCGTACTTGCGGATCCGTCTCGCAACCCAGTCCTCGACCGGCCGGTGCCACCACGGCTCGGGGGAGATGGTGGTCACCGACAAGCCGGGCAGGGTGAGTTCGGCCTCGTAATCCTTGCTGGGACCCTCCACCGCGTCGGCCCTGGGCCCCTTGGAGTGACGCAGGTAGACCTCGGAGTCGGAGGCGACGATGTCGGTCAGCGCTTCGAGGCTGTCGATCACCGGAAGATCTTCGTCGCCCACCGGGCGGCTGTGATGATCCGAAGAGCGGATCATCGGCTTCGCCGGTTCGGTATCCCCACTCGGCATGTGCGCGTCGATCATGTACTCACCAACGTTCAGCTCATTGCAGGGCCGGCGTCCGACGATCCGGTCATGTCCTTGAGGAACTCGTGGCAGCGGCGTGCGCGGTCGGAATCTTCCGCCATCACCTGCTCGAAGAACGACGCGATGTCGTCGCGGCCGGCGTTCTTGGCGTCCCGCACATATTGCCCGTAGTCGTGACCGGCCTTGAGCGAATGGTATTGGACGGATACCAGGTCGTAGCTGACGTCGTCGAATCCGGTTTCTCCGGTAGCCATGATGTTCTCCTTTGTTCTCGTTGAAGTCCCGCCGCCCGGTGTGGCGGCGGGCGATCGAGGGATAACTCGGGGCTGGGTTACCGCGGGGGGACCGCGGTGGTGTGTCCGGTCGACCTCAGCCGGGGAAGCAGGAGGCCGAGCGCGATCATGCCGACACCCAGCGCGAAGTGCAGCCAGTTGTCCGCAGTGTTCACGGGGACGAAGTTGGCCGCGCTGTCCTGGTCGATGAGGAGTCCGTAAATCCACAGGACCAGGTAGATCGCGCCGCCGCCGACGAGGAAGGCCTTCGCCGTGTTGGCGGCGCGCGCCATGACAATGCCTGCGACGCCGAACAGGATGTGCACGATGTTGTGCAGAATCGACACCTCGAAGATGCCCAGCAGCATGGCGTGCGACTCGTGCCCGGCGACGGCCATCATGTCGTAGTCGGTGGTCACGCCCGGGATGAACCCGAGAATGCCCACCAAGAGGAATACCGCTCCGACCACCAGCGCCGCAATCTGTACGGGTGTGGCGGTCATCGAGCTTCGGGTTGAGGTCGGTCGTGTCATCGCCCTACTCCTTCGGGTGCGTTACCGGTAGTTCGCGGTCTACCCGCCGTGTACCTCGCCGCCATCACCTCAAACAGGGAATTCCGAATGTTTTTGTCGCGTCTTCCTCGCACGCCGGGAGGGGTGGCCGCCGCCGACCGCAATTCCTGCAGACCTGGGAGGATGGGGTTTACGCTGTAGTCCAATAGTGTCGACCGTGGAGTTGGACATGACGGCAACTGGTGTGCGCCCGATCGAAGCCCGCAGGCCCTATCCGCCGCGTTATCGCCGCAAAGGGTCGTTCATCTACGACATGATCTCGACGACGGACCCGAAGACGCTGGGTTTGATGTATCTGGTCACCGCCTTCGGGTTCTTCCTCGCCGGCGGATTGATGGCGATGCTGATTCGCGCCGAGCTTGCGGTGCCCGGCCTGCAGTTCTTGTCGAACGAGCAGTACAACCAGCTGTTCACCATGCACGGCACGATCATGCTGTTGCTGTACGCCACCCCGATCGTCTTCGGCTTCGCCAATTACATCCTGCCGCTGCAGATCGGTGCCCCCGATGTGGCCTTTCCCCGGCTGAATGCCTTCTCGTACTGGGCCTTCCTCTTCGGCGGCCTCATCGCCTTCGCGGGGTTCATCACCCCCGGTGGCGCCGCGGACTTCGGCTGGACCGCGTATTCGCCGTTGACCTCCGCCATACACTCTCCCGGGCTCGGGGCGGACCTGTGGATCATGGGCCTCGCGCTGTCCGGGCTCGGCACCATCCTCGGTGGCGTCAACATGATCACCACGGTGATCTGCCTACGATGCCCCGGAATGACCATGTTCCGCATGCCGATCTTCACCTGGAACATCTTCATCACCAGCATCCTTGTGCTGCTTGCGTTCCCGATCCTCACCGCCGCACTCATGGGGCTGGCCGCAGACCGGCACCTCGGAGCCCACGTCTTCGACCCGGCCACGGGCGGCACGATCTTGTGGCAGCACCTGTTCTGGTTCTTCGGGCACCCCGAGGTGTACATCGTCGCGTTGCCGTTCTTCGGCATCGTGACCGAAATTTTCCCCGTCTTCAGCCGCAAGCCGATCTTCGGGTACAACGGCCTGGTCTTCGCAACCATGGCCATCGCGGCCCTGTCGATCGCGGTGTGGGCGCACCACATGTACGCCACCGGCGCGGTGCTGCTGCCGTTCTTCGCGTTCATGACCTTCCTGATCGCGGTGCCCACCGGGGTGAAGTTCTTCAACTGGATCGGCACCATGTGGAAGGGGCAGTTGACCTTCGAGTCGCCGATGCTCTTTGCCGTCGGGTTCATCATCACGTTCCTCTTCGGTGGTCTCACCGGCGTCATCCTGGCCAGCCCCCCGCTCGACTTCCACGTCACCGACAGCTACTTCGTGGTCGCCCACTTCCATTACGTGCTGTTCGGCACCATCGTGTTCGCCACCTACGCGGGCATCTACTTCTGGTTCCCGAAGATGACCGGGCGGATGATGGACGAACGCCTCGGCAAGTGGCACTTCTGGACCACGTTCATCGGCTTCCACGGAACCTTCCTCGTGCAGCACTGGCTGGGAGCCGAGGGTATGCCGCGCCGGTACGCCGACTACCTGCCGCCGGACGGGTTCACCACGCTGAACACGATTTCCACGGTCTTCGCTTTCGTCCTGGGCATCTCCACGCTTCCGTTCCTGTGGAACGTCTTCAAAAGCTACCGGTACGGCGAGGTCGTCACCGTCGACGACCCGTGGGGTTACGGCAACTCGCTCGAGTGGGCCACCACCTGCCCGCCGCCGCGGCACAACTTCATCGAGATTCCGCGGGTGCGCTCCGAGCGTCCAGCGTTCGAGCTGCACTACCCGCACATGGTCGAGACGATGCGGGCCGAAGCGCACATCGGCCCGGGTGGCCACAAGCAGACGGCCGTCGACGTCGAAGACACCGCCCAGCGTTCGGAGGAGCCGGGAGGACCGGCAGGGGACCGGTGAGGCTCCCCGGTGTCGAGGGCGAGGGAGGGCGATCAGATGGTCACGGTCTCGCCGCGGTCGACGTAGACGACGCGCTCGGCCAGCGAACGTTTCTCCATCTCGACCCGAAAGTCTCCCAGGGCCGAGGCGAACACGGTGTAGTCGTCGAAGTGGACGGGTACTACCCGGGGAAGATCGAGTAGCTCGACCGTGTCTGCGCCCTGCTGCGCGTCCATCGTCACCGTGAGCCCGAACGGTAGCCGGCGTCCGGCCGGCAGACGGGTACCACCGAGGTGCAGCACGCCGCCGTCGACGGGAGGAAATCGCTTTGGAATCTCCTGCAGTTCCTGCACGAACAGGGTGTCCCCGGAGACGTAGAGGCGACGTTCGACCGAACCCGAACGCGGGCCGAACTCCAGCATCGTCCCCATCACGGGTGGAAGCAGACCATGCGTCCACCCGGGCGCGTGGCGGCCGGGCAGGGACGTCACCGTCACGTGCACGTCGTCCTTCGAGATGGTGGTCGATTGCCACGTCTGCAGCCCGGAGGCCTGAGAGAACCCGCGGCGCACCAGTCGCTTCACGGCGTGGGGTGTGGTGAGGACCGGGAGGTCGTGGTCGAGGTCTTTCTGGGCGGTGCGGTCCCAATGGTCGCCGTGCATGTGGGACAGGACGATCACATCGAGGGGCGGTAACTCGTCGATCCGCAGGGCCGGGTCCTTCAGGCGCCGCGACACCAGGCCGTAACCGAGATAGGCGTGCTGGCCGCGGTGCAGAAAATTGGGGTCGGTGAGCACGGTGATCGGGCCATAGCCGAGGAGAACGGTTGCGTTCCCCACGAAGGTCAGCGAGACAGTCATCACTGATCGGTCGTCATGCGTGCCCGCGAGCATCTATCCAGTCGAGAGCCTTGCGTACGGAGTCGCAGGTGGGGATCTTCGTGTCGAGTCCGGTTGCCTGAATGGGACGCAGCACCGCCCGGTTGCCAGCAAGCGCCCAGGTCATGTGCCGCTGCCGTGCGGACTCTGCGAACGTCGAGAGCACCGACAGCGCTGAGGTTCCGACGAAGTCGACGCCGGTCATGTCGATGACGAGCGCGGCGTCGTCCTGCGCGAGGTCGGCCAGCGCCAACGCGAACGACGGTGCGGCAAGCACGTCGATGTCACCCGAAATTCGGCCGATCGTGGCGCCCCCGGGCGCGGCCGCTTCGACCGCGACACCGATTTCGTGGTCGTGCGCGAGGCGCGATCCCCGGTCGCAGTGCGGTGCGGCCACGGCGCTGACGCTGCGTGAAGATTTCATGACCCTCCGATCGCATGCAATCTGTGGGCGTCCGTGCGCGTCGGTTCATTTCGCGGCGTGGACACACCAAGCGCAAGCGTCGGTGGCCCGATGCCACGTACAGGGCGCACAACCTCCGTCCATTGCGCATCCTGCGGCGTCCGGACTACGTGCGGCTGTGTTCTCAACCACGCGCGATCAACCCTACGTCCACGCACGGCACGCTTTCAACCGATTGGCGGTTCCGGTCGCTGGGTACGCTGCGCGAAGATCCACGCACCTGCGACCGAAATGTGGAGTGCAGATGGCCGAGATCGGCGAATTCGGGAAGCTTCGAGCGGAGCCGGGTTCACCTGTCGAATTACGGGTGACTGCCGAGTTCGATCAGCTTCCGGTGATCAGGGCGGTGGCCGAAACCCTCGCTGCCCTCGCTGATTTCGGTGCCGACGAGGTAGCGGACATCAAGCTCGCGGTCGATGAGATCGCCTCTGAGCTGATCGGCGCCGTGGTCTCTGATGTGGATCTGACGTGTTCGTTCGTGACCTCGGATTCCGCGCTGGCCGTCACGGTGGCGGCCAGAATTCGGGCGGGCAACGTGCCGGACCGCGGGGCCTTCGGGTGGCGCGTCGTGGAGACGGTGACCGACGGCGTGACGGTCACCGAGAGTGAGCTCGATTCGGCGGCACCGGAACGGCAGGTGGCTGTCGAATTTGTCAAACTTCGCGGACCGCAATGAGTGCCGGGCGGGGTGCTGTCCTCGTGTGGACGGTGCGCGGGCGGGTACTCGGCGAGGATACGCGCGGCTCGTGCTCGCGAAATGTCGAATCAGGACAGAGAGGATCGTCGCCATGACCGCTCAACCCCCGGATCCGGACCCGGCCGAGACCCCCGATCTCGAGCCGGGGGGTGGCGTCAGCCCCGGTTCGACCCCACCTGATGCGGCGCAGACCTCGGGGACCTCGTTCTCCGAGCCCCGAACCGGCAGACACTTTCCGCCTACGGGCATCGCGACAATGGTGGCAGTCGGTGCGATCGCCGCGGTGTTCCTGGCAATTGCCGTCCTGCTGATTCTCGACCTCGCCGGCGTGTTCGACTGAGTAGGAACGAGGCCCGCGTCAGCTCGGGTCGTCGTCCTCGCCCTCGGCCTGATCCGGTTGATGTGTGCCGGACAGCAGATTCTCCGGGTCCGAATCCGGGTCTTCCGCCGGGTCGTAGGGCTTTTCGGACTCACTGCTCGTGCCTGGCGTTCCCGCGTCTTTCGTCATGGCAACTACTCAGTCCTTTCCTTGTCACTCACGTACGGCGTCGCGGTGTCGATGGTCATGGTCGCTGCCCGATTCCGGTCGCGAATTCCCGGAGCCGACCACCTACCGTGTCCCCGTGCAGGGGTGGCGTGGGCAACCCGGCACCATCGCGCAACCCACCCAGAAATTCCTCGAGGGTTTCCCGGGGCGTGTAGCGCGGCTGCCACCCCAATTCCGTCCGAGCTCTGGTCGTGTCCATGATCGGTAACTGCAGAACGGTGTCGAGGAGTCCGGGGGAGGCGGGTACCGCGTGGGTGTGCCACGCCGCCCACAGAACACCGCGGACCGCGGGCCGCGGAAGGGGAATCTGACGGGCACCGAAAAGTTCGGCGAGGTAGGCGCCATCGACAGGCGGTTCCGCCGCAAGGTTGAAGGCACCGCGCACCGGCCTGAGTACCGCCTGGACGTACGCCGCAGCCGCATCGGTGGTGTGCAGAATCTGCGCACGCAGATCCTCGACGAGGGGAACGGCCGGGATGAGCCCGCCCCGGACCAGCCGGCCGGCCAGCAGGGGCCCGACGAACAACCGACGCTGCGCGGTGGCCGACTCCCGCTTGAAGATGAAGCCGGGACGCATCCGCACCACCCGCATGTCCGGGTTGCTCAGCTCGTACGCGTCCAGCCACCGCTCGAGATACGCCTTCTCACGCGGGTAGGCGGCGCCGGGCCAGCCGTGGGTGGGCCAGTCTTCGGTGACGCCGGTGTCGGACGGCCCCGGCGAATACGCCGCGACCGAAGAGGCGTATACGAGGGCCGGTACCCGTTCCTCGGCCACGGCCTCGAACACGCGGATGGCACCGAGGACGTTGTTTTCGAATGTGACCTCCGGCTTGTGGGTGGGCTGGAACAACCAGGCGAGGTGGATGACGGCGTCGGCGCCCCGCACGATCGGCCGGAAGTCGTCGACGCTGGCATCGGCGAATATCCACCGTGTCTTCGAGCAGGTCCAGTCGGTGTGCCTGCGCGCTACGCCGACGATCTCCTCGACCGACGGCTCCTCGCTCAACGCCTCGACGATGCTCGTTCCGACATTGCCGGTGGCACCGACGACGACGACCTTCAGCCGCTGCTGCTCGCTCATGGCAGCCGAATACCCACCGAACGCACTCGTAATCGGCAGGGTCACCGGGTCCCGTCGAACGGCGATCGGCGGCGCAGCACAGGACTGTCTCCGGCATCGCCGCCGATGACGCCGCGTACCGCCGCGTCGAGCGTGTCCTGCGCCGAATACCGGGGTTCCCACTGAAGTTCGCGGCGGGCCCTGGCCGAATCGAGCAGGGGAACCGAATAGGCCAGATCGATCCACCCGCGGTGGACAGGTTGCAGGTGGGCACGCCACGTCACGTCGACGAGAAGCGTGAGCAGCGAGCGCGGCACGTGCACGGGGCGGGCGTGAAGCGCCGCACCGAAGTTGTCCGTGCCCAGCGGGGGATCGACCGACAGATTGAACGCCCCGGTTGCCCGCTCGAACACCATTCGAGCCAGCGCGTCGGCAACATCGTCGGCGTGGACGGCCGGGATCGCCAGCGAGCGGTCCAACGGGAGGACCGGAAGAAACTTCAGAACGCCCGCGGGAATGCCCCGCGGCAGGGTGTAACGGCCGAGTTCACTGCCCGCTGCCTGCTGGCCGATGAATCCCGGCCGTACCCGGGTGACGGCCACCGAAGTGTTCTTTTCGAAATCGTCGAGTCCCGCCTCGGCGGCGGCCTTGTCGACGCTGTACACCGAGCCCGGCACACCGCCGCGGGGTGCGGACTCGTCGACCGTCCGTCCGGGGTCCGGTGAGTACACCGCCCCGGACGACATATGGATCAGATGCGCGACACCGGCGGCCTCGGCTGCGGCCGCCACCGCCAGGGTGCCGTCCACGCCGACGCGTCGGAGATAGTTCCGGTCGTGGGTGGGCTGGAACGCCCACACGAGGTGGATCACCGCGTCGGCGCCCTCGAAGATGGGCCGCAGTAGGTCGATCGCATCGGGGTGCGCCACGTCGATCGCGTGCCACTGCAGCCCGTCGTACGGCGGGACCTGCGCGGGAGGTCGTCGTGCGAGCCCCACCAGCTCGAGGTCCTGGTCGAGGTGCTCGGATCCGCCTCGGAGCCGGTGGAGCAGGGAGGTGCCGACGTTACCGGTCGCCCCTGTGATGATCAGCCGCATCGCTGTGCCTCGCCGTCCCCGAGTCCGTTCGACACGAGCTGAAAGCCGGAATCTCTCAACACGGCGGGGTCCAGGAGGTTTCGCGTGTCGACGATCGCCTTGCGCTGGGCGAGTGTGCCGACGAGGTCCCAGTCGAGGGTTCGGAAGTCACTCCATTCGGTCAGGAGGACCAGCACCGCCGCGTCTTTCGCTACCAAGTAGGGGTCGTCGACCACTTGCACACCGGGGATCGTCGGGGAGTCCGGCGACACTCCGGGATCGTAGGCGGTGAGCACTGCTCCTTCTTCGGACAGTGCGGCCGCGACGGTGAGCGCCGGGGAGTCGCGGACGTCGCAGGTGTCGGCTTTGAACGCCAGGCCCAGCAGCCCGATGCGTACCCCTTCGAGGGAGCCGCCTGCGTCGATCCCGGCGGCCTGCCGCGCTTTGGCGACCACCCGGTGCGCCTGCGCGGCATTCGTCTCGAGCGCCGCACGCAGCAAGGGAAACGACACGCCCCCGCGTTCCGAAGTCGCCAGCAAGGCGTGGGTGTCCTTGGGAAGGCACGATCCTCCCCAGCCGGGCCCGGGGTTCAGGAAGCTGGTCCCGATACGGTGGTCGGCGCCCATGGCCCGTCCGACGTCGCGGATGTCGGCGGCGAAGTGATCACACAGCTCGGCGAGGGTGTTCGCGTAGGACAACTTGAGTGCGAGGAACGCGTTACTCGCATACTTGGCGAGTTCGGCACTGGCCGGATCCATCCGCAGAACCGGCGCCTCGACGCCGGCATAGAGGTCGACGACGCGTTGCCCGGCGTCCGCGTCCGAGGCGCCGACGACGATGCGGTCGGGGTTCAGGAAGTCCTGTACCGCATGGCTTTCCCGCAGAAATTCCGGATTACTCACCACGGTGATCCCATGGGGTTCGAGGCGTTCGCCGATGCGGATGGTGGTTCCCACCGGCACAGTCGATTTGGTCACCACGATACTGCCGGGTGCGAGCAGTGCCGCCAGTTCGGTAACCACGGCGTCGACGGAAGACAGATCGGCGGCGCCGTCCTCACCCATGGGGGTGGGCACGCACACGAATACGGTGTCACACGACGCGAGTGCGGTCCGGTCGGTGGTGATGTGCAGGCGTTCCGATGCCACACCCTGCGTGACGAGCCGTTCGAGTTCCGGCTCGAGGAAGGGCAGCTCACCACTGCGCAGGGCCTCGACGCGGTGCGCGTCGATGTCCACCAGGGTGACTCGGTGTCCCAGATGGTAAAAGCCTGCGCCGCTGGTCAAGCCCACGTAGCCGGCGCCCACGACGCCGACGTGCCGGTCAGACATCCAGCCCTCCTTCCATCACGTGCTTCTCTGCACATACCTCGCCCACGGCGCCCAGCACGTCCTCGACGGTGATCGCCGCGAGCCCGGGGTCGAGACTGTTCCCGTGCGGGTCACCGCGCCGTCCGGACCACAGGCACGCGTGCTGCGGGCGACGAGGCGGTCCCCAGTGTGCGGGTGAGACCGGACCGAACAGGATCACCGACGGAGTGCGAAACGCGGTGGCCAGGTGCGCGATCCCGGTGTCGCCGCACAGGACCAGTCGCGCATCGGCGACCACTGCCGCGGTCCCGCGCAGCGATGTCTCGCCCGCCAGGACGGCGCCCGGCGGCAGTCCGGCGGAATCGGCGACCGCTTCCGCGAGTGGCCGCTCACCTGCACTGCCCGTGACGACGATGCGATGCCCCTGGTCGGCGAGGACGCGGGCCACCGCTCCGAAACGGTCCACCGGCCAGCGGCGGGCAGGGGATGCCGCCCCGGGATGTATGACGACCGCGCCGGGTGCGGCGGACGCCTCCGGTGGCGGGATGAGATCGAGATCTTCTGCGTTACAGGGGATTCCGAACCACTCGAGGAGGGAACACCACCGCTGCACCTCGTGCTGGTCCGCCACCCATTCCGGCCCCGGGAGGTCCGGGTAGTCGGTGTGCCGATAGGTCAGGGTGCGGGGCGGATTCTGGCGCAGCAAATCCGCGATGCTCTCCGGACCGCGCCCGTGGAGATTGACCGCCAGGTCGAGCTCTCCGCCGCGGAAGTCGAGGGCGCCGAGACCGGCGGTCGGGACGAGTTCGTCGACTGCGCCGATCAACTCCACGAGTGGCGTCAATTCCGCGGGGGCCGCGAGGGCAAGACGCCGGTCCGGACAGGACCGGCGGAGCCCGCGCAGAGCGGGCACCGCGGTCAGGAGGTCACCGATGCCGAGCGCGCGCAGGACGAGGACGGTCGGCGTCAGGGCCATGAGCTCTCGGTCGACGAGCACACGACCATCTCTCGAACCTCACATCCGGGGGGCTGGCTCAGGGCGAACAGCACCGTGTTCGCGACGTGCGCCGGATCGTTCAACTTGGCATCCGCGGGCGGCTTGTACTGCTCGTCGCGTCCGTCGAAGAAGGGAGTGGTCATTCCGCCGGGAATCAGCAGCGTGACGCCCACCTCGCCCGCGGTCTCGGCGGCGAGAGCCCGGGTGAAACCCACGACACCGAATTTGGCCGCGCAGTAGGCGGTGGCATCGCTGACCGCTTTGATCCCCAAGGTCGATGCACAGGTCACCACCGTTCCGCGGGACTCCCTCAGGTGCGGCAGCGCCGCACGAACCACCGCCACCGTGCCCAGGAGATTGACGTGCACCACGCGCTCCCAGTCCTTCGTGGGGACGGTGTCGAGCCGGCCGCAACTGTCGATACCGGCGGCCGTGAACACGCCGTCCAGCCGCCCGCCCGCCCTCTCGACGAGGTCGTGCACGGCCTGTTCCGCCGCACCGGAGTCGGCGAGGTCGGCGATCACGTACTCGACGTCACCCTCCGGCGCCACCCGGTCGATCACGAGCGGCCTACCGCCGCGCTCCCGCACGGCGCGGACCGTCGCCGCGCCGAGACCGGACGCACCACCGGTGACGAGTACGGTACCGATCTGATCGTTGCTGGCTGTTGTCATCAGGGCTCCCTTCGAAAGTTGAGGGCCGTCACCGCGGCCCGGGGTAGTTGCGGCCGTCACGGGATTCGGCTCGGGTTGCCGCCCGGGCGGTCGCGAGCATCCGGGTCGTCGAGTAGCCGTCGACGACCCGCACGAACACCACGTCACCGCCGTGCCGCCGGACCACCTCCGCTTCCGGAATTTCCTTGTCCGCGTAGTCGTCGCCCTTCACCCACACATCCGGGCGCAGGCGTTCCAGAATTTCGGCGGGCGAGGACTCGTCGAAAATCACCACGGAGTCGACCGAACCGAGTTCGGACAGCACCCGCGCGCGGTCCTCGGCGCGTACGAGGGGACGGTCGGCGCCCTTCATGCGGCGCACCGAGTCGTCCGAATTGAGGCAGACGATCAGCGCGTCACCGAGCATGCGGGCCTGCTGAAGCAGGCTCACGTGCCCGCGGTGCAGCAGGTCGAAACAGCCGCCGGTCGCCACCAGCCGTCCACCGTTCCGGCGTACGCGGTCGGCGAACGCGTACGGGTCGGTGTGAGCGTCGCCGCCGCCGAGGGCAGGCGCCTGCGTGGAGGAACACACCGAGACCGCGGAGGCCCCGCCGAGGCCGACGAAGCGGGCGGCCGATTCGACCGCCGCGGTCACCGCCTGCTCGACCGAAGCCCCGTCCAGAAGTGCGGTGGCCGCCGCACTGGCGAAGCGATCCCCGGCACCGCACGTGTCGGGCCTGCTCGCCGCGGCGAGACGGGCCGATTCGGGGACGGCGATCATTCCGCTCGTGCCGGGCGACCGGGTGGCGAGTGCTGCCCCAGCGGCTCCGACCGTGACCGCCACCGCGTCGCTGTCCCACCGCACGGTCAGCCCGGCGGCCCGGTCGAGTGGTCCACGCGCCTCGGGTTCGGCTCGGGTGGCCTCCGCGTCGTTGGGTGTGATCAGCCGGGCGCCCGGCACCGGTGCCGGGCCGCGGGGATGGGGATCCCACACCACCGGAACGTGCGCGGCGCGTTCGGCGACGAGCGCCCGGATCTCGGGGTGGTTCGCCATTCCGCGTCCGTAATCCGACACGAGGATGGCACCCGCACCGGTGATCGCCTCCCGCACCTGGGCTCCCAACGGCTGGGTTGTCGCGATCCCGCCGCCGGAATCGAGGCGGACCAGGGACTGACCTCCCGCGCGGACCCGGGTCTTGCAGACCGTGGTGCCGACGAGGGGCACCGCGACGACCTCGACACCGGAGCCGAGCAGATTCGTGAGCCGGTCGGCGTCGGCGTCGGTGCCGAGGGCGGTGACGAGCACGACCTGCCCGGTGGATCTCGCTGCGAGGAGTGCGGCGAGGCCGGCGCCGCCGGGCCGTTCCCACCGCCGCTCCACGTCGACGACGGGCACCGGTGCCTCCGGGCACAACCTGTCCGCGCTACCTTCGATGTCGACGTCGAGCAGGGTGTCACCGATCACCACGAGCGGCGTCACGAGGTGACTCCCAGTTCGGCGTCGAGGGCGGCGCACAGCACATGCACCAGCGCAAGATGCATCTCCTGCACCGTCGCCACCGTGGGCGCTTCCACCGCGATGGCGTCATCGCACAGTGCGGCAAGAGGATTCGGTGCCGGACCCGTCAGAGCCCAGGTGGTCACGCCGATGTCGTGGGCGGCCTTGGCTGCGGCCACCACGTTGGGACTGGTTCCGCTGGTGGACAGGAGCACGAGGACGTCGCCGCGGCGTCCGTGCGCCCGGACCTGCCGGGCGAACAGCTCTTCGACGCCGTAGTCGTTGAGAATGGCGGTGGCGGCCGAGGTTTCGGCGTGCAGGGCGATGGCCGACAACGGCCGGCGTTCGTCGCGGAAACGGCCGACCAGTTCACCCGTCAGATGCTGCGCCTCAGCGGCACTGCCCCCGTTCCCGCATGCCAGTAGCCGCCCATCGGCCGCGAAGATCTCGGCGAGGCGGCGGCCCCAGCGGGCGATGGTCGGTGCGCACATTCGGTTACGTGCCAGCGCATCACTGAGTTCCGCGAAATGCTCGACCGTGAACGTCCGGTCGTCTTCCGCTCTGTGGTCGTCGATCACGGCGTACCTCCTCCGTCGGTGCGGACATCCGGGTGCGCGGTCAACTGCTCGATGGCCGCGAGAACCTCCTCGGTGGTGACAGTGTCGAGACAGGGATGACCGGGCACGGGGCACTCGCGCGCCCGCGTCCCGGCGCAGGGTGCGTTCGCGCGCCCCAGAAGCCGGTGCGGAACCCCGTAGGGTGCCCACCTGTCGGCGGGCACCACCGGTGCGAAGAGGGACACCACCGGCGTGCCCACGGCCGCGGCGAGGTGCGCCGGCCCGGTATTCGGGGCCACCAGCACCCGCGCGCCGGCGAGGATTGCGGCCATTTCGAACATGTCGGTCGCGCCGCCCAGATCGGTGGCCCAGTCCCCGGCGACGTCGCGGGTGAGATCCCGTTCCCCAGGTGTCCCGGTGACCAGCACGCGAAGACCCGCCGCCACCAGTCCGCGGACCAGGTCGCGGCTCCGATCCACGGACATCCGGCGGGCGGGCACCGCCGCCCCGGGATGGACGACGATGTACGGGGTGTCCCCGGTGACGGTGGATACGTCGGGCAGGGGTCGCCGAACCTCGAGCCGGCCGTGGTCACCGGCCGGCAGCGCGTACCCCGCGGCGGTGGCCAGCGACAGCGCGCGCTCGGCCTCGGGCGGGTCGCCGCCGACATGATGGCGTAGGTCGAGCAGTGCCCCGGGGTAGTCCTCGCTGATCGCCCCGATCCAGGGCACCGCGGCCATCCGGAGTACGAGGGCGAGGGGGAGCGGTGACTGGTGGAACGAGGTGAGGATCAGCGCTCGGTCGAGTTCGAGTGTCTCGATCTGTTTGATCAGTTGGTGCACCGATTCGGCGGTGACGGGGGAGTGCTCGAAGTCGACCCACGGCGCCTGCCACTCGATGATGTCGTCGACGCCGGGCAGCAGTTTCGCCGCCGCACGGCCGCGGGGGCCGACCAGCATGGTGAGGCGGGCGCTCGACTGCGCCACGGCCCGAACCGCCGGACCGGCGAGCAGGACGTCGCCGGCGCTGTCCAACCGGGCCACCAACGCGTTCCCCGTCATCGCCGATCTCCCATCGCCAGAGCGACCGCGGCCACGAGAGTCGGGGCCACGGCCGCCTTGCGGTGCGCGGCCGCCACCTCCTCGGGCAGTGTCCGCGTCGTCGGGACGAGGACCGCACGCGCACCGGCGGTCAGGGCGGCGTCGACGTCCGCTCCGGTGTCGCCGATCAGCACGCAGCGGCGTACATCCACCCCCAGTTCCTCCGCTGCCCGCCGGACCATCGTGGGATGCGGTTTGCGGCACTCGCAGCCGTCGGCGGCGTCGTGCGGGCACACCTGCCAGGTGTCGAACGGCCCGAGAACCTCCTCGACCCGCGAATTGACCGCGGCCAGCCGCTCCGGGGAGATCAGGCCCTTCGCGACGCCCGACTGGTTGCTGATCACCCCGATCGGAACCCCGTGTGCGCGCAACCGCCCGAGAAGTTCGACCGCACCGGGAACGGGCCGCACGAGGTCCGGGTCCGAAAGATAGGGCACGTCGACGATGATCGTGTCGTCTCGATCGAACAGGACGGCGGCCGGACGTTCCCGCTCGGCCCGGCGCACCTGAAACTCCCCGCGTAGCCGCCACCCGCACGCGACGGGGGGAATGAGGACGCTGGTGAGCGCCATTCGGAACACCTCGCGGGGAGTACGCGGTCCGGGAAGGATTCGGCGCACCGCGAAGTCGACGGTGCTGCCGGCCCACAGTGCACCGGCGACCACCGCCGCCCGCCGCTTGCCGACCAGGCCCAGCGCCAGGGCCAGACTTCCCGCCGCGGTCGCGAGGACGTGTCCCCGCATGCGTCCGGGACCCTCGCCGATCTCGTGTCGCCAGTGCGGGCCGAACTTGCGGCGCATCAGGGCGTTGTCCGCATTGCCGGCCTGCGCCCGCACACTCGTCAACATGGTTCCGCGTCCCGGCGGATGCGTGGTGACGCGGGCGCCGTCCACGATGCGGTACCCGGCGCGAATCACGCGCAGCGCCAGGTCGGCGTCTTCCCGGAAGGCGCGGGGAAACCGCTCGTCGAAGCCACCGACGGCCTGGAGCGCGGACCGGCGATACGCCATGTCGGCGGTGATCCATCGGGCACCGGCCAGGGCTGCGGTCCTGCGTTCGTCGTCATCGGGCGGGCGGGACGTCGGGAGCGGCACCACGATGCGTGCCTGCGACGCTCCGACCGGGTCGTCCGCCGCGGCCGCGGCGGCCTCCTTCAGGTCGGCGGCGAGGTCATCGAACCAGGTGGGTACCACCATCACGTCGTCGTCGAGGAACGCGATCCATCGGCTCGACGACGCCCGCCAGCCGACGTTGCGGGCGGCCGCCGGACCGCGGCCTCCCGAGGAGAGGACTCGCACGGGCAGATCGCCGCTAGGCACCTGGAGTGGGCCGTGGTCGCCGGGACGGTCGTCGACCACTACGATCTCGTGCGGCCGCGGACCCGTGGCGGAGGCGAGCGCCCCGAGGAGACGTTCGAGGCTCGGCCTGCCTACCGTCGGGATCACGACCGAGTAGGCGACTGCACTGTCTCCAGGTGCAGTGTCTCCAGGTGCGCTGTCTTCGACTGCGCTGGGTCCGCGCCGATCGTCCTCGCTCATGACCGGGTTCACCGACCGGTCACCGACGGCCGCGTCACCACGAAAGGCCCGATCGCCAGCAGGTCGACGGGGGCCGAACCGAAACACTCGAGCGCGTCGCGGGGGCTGTCGACCATCGGCCGGCCTGCGGTGTTGAGGCTGGTGTTCACGACGACCGGCAGGCCCGTGAGCCTCTCGAACTCGGTCAGCATGCGCGCGACCAGTGGCTCGGCCCCCTCGTCCACGGTCTGGATGCGCGCGGTGCCGTCCACGTGGGTGACCGCCGGGATCCGGTCCCGCCACGCGGGGTGCACGTCGTGCACGAACAGCATGTAGGGGCTCGGTATCGGCCCGCGGCTGAAGATGTCGGCGGCGCGATCCGCCGCGACCATCGGCGCCACCGGGCGGAACTGTTCCCGGCCCTTGACGTCGTTGAGTCGTTCGAGGTTCTCGGCGCGGCCGGGGTGAGCCAGGAGAGAACGGTGCCCGAGGGCCCGGGGACCGAATTCGGCGCGTCCCTGAAACCAGGCGACGATCTTGTCGTCGGCCAGCGCCTCGGCCACGACGGCTGCGACATCGTCCGGTTCCGTGAACGGGACCTTCGCGGCGACGAGGGCTCCCCGGATCTCCTCGTCGGAGAATCCGCGGCCGAGGGCGGCGCCCGTCCACCGGGGCGGCGGTTCACTCGCCTCGGCGGCGATGCCGAGCGCGGCGCCGAGTGCGGTCCCGGAATCTCCTGCGGCGGGCTGTATCCACACCTGTTCGAACGGACTGTCGGTGTGGATGCGGGTGTTGGCAACACAATTGAGGGCGATACCGCCGGCCAGGGTCAGTTGGGTGGCATTGGTGCGCCGGTGCAGCCACGAACACAACTCCAGCAGAACCTCTTCGAGGCGGGTCTGGATGGAGCACGCGAGATCGGCGTGTTCGGGGGCGAATTCGCCGTCCGGGGCGCGGCGGGGAGCAAGCGTGTCCCAGTTGATCGGCAGGGTCCGGAATCCGCCGTCGTCGGTGGTGAAGACCCGTTCGCGAAGGTACTCGAGATGGCGGGGTTTGCCGTAAGACGCGAGCGCCATCACTTTGTACTCGTCGCTCGAGCGCGCGAACCCGAGGTGCTCCGTCAGGTCCTCGTACATCAATCCGAGTGAGTGCGGAAGCTGCTGCGTGGCAAGGATATCCAACTTCCTGTCGCGGTACTCACCGGCAAGCATCGAGGTACTCTCACCGCGTCCGTCGAGGGTGAGGACGGCCCCGTCGCCGAAGGGGGCGACGAGCCCGGCGGACGCCGCGTGTGCGACATGGTGCCGCACGAACTGCACCTTGTCGGGGTCGAGGCCGGGTAATGCGGTGGCGAGAAAGCGCGGCGCGCGACGCGCATACGTGGTGCGCAGCTCTTCCCACCCGGGATCGAGGCCGTCGAGACTGTGGTCGACGAGTTCCGGGTCGTACGAGTAGCCGACGGCGTCGAGATCCTGCGGACGGAGCCCACCGACCTCGAGACACCACTTGGCAGCCTGCTCGGGTAATTCCCAGGTGGAGAAGGGTACCGGCCGCTTCCCGTGTTTCCGCCGGGAGAATCGTTCCTCCTCGGCGGCGGCCACGATCTGCCCGTCGACGACGAGCGCGGCCGCGGAATCGTGGAAGACGGCATTGATGCCCAGAATCCGCATAGCGCCTCTCTCGTTGTGCTCGATTCGGATGACCAGCGTGGCACGGAACGGTGTCGCCCGATCTGGGTGGCGATTACCCCCGGAAAGGGACCATAAACACCTATAGGTGATTTACCCGTTCACGCCGCCGCGGAGCGCTCCGTGACCCATCGGACCGTGCGGCGCAGCCCCTCGTCGGCGCCGACGCGCGGTGCCCAGCCGAGCGCGCTCCGGGCGCGGGTGATATCCGGACATCGCTGCTGGGGATCGTCCTGAGCAGCGGGTATGTGCACGATCGGCGATCTGCTGCCGGTGAGATCGAGGATGCGTTCCGCCACGGACAGGACCGTCATCTCGTCCGGATTCCCGATGTTGACCGGACCCCGCTCCCTCGATTCGGCGAGCGCGCACAGGCCGGCGACGGTGTCGGTGACGAAACAGATCGACCGCGTCTGCCGTCCCGTCCCCGCCACGGTGATCGGTTCGCCGCGCAAGGCTTGACCGAGGAAGGTGGGGATCATGCGCCCGTCGGCGTCGCGCATCCTCGGCCCGTAGGTGTTGAAGATTCGCGCGATGGCGATATCGCAGAGCCCCGCACGGCCGTACGCCGCGCACAGCGCCTCCGCGTACCGCTTGGCCTCGTCGTACACACTGCGCGGACCCACCGGGTTGACATTTCCCCAATAGCTCTCGCGCTGAGGATGTTCCAGTGGGTCTCCGTACACCTCACTCGTCGAGGCGAGGAGGAACCGGGCCCCCTGCGCCACCGCTAGGTCAAGTCCGTTCTTCGTACCGTGCGACCCGGCCAGCAGGGTTTGCACCGGCAGTCGTTGATAGTCGACCGGCGACGCCGGCGACGCGAGGTGAAAGACGACGTCGACCGAACCGACGTCGGGAAACGGTTCGCTCACGTCGTGGTCGACGTACTCGAACAGGGGGGAGTCGCGCAGTGCCTGCACGTTGGCCGGAGTGCCGGTCGACCCGTTGTCCATGCAGCACACCGCTGTACCCGACCGGACCAGTTCCTCACACAGGTGGGAACCGACGAAGCCGGCGCCACCGGTGACCAATGCGCGTTCGAATCGTGTCATGAGCGTGTGGCCCCGGGTTCCGGTTACCGCGCGACGACGGAACCGGCGCCCTGCTCGGACGGGTTGATGCGCTGATAGGCCCGCACCGTGTCCGAGGCAATCCGATCCCAGGAGTACCGGGAACGGGCCCGGTCGTGACCGGCGGCACCGAAGGCGGCGCGCGCCGAGTCGTCGGCCAGTAGGCGTCGCAGCGCCGCTGCCAGCGCATCAGGATCCCGTGGGGGCACCAGCCGACCCGTTCCGCCGTCGACCACCGTGTCCAGCATGCCGCCCACCGCGGCGGCCACGACGGGAACGCCGCAGGCCATGGCCTCGACAGGGACGATGCCGAACGGCTCGTACCACGGCGTGCACACCACGGCGTCGGCCGAGCGCAGCAGGGCGGGCATCCGTTCCCGGCTGATCTGGCCGGGCATCAGGACGCGATCCCGCACCCCGAGCTCGTCGGCGAGGTGGAGCAGCCGGGCGGCCTCGGGGTCCTCGGCGAGGCAGCCGTGCGCGGGACCGCCCGCGATCACCAGCTCCACGTCGGGCAGCTGCGGGAGAGCGGAGATGGCGATGTCGAACCCTTTCCTGGGCACCAGCCGCCCCACGGTGACGAGCCGGTGACGCGCCCGCGTCGGTTCCACCGGGCCGGTGGGGGTGAACAAGTCGAGGTCCACCCCGCACGGCACAACGGAAACACTCGAACGGCGAAGACCCATCCGCACCAGTTCGAATACCTCGTCCGAGCAGGTGGCCACGATGCGGTCGGCGGCTTTCGCGAGATCGAGCTCGAGCCGAATCCTGTCGTGCGGGCTGGTGTCGGCATCACCCTGATAGCGACGTTTCACCACGCCCAGCGCATGAAACGTCTGCACCGTGGGCACGCCGAGGGGGCGGGCAGCGGACTGGGTGGCCAGTCCGGACATCCAGAAGTGGGCGTGGGCGACATCCGGTCGGTCCGCGGCCCAGGCGCCGCGCAGGTAGATCCCGAAATCGTCCATCCACGGCAGCAGGTCGTCCTTCGGGAGAACCCGGGGCGGACCCGCCGGCACGTGAACCACCCGATAACCGGCGGGAGTCGGGACCTCGTCGGGCAGCGTGGTCGAATCGCGACGGGTGTACACGGTCACTTCGTGTCCCATCCTGACCAGGCCGGCCGACAGTTCGGAGACATGCACGTTCTGTCCGCCGGCGTCAACGCCACCGAGAGCGGCAAGGGGACTGGCGTGTTCGGACACCATCGCGATTTTCATCATCCTCCGTCCCGGCTCGCGCCGTTTGTGTTGTGCGGGTGTTCTATTCGGAAGTCTCGGCCAAGAGTTCGTCCCACCGATCGAGGAAGGTGCCCAACCCGAAGTTCTGGAGGGCGAAGTCGCGCGCCGCCTTCCCGTACAACTCGGCCCGGTCCGGTTCGTGCACGAAATCGGCGACGGCGCGTGCGAGTACAGAGACATCGGCGGCGATGACTCCGGCCTCCGGCGGAACCGAAGTCGGCACCTCCGTCGATGCCACCGCCACCACAGGCATTCCGAGGTGCATCGCCTCGACGAGCGACAGCCCGAGCGAAGTCCAGCGCGCCGTGTGCACGAACACGCGTCGCCGGGCGACCTCACGGTGCAGTTCGGCGGTGAGCAGATCACCACATCCACGCACGCGACCTTCCGATCCGGGCGGTGTCCAGGTGTCCGTTCCGATTCCGAACACATCCACCGGCGCCGCCGCCGCGAGGGTCGGCAGCAGATCGCTGCCGGTCACCCGCCACCGTCGCTGCGGTTCGTTGATCATCGTCACGGCCCTCGGTAGTTCACCGGTGTAGAGGTGTCCCGGGTCGACGATCCCGTGGGAGATCACGTGCGTGCGGGCAGAACCGTTGTCCCACATCAGGTTATTGAAATGAGTGACGTGGACGATCGGTATGTCGGACTGGCCGGCGAGTGGATGCGGGGTGGTGGCGGCCCCGGCGGCGGGGGTGTTGTGTTCGAGATACAGTGCAGGAACGTCGCGTCCGGGCTGCCGCCCGAGCCATTCCTGCGCGAGTTCGAGTTCGTGTGGGCGCTGCAGGACCACGACGTCCACATTCGATCGGCGCAGCTCCTCGGGAGAGACCTCGCGGGCCGATTCCGGCCAGGGGCGACCGCAGCGGCCACGTCCCCAGTCCCCACCCTCCGGCAAGGTCGGGATCAGGTACCGGTGGCGGCCCTGAACGAACGCCGTGGTCCACGCACCGTGTACGTGCCACAGCACGATGTCGAGTTCGCGCTTCGGCATGCGTACAGAGTGTCCCGAAGAAGGAGAAGTAAACCGACCACCCCGGGAATGGGCGCCGCGAGGGGCGTCCCGACGCACGACTGCAGGCCCCGTGACTCCTCGGCCCGGGGCCTGCAGTCGAACTGCTCGTCCTATTTACCCTGCTCGGCGCGCTGCCGGGCTTCCTCGGCCGCCGCCTCGCCGCGTGCCTTCTCGGCTGCTGCTTCCTTCTCCGCGACTTCGCGCTGAGCCTCGGCCTTGTCCTGCTGCGCCTGCCCTTCGCGAGTCATGCCGTCGTTGCCGGTCACAGCTCCCGCTGCTTCCTTCGCTTTGCCCTTGACGTCTTCGACGACACCCTTGACACCCTCGGCCGGACCTGACTTGTCGTCTGCCACTGAGATGCACCTCCTGGTCGGTGGACGCGCGCACGGACAATCCCCGCACACACGCTCCGACTACCCGGGCGCCGTAGCGGCCAAACGACAGCGATCCCTTAGCGTGTGCTGCGTATTCGGCTCCCACTGAGGGGGACACCGCGCGTCCGGGGCCCGCTCCGCTTCTTATGCTGGGGCCGAGAGTAGAACCGCAAACCTCCTGTTAGGGGATCCACCGTGACAGATCCGGACATGCGCACGAACTCGGTGGCGGTCGTCACGGGTGCGGGGAGTGGGATCGGAGCAGGACTCGCCAGGACGGCGAGGCGGCGCGGTATGCAGCTGGTACTCGCCGACGTCGACGCCGCGGCCGTGCACGACCTCGCCGCGGAACTGGGCGGCGATACCATCGCCGTTCCCACCGACGTCGCGGATCCGGCGGCCGTGGACGCGCTCGCCGACGCCGCCTTCGAGACTTTCGGCCGAGTCGATCTGCTGTTCAACAATGCGGGCATCATGCGGGCCGGGTTCATCTGGCAACTCGCTGAATCCGACTGGGACACCGTGCTGGGCGTCAACGTGAGAGGCGTCGTCAACGGAATTCGAGCGTTCGTCCCCAGAATGATCGACCAGGACGGCACCAGTCGTGTGGTGAACACCGCCTCCGTCGGCGGATTCGCACCCGGACCGATGATGTCGCCGTACAGCGCGTCGAAGTTCGCGGTGGTTGCCCTGACCGAATGCCTGCAGATGGAACTGGCGATGGTCGAAGCCCCGGTGTCCGCAAGCGTCCTCGCACCAGGACCGGTGAACACCTCCGTGTTCGAGAATCCCTACGGCCGGGTGTCGCACCCCGCAGTCGAGCGGATGGTCACGCAGATGCGGGACCTGCTCACCACGCACGGCCTCGACACGGACACCTTCGCCGATCGGGTCTTCGACGGCATCGATCGCGGCGACTTCTGGCTCGCACCGCAGGGGGACCACCTCGACGAGATGGTCAGAGAACACACCGCCGGCATCCTCGAACGGCGAGAACCCCTGATACGGGGCTCTTTTCGCTGACTTCGCCCCGTCTCCAGCCGGGACAGTCACCGCCGCAACCGGGGGAGGGGAAATCCTCCGGTCAGCCGATAGGGGATACAGCCCGGATCAATGACCTTCCTGGTCGGTGAGCGATTCTCCGTCGAGGGCCTTGACTCGCTTGCGCTCGAGGAGCACGAGTGTGGCGCCGCCGATGAGGCACACCACACAGATGATGGCGCCGATCACGGCCCAGCCTTCGAAACCGTAACCTGCTCCGACCAGCGTCGCCCCGAGCGCAGCGATTCCGGCGGCGATCAGGAAATACCCCGGCCAGTTGCGACTGTCGGTGATCGCTTCCCCGGCGTGCCCGCGGATGGTCCGCGCGTCGTCCTGGGGACGCTCGTTCTCTGAGGGGCCCTTCCCGGCCCCGGTATCCGGCTGATACGTCACTGCTGCCGACCTCCTGTGCTCATGTGACCTCGTCTATACGGACGATCCGGTGACGCACCCGGCTCATTCGTCGGGGTCATCGGATCCCGCCGATTCCTCGGCCAATTCAGGCGCGTTCTCCCGGGTAGCCATGCCACCGTCCTTGCCCTGATCTGCAGGACCGGGCCGGCCACCCTTGGGTGTGTCCCGGTCGTCGTTCGTGTCCTTCTGCATCTGAAATACGCTCCTAGGGTGGAGATCTCAGTGGGCGTTCCGCCGCCGCCGTACCACCAGCAGCACGAGGAGGAGGGAAGCGACGACGCCGACCGCTGCCACGCGTTGCGGTTGCTGCTTGAGCGTCTCGATGTCGTGGCGTGCGTGCGCCTTGGCCCGCGAGCCGATATCGATCTTCTTGTGCAGAGCATCGACGGTGGCGGCCAGTTCCGCCCGCTGTTGCTCGACCGGGGGGCTTGGCGTGGGGACCTCGCCGTTCGGCTGCTGTGCCTCGGTCATCGGAAGCCCTCCTTGACGGTGTCGACGTCCGCCCGGACGCTGCGGGTGGTCTGCTCCGGAACGGGAGGCAGCGCGTTCTTGGCGCGACGCCCGCCGACGGCTGCGGTGATCGACCCCGCGATGATCAGCACGGCGGCCACGATCAGGGCGGCGAGCCACGGTTCGAGGGCTGTGGAGAGCCCGAGCACTGCCGTGGCAACGAGCGTCGCCAAGCCGAACAGCAGCAGCAGAAGGCCCGCTCCCGACACGCCGACGCCGATACCGACCCGTGTGCCTTTCTCCTTGACCTCCGTCAGGGCGTGACTCACTTCGGTGCGGACGAGTTGCGACACCTGCTCGGTGAGCCGCTCGACGAGCTGCACGGTCGACAGATCGTCGACGTTGTCCGAGCGGCCCGCCGGGGTGGAACCGGGCGAACCGGTCCGATGCGCATCACTGCGATGGATGTCCGTCATGTCACTGCTCCTTTCGTACTCGAACGCCTACCCGGCTGCCGACAGCACGAAACGCCGAGGCCAGCGCGCGTCGGCGGTCTCACGTGTCCGAGGAGTCCTCGCCGCGGGCGCCTCGCCCCGATCGTCGCTGCATGTCGTCGATCAGTTTCGATGCGGTGACCTTGGTCAGGTCGTCGGGAACGGTCTCACCCAGCTCCTGGGCGAGAGTGTGCAGGTAGGACCGTTGTGGCCCGGTCATCGGTTCGTCTCCGGTGATCCAGTCGTCCGGATCCTTCTCGGGGGTCGGCGACGGTCCGGAGGATTGAGAGTCGGCCATGCCATTCCTGTCTGCTCGTTCGGTTCGGTTCGGGATTTTTGACCCGAGGACGTGGCATCCGAACGATTGCCCGCCGGCCGACATTCCGAAACGGCCGTATCTGCCGGAGGGGGAATTGGCGCCGCGCTCACTTGCGGTGTCGCCCCTGCAGTATGCGGGCGAACAACCACAGTCCGAGAAACAGGGCCACGGCCACTGCGGCGGCGGCGACTCCGACGACGGGTGAGACGACGAAGCTGAAGATGAGCAGCACCACTCCGATGAGCGCCATCGCCAGTGTGGTGATCCCGCAGATCGCCAGCCGGTGCGCCACGGCAACCAGGTCGTACAGGGCGTGCAGGCGGAACAGCATCCGGTGAATACCTACCGGGGCGACCAACAGCATGGTCGATGTCACCGAGAGGGCGACGGTGACGAGGTAGATGAGAACCTCGGCGTCCGTGAGCTCCCCGAACCTTTCCTGGAAGGGCAGCGTGAGAAGAAACCCGGTGAGCAGTTGGACCCCGGTCTGTACGACGCGTAATTCCTGGAGCAGACCGTTCCAGTTCCGGTCCAGTCGTTGCGTCTCGGTCTCGTGGCGGGCGCGGAAATTCCAGTCCGCGTCATCGCGCTCCAATCGGCCACTGTCCATCCGTCATCACTACTCTCTCGGCGTACCGAATTCGTTCATTCCGTGTGAATTCCGTACACCGCGTAAGCGGAGTGAATCACGGGTTGGGCAACATTGCGCACCCGAACGCCGCCAGGGGTGGTGCCGCGTTCGCGTCCCGCGTGGGCGTGCCCGTGCACGGCGAGGTCGACACCGAACTCGTCGATCGGTTCGCCGAGGAGATACGACCCGAGGAAGGGATAGATTTCGGGGGGCTCACCGTGCAAGGTGTCGGAGATCGGCGAGTAGTGGGTGAGAGCCACCCGGATGTCGGTCTCGAGGGTCGACAGGGCACGGCGTAGCTCCGCGGCGACCTCCACGGTATGACCGGCGAAGTCCTTCATCTGCCGCTCCCCGAAGGCGCTCGCGCATTTGCCCGCGAACCCGCCACCGAACCCCTTGATTCCCGCTACGCCGAGGGTCTGACCATCCACCGCCACGGTGGCGGTGGTTCCTTCGAGAACGGTGATGTCCCGGCTTTCGAGGAGTGCGGTGATCTCGTCGGCGGCATCGCAGTGGTGATCGTGGTTTCCGAGAACCGCGATCACCGGAACGCCGAGATCCCGGAATTCGTCGGCGACCACCGAAGCCTCTTCGACGGTGCCGTGGCGGGTCAGGTCACCCGCGAGCAACAGCACATCGGCGTGTTCGTGGAGTTTGTCGAGTGCGGGACGAAGCAGACCGCGCGCGTCCTCGGCGAGGTGCACGTCACCGACAGCTGCAATGCGCATCAGTCGAGTTCCTCTCGGCCTGCCGGTTCACGATTGTCCACGACCTGGACATCGTTGCGCACCGACATGGTGGGAAGATGCTCGCGCACAACGACTTCCAGATCGTCCCTGCGGTGGGCGCAGCTCACTTCTCCGCTCAGGTAGACCTGGTTCGCGCGTACCGAGATTCGCACGCCGAGTTCGGACGTGCGTGGGTCCTCCGCGAGCGCGCGCCGTAGATGAGCGACAAGGTACTGGGGCGGCTGCTCTTCCGGATTCATGCGCTCTCCTCCGTTGCCGGCGGCGACTGATGGCCACTGCCCGTGCCGTCGGAGATGTGAAGGTCGCCGAGTAGTGCCAAAAATGCCCGGGCGTAAGGTGATTCGCCGGCGCTGAGCTCCACCTCCTGCCAATCGACCTGCTCGCGCAGATCTCGGGCGATACGCAGCAGCGGGACGAAGTCGCATCGGTGCGCGTCCAGCACGAGGAGTTTGTCGACCATGAGGTCGGTAGCACTGATCACCAGCGCCGCGGTGGGGCCGACCCGCATCCACGTCGCGCGTTCGAAGAGCTCGTCGGTGACGGGCTGGTAGTTGGGCCGGAAGACCAGATCGACCAGCACTTCACCGTCGTAGACCTTGACGAGCCAGTCCTCGGGCGGAACCACCCGGGTCATCCCGGCGGCTTCGAGGGCGCGCAGTGCGGACTCCGCGTCCTCCTCTTTCAGGAAGATGTCGACATCGTGATCGGACGGCGGTCCACCGCGCGCGTAGACGGCGCAGCCGCCGGCGACCGCGAACCTGATACCCGTGTCGTTCAGCGTGCTCACCACCTTGGTGAGCGTCTGGAGAAGTTCGGTCTCGTCCATGTCGAAATCCGGTCGCTTTCTGCCCGGGCAGCCTCCGATGCGGAAGATCGGCGGGCGTGCTGTTCACACCTCCTGTCCGCTACGGGTGCCCCGACTCGCGCCGCGCGAAACGTGGCGGTGAGAGGCGCCCTCGGCACGGGTATTGCGGGACTCCCGAAATCCGGGTGCACGAGGGTCGGGGCAGGTGACGGTTAAGGGGAGTACATGCGGTTGCGGCACAGTGACCCGTCCGGGCCGGGCATTCGCCGGCGGCGTCGGGGCCGGGGTTTCTCGTACGACGCACCCGACGGCGCGGCCGGAGTGTCGGACGAGGACCGATCGCGGATCGACGCACTGGTCATCCCGCGCGCGTGGCGCAAGGTGTGGATCTGCCCGCACCGCAACGGCCACATCCAGGCAGTCGGACTCGATGCTGCCGGTCGCCGTCAGTACATCTATCACGAGCAGTGGCGGCAGGAACGGGACGACGAAAAGTTCGACCGGGCGCTGACCATGGCGTCACGTCTGCCGGAACTGCGGGAACGGGTCGATGCGGACCTGTGCCGCCGCGGCCGTGGGCGGGAACGGGTGGAGGCGCTTGCCTTGCGGCTGCTCGACCGCGGTCCTCCGGATCGGCAGCGAGGAGTACGCCGAAACCAACGGGTCCCGCGGGGTCGCCACCCTGCTGCGGAATCATGTGGCCGTGAAGGGCGGGGAGATTCGACTCGACTTTCCGGCCAAGAGCGGAGTTCAGCGCACCCTGACCATCGAGGACGGTCCGCTCGCGACGGCGATCCGGTCGTTGCTGCGCACCGGGGCGCCGTCGGATCGGCTGGTGGTCTACCGGAAGGGGGGCCGCTGGACGGAGGTGCATGCCGACGACATCAACGCGCGCTTCAAGGAGTGTGGCGGGGGAGGAGTACACCGCCAAGGACCTCCGCACCTGGCACGCCACCGTGATCGCGGCAGTGACGTTCGCGGACCTCGGGCCCGCTGGCTCCAAACGGGCCCGCGCCTCGGCCGAAGCCGAGGTCATGCGTGAGGTGGCGGAGGTTTTGGGAAATACACCGCAGCACGTTCGGTGACACCGAAAAAAGGGGCCTGCCCATCCTCGGATGGGCAGGCCCCTTTACTTCGGTTGCGGTCAGCGGCGGGCGGCGGTGCGTCCGGTGACCAGCTTGACGAGGAACAGGAGAATCACGGCCCCGAGGAGGCAGGTGAAGAAGCTGAACCAGAGACCGCCCCCTTCGACGTCCACATTGAGCAGTTTGAGGAGGAAACCACCGAGCAGTCCGCCGATGATGCCGACGACGATGTTGAGGAGGATACCCATCTGAGCATCGGTCTTCATGATCTTGCTGCCGATCCAGCCGGCGAGTCCGCCGATGATGATCCAGCCGATAATTCCCAGTCCTAGCACGGAAGTGTCCTTTCGGAAGCGAGCGAGCCCGGTTCGGCCGGGATCACTCGGTCAGGTGACGCTCGAATAGGTGACGCGTGTTCGGGTCGGACAGAAATGCCGACGATCAACGAGCCTGCGCCGCGGCCTGCTTCTCCGAGTGTGCGCCTTCGTTGGCGAGTGACCCACCCGAATTTTCGAGATGAGCGCGAACGAACCACTGGAACTTCTCGAGTTCGGCGGTCTGCCCGATCAGCAGGTCCTCGGTGATGGGGTCGATATCGCCGAATTCTTCGATGGCCTTGCGATTGTCCTCGATGACGCCGGTGTAGACGAGATCGAGCGCGGCCAGGTGCGCCTGGGCGGTGTCGCGGCCGACCGAGTAGTCGTCCCACGTACGGTCCCGTCCGATGGCCGCGGGTGTGCCGTCCGGTGACTTGCCCAGGGCGGCGATACGCTCGGCGGCCGCATCCGCGTATCCGCGGACCAGTTCGACCTGCGGGTCGATCATCTCGTGGACGCCGATGAAGTTCGGCCCCACCACGTTCCAATGGATGTGCTTGAGCGTCAGGTGCAGATCGTTGTAGGCGCTGAGCCGTTTCTGCAGGGTGTCGGCGACTTGCGAACCCTGCTCCGCGGACAGGCCTGGCACGGTGAATTTCGACATTCTCGATCCTCTCGTTCGCTACTGCCGTGTACCGGCAACGGTGTCGGTTGCGCGGGGGACGTCGTTCAGGACGACGAGTCGGCGGTCTCGGTGTCGGTGTGCTCGAACATCCACTCGAGCCGGTTCTTCAACTCTTCCGTCGACAACGTCCAACTGCCGGCCCGGGTCGATCCGGCGGGCGTGGTCACCGCGTACCCCCAGGCCGCAGCCGCGAACCAAGTATGTGAACCCGCCCACCGCAACTACTGTGCTCCATCACGCCCGTCGTCCTTCCCGATTCCTGGAACCTCTCGTCGGAAGAACCGGGGTTCTTCCGTGTTCCCTTCAGATTCGAACGATACGACCGTACAACAAAATCTATATCTGTCAAAACAGATCTTGTGTGGGCGCGCATGCGAATGTCTTCTGATTGCGACGACAAGGTGGTGGCGGCCCAAAGATTTCGATTCGGCAACCTCTGCGCGCAAATGGCGCCCATTCCGCGTTTCGAGACCCTATCTTCGGGGGAATCGACAGCGACACGGTCGTGTCCGGTGTTCGGAGGAGGCGCAATGCTCAACGTAACTCTGCTGGTGGGCCTGCTGGGATCGAGTCTGTGGGTGGCGGCCGCGCTCCAAGGCATGGCCGACCGGAGGTCGGTGCGATGAGCACCGGAGATACGCTGTCACGCTCGACGGATCGGGGCCTGCGCTCCGGGACCGTGCGATGGTTCAACGCGGATCAGGGGTTCGGATTCATCGCCCCCGACGACGGGTCCGAGGATGTGTTCGTGCACATCTCCGAAATCGCCGGAGACGGCCATCGCTGCCTCGCCGACGGGCAAACCGTGCGGTTCGAGGTGTGCCGGACGGCGACGGGGGACCAGGCGCGCAACGTGCGGATCCGCTGAAGGGCCGGTTCGCGACAACGGGGTGCGGTCCGGGTTCGGGTTCACACCACCCGGGCGGGGTAACCGGCGGGGTGACGAAACAGCCGAATTCGACCCTTCGGAGGTAACAGTGCGCGAACATGCCCCGGGGCGTTCCCCCCGAGATGTGGACACCTATTTTTATGCGGCGGTGGCCAGCGTAGCCGATCGCCGTTCGAACTCGACCGGGCAGATCTGGCCCAGGCTCGAATGCCTCCTTCTGGTGTTGTAGCGCGTGATCCAACGGAAGACCGCGGCGCGTGCCTCACCCGCACTGTTCCAGCGCTTCCGGCCCTGCAGTGTCTCCCGTTTCAACGTCGCGTTCAGCGACTCGGCGGCCGCGTTGTCCGCCGACGTTCCGACTGCGCCCCGCGACCGGGTCACCCCCAACTCGCGACACAGGTCGGCGAACTCGGCCGATGCATACTGAGACCCGTTGTCGGAGTGGAAAATTGACCCATCGAGACCGGTGACGCCGCGCACGGCGGCCGCCGCCCGCAGCGCGTCGGTGACCAACTCGGTACGCATGTGATCAGCGATCGACCAGCCCGCCAACCGGCGCGAGCCCAGGTCCATCACCGTCGCCAGATACAGAAATTCACCGTCACCCACCGGGAGGTAGGTGACGTCGCCGACGTACTTGGTG
>NZ_JBIRXS010000028.1:0-102328 GCF_044389235.1 Rhodococcus sp. NPDC019647 | reverse complement strand
CCGTCGGGGAGGGTACCCCGGGCTGCGCCCGGGGCCTGAACCGACTGGGCAGCAAGCCGCCCAATAACGGAATTCACCCACGCGCTGCGCGCTGGGTAACGGGTTAGGTTGCTGTATAACGGAATTCGGAACAAGCAAAATGATCACTTCGGAAGTGCTCATTACCAACAGGATTGACCGAATCCAGCGGTTGCGGAACCGTCCCCGTTCGATCACCGCACCGCTGTTTCGTTACCTACTGGTCCTGATGGGCGCGCACCGCCGCAGCACGCAGCTGCTCCCACAGTGCCGGGTTCATCCCGTGGTTGAGAAACTGCTCGAACAGCTTCCCGAAGGAGTGCGCGGGATCGAGCGCACGGCCCACGTTCACCGCCTCACGTGCCAGCGCGGCGTGACGGCTCACCCAATGAAACACTCCGGCAAGAATGATCACCGCACCGGCGAGATCATGGGGCAATACCGCCCCGACCTGGCGCATTACCTCGGCGGCGGCATCGGCATTGTGTGCGTCGATCCGGGCGAACAGCAGATCGCGCACCGGCACATCGTGCATCGCGGCCGCGATGATCGCGGCGTGCTCGTCCGTGACACTGATGCCCCGCTCCCCCGCTCCCGCGGTTCCCCCGACGTACGGTGCCAACGCGAAATCGTAGGCACGGTCGGCGGCGTTCTGCGGGTCCCTAGCGGCCAGAATCACGCGCTCGCGCCCGAAACCAGCGGCCACCATAGCGGCGCGGTCTCGACCATGCTGGGCCGGTGCGAAACTCGCTCGCATCTCGGCGCGGGTCATGAGCGTGGTGGAGCCGACCACGAGTGCCTCGGCGATGATCGGGTGCGCCGCCAGATCGACCGGCATGCCCGGCTGCCCGATCAAGGACCCGGCCCCGTGCCACTGACGCACCAGCCCATCGGTGAACACGAACACCGGGGTCACCGCATCGGGGCGAAGCTGCTCGAGGATCGCGCCCACCACATCACCCCGCTCGGCCGGGCCGAACACCACCGCCAGCATCGACTGGCTCTCCTCCAAGGGTGCGGCGCTCTCGAGGGCGTCCAAGATGCGCCCCGACTCCCGCTCCGCATCGTCACCCAACTGGACCAGCATCACCGCCGCCGGGTGGCGGTCAAGGCTCATCACCGCCACCTCGTCGACCGGAAGATGACCGCCCAACGCGACCGCACCGGCAACAACATCGGACGGCGAAGACATACGAAAAACACTCACAGCAAACCCCTTTGAGTCGGGTGGGTGAGTTGGTCAGACTCACCCGTGGATTGGACTTACGAACACCTCAGAACCTAGCCGAAACATCCGACAAAAACCCGCATTGAACTGCGCCTATGTCCCCGGCACACCCGGTGCCGGGGACATAGGCGCATACAGCTGTTGCCGGTGGCCGGTCGGGCGCCGGCAACAGCTCACAACAGAACTGGACTACTGGTCGGCGATACCCTTGGCCACACGTACGGCCGCGCACAACTGGTCCCACATCGACGGGTTCAATCCGGCGTCGAGCATCTGCTCCATCACCTGACCGAAGGGGTGATCCGGGAACGCCTCGAGTCCGGCAGAGATCGCCTCCCTGGCCGCTACCGCGTCCCGACCGACCCAGAAGCTGGCCCCGGCCAAGATCAGCGGGGCCGCCGCCGGATACCGCATCGTCACGGCCGCAACCTGCCGCCACATCTCGCCCAGCGCCCGGCCATGCTCGACAGTGATGCCCGACAGCAGCGCATCCCGCACCGGCGTATGCCAGGCCGCCGCCACCAACCGCGCCGCGTGCTCATCGCTGACGCACACCCCACGAGTCTCGTACTCCTCGAGATACCGGGTGATGACATCACGGGAGAGCTCCTCCGCCGCCCTGAACGCGTCCGCACGGCCCAGTCGGGTCACTTCCGCTGTGGCGGACTCGGTGACCGCCTGTGCTCGCTCCTCGCCGAGCTGAGCCGGTGCAAACCCTGCACTGATCTCCCCACGCGTCTGCAGCCGTACCTTGCCCTCCGTCAAGGCCAGCGTCACGACCGGATGCGACGCCAGGTCGCCGGATTCCCACTCCCCCGGCAGCGGATGAAACCGCCGAGCCTGGCCCTGGAAGTACGCGAAGACGTGAAACGCCCGATCAGGCGCAGCCTCGCGCAGCGCCTGCACCACCAACTCGGCGTGAGCCGGTGAGCCGAACACCACCACCAGCAGCACCTCGATGTCACCGACACGCTCGCGTGCGACCTCGACCCACTCCTCACGATCGGCCTCCGACACAACCTCGGGAAGCTGGGCAAGCAGCACCGTCCCGAACGCCTTCTCATCGAGCGGAGCCACCACAACCTCCGCCGTAGGCAAGTGCCCCGCCAGACTCACCGCCAACGCGGCCGCATCCACTGCCGAACTGATACGAATCGGTTCCATCACACAAACCCCTTTGGGCCGGTGGGTGAGCTGGTCAGACTCACCCGCTGAAATTTGGACTTACTGCACCTCGAAAACTAGCTGAATCCTCCGACAAAAACACCCTGGAACAGCGAAAACGTCCCCGGCACACCCGGTGCCGGGGACGTCGGCGGAAACTGACTCGGCGGCGCCCAGCGGTCGGCCGCGGCTACACGCTGGACACCACCAAGTGACGCTCAATCAGGCTGTGCAACTAAGCCATTTCCAGTGCGGCATGCGCGTGAGCCGAGCAATGCTCGCGCGCGCCCGATCGATCCACTCCGATTGCGCGTCCGGCGCCAGCGCTGACCAGTCCCGCCCGGTCAGCGTCGAGCAGTCCAGCGCAGCGACCGTCTCGATCGGCACCAGAAGGCGCCAGGCCGCCAGCCGGAAGACATCGGCGAACTGAGTGTTCACCGGAGGCCACTCCGAACCAGGCAAGCACTCGATAAACGCTTGTGCTGCGGCATCTTCCACCCGCCGCGAAACCGGGTAGTGCCGTGAGCACCGAAACTCGCCACTGTGGATCTCGGATCGGAACTGATTCATGACCGGGCGTCCTCCACGTCGACAAAGGTCTCCGCCGGCTCTTTCTGAGCCTCGGCACGGATATGGCCGCTGAGCTCGTGATACGCAACCTTGTCCGTCCAGCCCCCACCCACGATCGAGGGGATGCTCACGGTCTTCCTGTTCACACGAACGACCCTGTACCACTGGCCACGACGCTGAACCTGATCACCCTTCTCGATGTCTTCGGGCCCGTAGTTCGTTGCTTGCCCCGATGAGATCTGCTCCGCGCGAATCCCCTCCCAATACGAGATCTGATCTGCGCGTTCCTCCATCCGAGCAATAACCGATTCCCGGTAAGCACCCTCGACCGGCGCAGTCTTCTCGACCTGCTCCCGCACGACGAACAATGTCCGTTCGTGCCCGTCCAAAAGCCGCTGATCTGCACGCTGGCTCGCCTGCAGCGAGTCGATACGATTCTTGACCGTCTCCGGGTTGTACCGAGCCGACGTCGTCACCGCCGCCGACTCAGCCCGCCGCCGAGCCGCCTTCGCATCCTCCTCGGCAGCCACGGCCTGCCCGAGCGTGCGATGCGCGGTCTCGATAGCTCTCCGGTGTCGCCTCTGCGAATGGTGCCCCACGTGAATCGGCTCGCCACCCTCCGGAAGCGCATCGTGTGCGCGCCGGTCAGCCTCCCACGCTTGGTCGGCCTGATCGGCTCGTCGCTGTGCCTTGTTTTCGAGTGCAGCGACGCGGCCGGCCTGACGCTCAATCCGATCGGCCTCGACCTCGGCAGTTGGCCGCGCGGTGGCATCGATCTCAATCTGTACCTCGAACCCAGCAGCGCGCAACGCCGCCGCGGTGCTCTCGATCAAGTGCAACTTCGGCGCCCGATCCCGGCTCCCGCGGATTCCCCAAGTCCCGAGCGAACGAAACCACCGCCACCCCAGTGCTTTCAACGCCTCGTTCGTACCATCGCCGCGCGACGTCCCCTCTATCAAGGTCCCTTCGGCCGCACTATGTGAAATCGTCACCATGCCAGAACAACTCCCAAAACAAGGGGGCAGATGGTCAGTCCGCCCTTCAACAGGACAACACCGAATCTACCCCCACGCACCGTCAAAAACAGTCTCTGAACAGTGAAAACGTCCCCGGCACACCCGGTGCCGGGGACGTTTGTGTCTAGCGACTGACTGACGTTGTAACCGACTGACTGACGTTGTAACCGACTGACTATCTCAGCGTTGAGATCGGCGTTTCCGCGGTCCAGATCCGCCCAGGGACTGCTTCCGGACGCTGTCGAGTGTCGCCCACAGCGCTTCGTTGTCCAGATCGCTTCGGTGCTTCTCGATGGCAGACACGAGCTGGTCAATCACTACCCGAGCCGGCGGATTGAACGTCATGGCTGCCGCACCCGCCCAGGCGAGCGGTTCGTCCTCGCGCTTCAGGATCCGATCGAGCGCACCCTCACACCGGTCGAAGAACTTCTCGGTGCGCTTAGTCTGATTGTCATCCTGATCGCTGGCTTCGAGCGCTCCCTCAGCAAGATCGAGAAATCCATTGATGATCCCCGTCGCGCGGTCACGCAGCACCGGGTCGAACCCGACAGATGACCAGAATCCGTTCCACCGCGTGCGGTAACTGCGGTCCGAACTGAGCGGCACAAGGTGATCGCGTAGCAGCCGGCCGAGGCTGTTCGCGTCCAGCTCACGCAGCTGACGCGCCAAGAGTGCTGGCTTCGATGCCTCGGGCAACGGCTGCGGATCGTTCACGCGCAACCATGGGCGCGGCCCCACCGAATCGATCACGGCAGTGAGCGGCCCGACGATGACCACGAAAGATCGACCTCACGACGGTGCGCCCCCTCGGCGTTGTCATCGAGCGCGAACTCCGAAAGCAGCGCCTTGGCTCGTTTCTGGACAGAGCTAGCTTCGTTGTCCATGTTCATACCCTTCTCGTTTGTCATCTCAACTCCTTCGACACAGCTAACACCGACAGATCTACCGCCGGCGCGTCGTTTGACCACACATGCGTACGACCATGAGGAAGCAACTCCGGTAGCGGGTGCAACCTCCACGGCTCGATCTCATCGAGCACTTCCTGAGCAAGCACGACACCATGGAAACGCGTCGGCACCGTCGTGACATCGACAATGGAGCCGCGGCGTCGGAACTCACTCATCGAACGGGCCGAACCATTGCTGATCACAATCTGCTTCCAGGGCTTGCCAGTGATGTCAAGAATCGCCACGACGTGTGGCTCGAGCCAACCTCGCTCACGCCAAACAGGCAAAATTCCTTTGTCCTTCGGGAGAGCGATCTGGGCGATCGCCTCGCGGGCGTAGTCGGCCTGCTGCCGGCCCCGCAACTCAGACTCGGCGGCCGGCAGACGCAGCTGCTCGAGTCGACGATGTGGGACGGCCGCCAACTGTCGGTTGGAGCCGGCCAACCATCGCCTAACGGTGCGCGACGAGACATGCATAGCGTCCGCGACCGCCTGAACGTCAACACTTCCACGCGCAGTTTCGCCGTAACAGGTCCGGAGCATCGCCTCGAGACGTTTGCGCGTCCAGCGAGGCCCTCGATGGCCGACCACAACTTACCGTTCCACGTCGAAGCTGTTAATTTGAAAGAACTCCCACCCACCGAGGTAGTCCTGCGCTCGCGTGTTCATCCAGTCGGTCATTCCCTTGTCGCCACCGCGTTCATACGCACTCCACATCGCCTCGACCTGGTCGGGCGTCAGCGCCAAGGTGATCAACCGATCGCGGGCATACTCCCGCGGTCCCGGACCCTGAACAGCATCGATCCTGATCTTGCCGCCGTATTTGGCCAGCGCCTTACCTTGCTTGCTGCTTCGCATAATCGACATCGCCGCGCGACGTGCGCTCTGCGTAGATGCCGCTCGTTTGGCCTTGTGGGCTAGGGCCTTGAGGGTCTCAGCTCGTGGTTTGGCGATTCGCTGCCGACCTTCCGGGGCCAACCAGCGTTCCACGGTGCGTCGAGAGACCCCAAGATCGCGTGCTGCGGCGGCAGTGTTGATCTCGCTCCGTTTGCCGGGCCCGTAAGCGGCAAGCAGCTGAGCCTTCAGGTTGGCGGATCCAGGTCGACCGGAAGTGTCGGCGCCTCGACGTCCGGTCAGCTTGCCGAAGAATTCCGATTGCATCTTTCCGCGCTCAGCGCGCAGCACTTCACGCACCGCTGTCTGGGTAACACGAAGTTCCTTGGCAGCTCTTACGACATTGATCTGGTTGTCCACCACCGAGCCGTAGTCCGCCAGACTGTCGGCGATCCGCGAATAGGCAGTGCGGCTGAGGGGCTTCCGTGCCATCACGAGTCACTTCCCGCGCTGATGTCGGCAGACATCCACTCAGCCGGTGCGATCAGTTCCGACTTGCCCCGGTAGCCCTTGCCGTCCAGGTACTGCTGATGTTCAGCGAGAAGTGCGGATCCTTCCGGCTTGTACTGGCCGAAACCACGCCCGAATTGCTTCGGTCCTCCAGGCCACGCCAGCTGGGGATCGGATTCATCCGACACGTAGAGCACGGTGTCCTTGGTGACTGCGACGGGCCATTGTCCGGTGTCTTCGCCGATCTGAGCTATCCGGTACATGATGTTGGCCCGCGACTTGGCGACGATGTGGTGGTGACGCTCTGGTGAATATCCTGGACGTCCTGCCAAGTGCAGATCGGAATTGAGAATGCCGATCGTGTGCGTATAGATGACTTTGTTCTGTTCGCGAGCCAACTGCGCGTCGAGATCGTCCTTGACGTCCAAGGCGGTGCGCGCATCCCGGATCCGTTCGTACCACGGGACGAGGACCCGTCCGTGGTCAGGCCACACGTAGGCCTCCAGAATCTCTGGTTCGTACCCGAGACTGCTGGCGCGTTCGAGGGTGGGTGTAGTCACCCACTTTGGCTCAGAAATTGACAAGCCCATCGGGTTAAGTGGATTTGGGAGCCGCCAGTCCGCGCACTCGGGGATCTCCACGAGCCAGTACCCGGGGAGCTTGCGATCGAACGGTAGTCCATTCGAATGATGCACAGGTTCGCCGATCGGAAGTTCGAGGCCGGCGATTCCTGCCGCGTACGAACCGCCGCGGTCGAAGGCATGGACGTAACGGCACTTCGCTTCGTCGTCAGACAAGGTCCGTGACCAGTCGATATCCGCTTCGAAGATCTGGAACTTCTTGGCGAACTCGGCATCGGAGGATGCGAATACGCGCTTCCACTCCTTCGGCCGGGCGGCGATCATCAGGTCGATGCCCGTCGATGCCGGGCTCACAGCCCAGGGGAACCGCAGAGCACCTGCAAGCAGTGACAGGCGCCGCGCCAGAGTGGCGGGTGCCGGCGAGTCACCAAGGATGGGCATCTCCTTGGGGTCTTGGCTCATGCCGGAGACCAGTGCCACCCAGACACCACGCGTCTCGCCCTTCCACACGCGGGTCCAAGTGCCGAGCCGGTCCCCCTCCTTGCCGCCGAGCTGCCAGCCCTCGGAGAGAGCCTCTGTGACGAACGGAGATTGTGCGGTCAGTTCCTTGATCCGGTCGTTTCGGTTGCGCTTGCCCAAACTGCTGGTGTCGATTCCCACGTGCTGCGCCATCGCGTCGGTGATCCAGATCTGCCCAGGCACTGACCATTTGTCGGACGTCCACGTGCCGAGGTTCAACGTCGCTACGAGTTCCGCGACATCGCCGACATGGGTGATCGGCGCGGCAAGGTCGTGACGGGTGCCATCGGGTAGCCATGCGCCATCGACGTCGAGTACTGCCGCGGGTGCGGTGAAGGTGGTCGGTGCTTCTCCTGCTGCAGGATTCGGCGCCGGGGTTGTCGTGGTCGGCTGCTGCGTGGTCTCCGCCGTCGCGACGATGGACGGCGTTGCGGCAGCAGTGTCAGGAGACGTCGTTTCGACGGGAGCCGCCACCGGCTCGTCCACCATCATTGGCGAAACCTGGCCGACTGTGTCGCCGGTTGCTGCAGCTGCAGATCGGGTGGCGGCGGTGCTTTGCCACCAGCAGGGGAGGTGCATCACCAAGCCGTCGATCTGCCATCCGGCGTCCTCGCCGCCGCACAGGGCGCAGGTGGAAACCGGCGAAATCTGCACTCCATCAGCGGAATGCCCCTCGGCATCGGTCTCGATAGCCATCTCAGGCTCCTGTTCGGAATGAGAGCTGGTCAGGCTCATGACTTCGTTGGACGAATCACCCGAAGCTACGCCGGGGCCTGGACTGTTCAGATCGGCGAGCCAACCGTCGAACAGAGCCGGACTACCGGTTACATCAGGCGTGGACGAGTCGCTGGATTCGGCGCCGGGCGTCGGGTCACTTGATCCTGCATCGCTGGTTACTTGGTCTTCCGGATCATCGCTACCGAGTAACTTGTGTAGCCGCAGTGCAACCATGCGCTGCCTGCGGTTTTCGCACTTGACCATCCGCTGCACCGTGTACCGCGGCATCCGGCCTTTCCGTTCCTCCGCGATCAGCACGCCCTCGTCATAGAGAGCCCTCAAGGCGGTACCACGATCGATCTGCAAGGTATCGGTCATCGTCTGACCAGTGGCCTTCAACACCTGTTCGAGGGCCATCGGGTCCAACAAGACTTGTGGTTGACCATCGCACGGCCGCGGGTTGGCCACGACATATCCCAATCGAACGCCACGACCTTCCGCACGCCATCGAGGGGTGCCGTCGGATGTTTCACCCACCACACTGCGCCGCCATCCAAGACATGCAGCCATCGACCAATCCGCGGGAGCTTGCCCGGTGTCGACGTCCTCCACGTAGGCGTGGCCATTTCTCAGTGCGTGTACCAACAACTCCCGTACTCGCGCACCGGTCCGCATGGGCAGATCTGGGTCAGTCGCCGCAGCAGCGGCATCAGACAAGCCCATCGTGACCAGGTCTCCGACCTGCGCGACTTCGTTCTCTGTCAACGCCCCCACATCAACAAGGAAACGAGACATCGCATGCCAGCCCGCCCACAGAGACCCCAAAGCGTCTGCCTGACGAACACTTTCGCCACTCGTGCGCAAACGCTCGCTATACCGCTCACCTTCGGCAAACGCCTCAGCGCGGACACTGTCCAACCGAGGACATAACCACTGCAGGTACGTGGCCATCAACAAGGCACGGCCATGACGGGAATGCGCAGTATCGAGTTCCTTCAAAACGTTCAGTTCGATTTCCCGCGCCTGCAACGGCACCACGAGCATCCGCTGAGCTGCAGATCCTGGCCGCGGCATGATCTCGGAGGTGACCAAGGCAGACGCGCGGGGTGGGGTTCCGTCCAGAACACCGAGACCATCACGTGTGCTTCTCGAGCGTTGCTCACCGTTGTGCACCATGCGAGCGAACTCTTCGAGTGCCTTCTGCGCAGTCCCGAAGTCTCGGGTTGGTGCGACATCGTCCGCCCAGTACAGAGCATCTTTTGCGGCGTTAAGCTTGATTCGCAATGCATTCAATGTGTCGCCGTTGCCCGACATCGATGTCGCCGGTCGCCGGCGATCCCATTTCTCTCCCCAGTGGTGCATCGCCAATGATGCGAGTGATGTCTTGTAGCTGTTAGGCGATCCGACCAACGTAAGAACCCACGGGTTCGGACCCAATGCGGACCTGAATACCTGCCCAAGTAGAGCGGCCGAAACCCGCGTCGGGGTGCGTTCGAGCATCGAGCCGGAATGAAGAAGGAATGCTTCTCGGATCCTTACTGGGTCGGGCGTCGGTGCGGGAAGGTCATACATCTTCAGGGGGCCGGTCAGCAGAACGGGGGCTACCCGTCCGCCGTTCTCGTCGATGGCTCCCCCAGCATGAACGAAGAACCACTTTCCCTGATCATCGCGGCGCCACCCTGTGGAGCGGTATCGCACCACCCGTTGGATTTCGCGCCCACCTGCGCCCTTGAGTGCATCTCGCAGCTTCGCCACTCCGCTGGGGCGAGAGTCGTAGGCAGGCGGACCTGGCAAGGTATCGACCCAGCCGCAATCCCGGTACTCCTTCGCCGGGATCCGAATCCGCAGAAACTCTCGGCTCTCCGGATGGGTGTAGCCGATAACCACTGCGGTGAGTTCTTGAGGTGCGGCGGGGTTGACTTCACTCTGACCGGCCATCGGCGCTCGGCCCATCAACTCCGGCTCGTCGACGTCAATACCCGCTTCGGCAACCTCGAGATACTCCATCTCAACGATCCGGGCATCGAGGTCCAGTACGAGTTTCGCCTGTTGATCACCGCTCTTGGTCGTGACGATTTCGACCAAGTTCCCGTCAATGATCCGATACACCGGAGCAATAAAGTTGCGCCCCCGGATCGTGTTCAGTGGCGTGGCCAGGCTTTCCGAGCCGGACCGGACCGACTGTAAATCAACTGGGCTGAGCGATTCCTGAACCGCACCCGGTACGGGCTCAAGCTCGGGATCTTGCAGAATCGGCGGAATAGGAACTCGCGCGACATCGTGTGCCGCTCGCGCTGCAACACGCGCAGCACGCCATGCGGTCATGGCATTCTCGACCGCTTCTCCCGCCCAATCGGTGCCTTCAGCCGCGGCCTGCTGTCGAACTTTGTCCAGAAGTTCAGTCAAATCTTCGAAACGTCGCTCCGATTCGAGCGCCCAACGTTGTGCGCGTCGGAACTCTTCGTCTCCGTCCCGCCCATCTGCACGATCAGCTCTGGCGGTCGCCTCTGCCAGCGCAAGTTCGATTAGTGCTTGCTTCTCGATTACGTCGGCAGCAAAGCCGTGGGCAGCGACCTCCCCAGGCCGAACAGGGAGGAGACCACCCCACGTCGAGTCGGCCAACCAATGGCCGGCATCGACGTGGTCAGTGAAATCAGATTTAGGTGCCGCCGGTGCGGACAGCAAGAGCTGGACCTGGGCACCACTGCCACCCAACAGAGATGCGAGTTCGATACCCCGCTTCCATCCGACGGAGTCACGATCAAGCACGACGCGAACCTCAGCGCCTTCGAAAAGGTCAGCACACGAGAGAGGGAAGTTCAGTCCGCCTTGAGCATTGGTCGTGGCAACCAGTCCAAGCGACTCGGCTGTCTCGACATCCTTCTCCCCCTCGAGTAACCACACAGGCGAATGGCTCGAGATTGCCGACAGCAGTTCCGGTAGTCGATACAAGACCGGTTCAAAACCCTCCGGCTTACGCTTGAGCCGGGTCCCAGTGGCATCCACGAAAACCTGTCGGAACTGCTTGTGCCGGCCAGCTTCACAGCTCGTGCATTCCTCTCGGATCACTTCCTGCACCAAGGCACCGTCGGCTGATACGTACGGGTAGACCTTGACCCGATCCCACCGGTGGTGCGCGTCCGGTGTTACGTCTGGAAACGCGATTCGGGCGGGTAGCCGACCGCCTTTTGGCCTACGCCGCCCAGCACCACGTCGGTGCGGAGATCGGCCTACGCGTGTGAGCGCGTCACGACCGAACAGCGGTTCGTCGAAGAGATCGGTCATCGACAACCCCAGGCCGTCGGCGATCTCCGAGACGGGAGCTTCACAGCCATGGCAGTGAAGCAGCACCATTCCTCCCCGATGCCCATCGACCCAGGTCACGGACATCGACGCGTTACGATCGCCATGTATCGGGCACCGCGCCATCAGCTGGGTAGAGCCGCGTTCGTTCACCCCGCCATTGCGTTCGGCAGCAGCACGAACCCGGTCGAATGACGACATCCGACCGTTCTCGTTGGCCCCAGCAGTGATAGCAGTCACGAAGCCGCCTCAGACACACGCACCAGGAGATCTGGCAAGCGCGGTGCGGCCCGGGTTAGTATGGGCACAGGTCCCCTCCAGGACTCGTATTTATGAACCAGGTCCCCTCCAGGACTTCAGTTCGTAATCAACGGATCGAAGGACCCCCGCAGGCCGCCAAGCAGTGGGGGTCTTTCGCTATCTATGGCCAGGTCATGCCGAGATTGAAAATTCGCTATCGGACGAATCGCAGACCGTATAGCGCTCGTCGTGGGCCCGTAGTTTTTCCGGGTCCAACTTCTTGAGGATGTAGTCCGGGACATCCAGGTTGTACGCACGGGCCATGACGAGCAGGGCGTAGTCGCCGAGCTCAAGTCCGAGCTCTTCGGCGCGTGCTTCGTAGAAGCTGTGCTGTTGAAGGGGTGCACGAACTGATATGCACTTGCGCGTTCCCTTATGTGGCCGTCCCATGCGATGAGCCTAAACAGAAACTGCTTCGGAAACGTCGAAGGACGTGTTGTCGGTGTGTCGCCGTTCATCGTGCATCCCCTCACCTTCACCAAAAATCCGCTTCTGGTTAGAGGAAGATCCTTCGACCCAACGCTGTGTGACAGATGGGAAACAAGATCTTCGTCGCCGCATCATGCGGCGGAGCATGGACTGTTTCACCAAACTCGCCCGACCGCGGTTTCAGATGAACAACTACCCCTACGTGTGACCTGCGGGGCCAATCGGTGGGGAGTGGGGGGAGTGGGAAGAAATACCTGATCAAACGGTAAAAACCACTCCCCACGACGGTGGGGAGTGGCGTGGGGAGTGGGGTGGGGAGTGGGTTCAAAGACACCCGAAGTGCCTTCGCGTGCACCACCGATGAGCTGTCGGGAATCGACTGAGAGGTAGGCGGCGAGGTTCTACTCCCCCGTCGCCCTACCCCATCGTCACTAGCGAGACACCGTCCGAAGATGTAGCGACAAGACACCAGCAAGAAGCCGGCTCCTGGACTTCGACCCGACCACCTTCACCTGAGCGTCAAGCCAGTCCCGCTGAGCCGTCGTGAACCGGAACCACGTCTCAACGGGACCCTTGACCGCAAATGGCTCCTGATGCACCGGGATCCCGGCTGCGGATCGCCCGGCCACCGGCTGGAACAGGCTACGAAGTCCCGCGATCCCCACAGAATCGAAGGCCTCGATAACGACATCAGCGTGATCACATCTACGTTCGGCCGCGCGGCTCTGCAGTGCATCACGCGTGGCGCGATCCAGGTAAGCCGTCACGGTCACCTTCCCAATTTCCGTCGGAGGTTCGACATCATCGTCGGTGACCGGGGTCGGGTCCGGGGCCGGCTCGTAAATGGGAGCCTGCTTCTCGGTGGGTGTGGGTGTGGGTGCGGGTGGTGGGGTTGGTTCTGGCTTACTGACCGGCTCGGAGCGAACGGGCACGGGCACCGTAGTAGTAGGCGCGGGTGATTCGGCCTGAGCTTCTGGCGGCTCCTGCGCTGCAGGCGCTTTCTCGACAGGCCGAGACTTCTCCGCAGCTGGTTCTACCTCGGTGACCGGGGTAGAGCGCCGCGGCTGGGTGGGGCTGCCAGCAGTCGGAAGGAGGCCGGCCAAACCTTCCGCTCGGTTACCTTTCGGAGCGAAAGCACTGGCAAGGCTCTTGCGACGGGGAGTGCTGGTTTCGGTCATGCCGAAGCCACCTCCTCGCTGATGGTCGACAGGCGCACGAGGATTTCGCGTGTCAGTTCTGCGTAGTCCTCGGCCAATCCGGACGCATTGCGCGAAAGTATCTGATCCGTCGGTTTGGCGCCCTTCTTCAAAGCGGCGAAACGTGCGACTTTGGCGACTTCGGTCTGCTGTTCCAGCTCATGGACCAACAAGCCCTCCCGGCGGGCATCATAGGCAGTAGCTTCCATCGTCCGGATCCGGGATTCGAAGATCGGGGCGGCATCCCCGATCATCTCGTTGACGGATTGACGGATCTTCGCCGTGAGCTTGGTTGAACGCGAGCCCACACCGAACAAGCAAATACCTGCCAACTGCAGCCGCGGGTTGACAGCCGGCAGATTACGGTCTGGATCACCATCCCGTGTCGCCGAGAACTGGCCGGCAATAGTTTCCAACCCGTCGAGGCTTGCGTCGTCAGCCCTGACCGGGATGACCACAGCCTGGACGACCTCCATCAGTGCCTCCATGATGGTCAAATCACCGGGCGGGGTATCGAAGATGATCACGTCATAGTTGTGCGCAACCTGTAGGAGCATGGCGCGAACGAGCTGTCCGAGCCGCTTACCACCCTGACGCTGCTGCCGGGAAACCATGACGGCCGCCAGGTCGAACATCGCGGGACCACCCGGTACCACGTCGAGATTCTCGCGGCCCCCGACATTGTGGACGATCGGAGGCGCGGACCCTTGCAGGAGCGCGGTGAACAGTTCAGATCCGTCTCGCTTGTCGTAGCCCAGATCGCGGCACAGGTTCCCCTGGGGGTCGAAGTCACCGATCAGAACTCGGTATCCGGCGGCGGCAAGGAGTCCGCCGCAGTTGGCGGCACAGCTTGTCTTTCCCACTCCCCCCTTGCCGTTGAAGAATCCGAACGACACCGGCAGTTCCTGCTGCTCCGCAGTTGAGGTCTCGACGACATGCATGGACATGGCAGTTCTCCCATTGGACTTTGGTTGTGACGAGTGGTTCCCCAGTGAAGCTAGCAGGATTCCTGGACAACTTGCTGTATGCCACGCGGGGTGAACCGTAGGTAAATCTGCGTGAGCAAACGCGTGAGATGCGACGGGGTCAACCGTATGAGGTAAAGCGGGTTGTCAAGCGTGGTTTTAAGCGTGATGACCGGCGTGCGTACAGGCAAGGCTGCCAGTGTGAAAACAAGCGCGGGAACAGGCATGGCATACGGCGTGAGAACAAGCGTGAGAACAGGCCTATAGGCAGGTGGGAAAACACGCGGATCTAACTGCAGCTAGCAACGCGTGTATGCATGCGTGTGAATGCGCTTGGCGACAAGCGTGAAACACGACGGGACGTAATACGGTAGGTAATGCGTGTGAAGCTGCATGAATAGCTACGGGACCTTATACGTGAAGCACAACGTGAAGACACGCATGATGTCATGCAGGATGCGAAGCAGGACAACCTACGTGGAAGTAGGCGGGATTAACCGCGATGGATTGCACATGGCTGCATGCCAGTAATCACGCGTGTTGGAGTAAGTGATCAGACACTGGGAGGCGATGCCGGTACGTGCGCGTGAACTTGACCCTGTCGTCAATGCGGGCAACACCACTGGTTGTAAGACGTGAGCAGTTCCGTGCGCTGCTGCTGGTTTGAGCGCGAGGGGGTGAACTGAATCAGATGCGTGATGGGGTGCCGCAGTTCGGTGCTAGGCACAGTGCGTGAGAGCACGCTGGTGCCCGAGCGGAAGACTCTGCGGATCGAACGTCGAGTGCGGCACAGGGCAAATGCCCCGTTGGGATGGGTCTATGCGCGTGAACGTATGGGGAAGCCTTTGCGTGAACACATGCGTGAAGTGGTGCAGACTTGCGCTCTACCTGTACTGATGCGGTGTTCTGCGGGGATCGCCGACGACGCCGCGCTGGCTTCTCTGGAGGTCTACCCGATGACTGAGGCCCGCCACAGTGAAGACGCCGATCGCATCGGCAATGTCCTGAGCTCGACGATGTCCGTCGAGCTCGACAACGAGGTCGATCAAGGTGTCCTCGAGAATGTTCTCGGCGGCCGTGTACAGGTCCCAGAGCTGCTTGAGCTCCCAGGCCCGGATCAAAGGGTTCGAGAAGTAGAGGCCGTCGACAATCCGTTGAACACGATCCACCTGGGTGTTTGTTCTATCTGCAGGGCTCGACCAGGTCGCGAAGTGAGAGCTGGCCGAACAGTCGTCGACTGTCGAGTCCAGTTCGATGGCGACAGCGACCCAGGAAGTTGGGCAGATGGACCGACGCGCCTGCCTTGCAGCCTCTCCGAACGCGCGTTGGCAGACTGCGGCGTACTCAGTGGCAGCACGCCGGCATAGATTCAGCTCGCGCAGATCCATCAGTGAGGTGAAGTCCTGGCGCCCGTGGGTGAATTCTGTAGCCGCGAGGAGCGCCTCACTGCCACTCCATTGAAAGCGAGACTGTCTGTATTGATCGCGGTGCCAGCGCAGATCTTCGATCCACGGACGGCCAAGCTCGAGGCCCTCACCGTTTGGCACCGTCATACCAACATGATGACATCGGGCGATGGGTGTGTCATCCATAGTTATGCAATCGTCCCAAACGTTTTTAAGGCGTAGCTCAAACGCACATCACATAGATACCGAGCATGAAGTCAAAGCATCTAGGCAGGCATGCAACTAGTGCTACAAATCTCTCCCTAGATCGTCCAACGAGCGTCCCAGCTCCATCCCAGATTCGACTATCAATACAAGTTGATTTGATTGCAGCTCACCCTAAACCGCTAGCAGAGCCAATAAAAAACAAATCTGGGACGATTATGGTACGAGTTTGGGACGCTGTTGATGTCGATTGCACAGCGCCAGTCGATACCGCTCATGTGAAGTTGCGCTACGCTCTTCGGCGTATGTCATTGTTGGTCTATGTTCTTCTTACAACGTCACGTTTAACGTTGAAAGCGCGCCCTTCATGCAACTGTTTGTCGTATGCACTGTTGGTCGAAGTAGTCCAGGGCGGGCTGTATAAAGCACATCAAGATCATTTGGGTTCGAGCGAGCGCGCCTCGCTCCCTGTTCAGCATCGGAGTACATCGTCGTGACGCAGGAACATGGTCAACCTCGAGCCACCGGGGGACACCGTCCGTTAGCTTCGACCTTTCGGTCACCGGCTGCTCGATCGGTCGAACACGTCGCATCCCAGTTCATTGAGGGTGGGGAGGATTCGGGAGTTGACGAGCCGTCTCGAGAAGCGCCACCCGAACGAGGGCCCGTGGTGACGGATCCGGACAGCGGAGGGAAGTCGTCCAGCGTTCGAGTGCCGGCAAAGTGCCACGCGAAACTCGAGCAGCTTCGCGAGCAGACAGGAATGACCAACGGTCAGATCTTCATTGTCGCGATCGAGGCGACGCACGACAGTCTGCCCGAGTTGTTGTATCCCGGTGGCCGAATCGGGGGAGGGCTCTTCGCACCCCGAGGTATTCGCGCCAAAACGTCACGTGACGATGCCGAGACGCAAGTGACATACCGCCTGTTCAAGGCGGACTTCGATGTCATCGATCAACTTGTTATCGATCTTGCCGCGAAGTCGCGGTCGCATCTGATCACAGCGGCCCTGACGGGGTACTTCTTCGGGGACGACGAACGCACACAGGCGGCAAAGTAGCGCCGACGAGCCCTACTTCTTGTTCGCGACTACCCAGAGCGCAAGGACAATCATCGGCGCAACAGCGACGGGGACGGCGAGAAGTGAGTGGACGGTCGTCCCGGTTGCGGCGGCACCATCGATCGCACTGACGAGAAGGGCCGCAAGAACCCACAACCCTGCAATATGACGGCCGCGAAGGCGCCGGAAGATTCCGAGGATTCGCGGTGGGATCTGGAGATCGCGTCGGAGCATCTGGCTTTCAGTTCGTCATCGGGTCGACACTGGCAGTCCGACCCCCAGCTGCGAAATGTTCGAGCGCGTCGAAGCAAGCGGCGGCCGCCTTTGCCATCTGAGCGGCGCTGTGGCGGGCGTTCCTGACCGAAACGCCCCAGAGGTTGCACGTCTGTTTGGCAGTGGGTGTGTGAGTCGGTGGTATCCCTAGGGCGCCAGCTGTCAATTGCCGGATATCAGCGCTCTGATACCAGGTGGGGGAGAGGTTGACCTCGGCGAACAGTCGGGTGAGCAATTGCGCGTGCTCGTCGGGGTGGAATCCGCCGGCGATGTGCCCCTCCATGCTCCTCGCGAGAGTCCGGAGACCGAGTACCGCAGTTGCGTCCTCTGTGAGCTCGCTGTGACTCGGAGAGGTGATGTTCCAGTACCTTCCGGTGCTCGTGTCGATGGCAGCGATGTTCCCTACCTGGGGAATACCGTCACCGCCTACTGACGTCGTCACGTGTACGACGAACAGATCGCGACCACGGTATTCGAACTGTGAAGGGGGAGCCATGGCGTGCAGGGTAGGTGCGGGCTTGGACTGCTTCGTTCTCGATGAGTGTCCTGCCCACCGGGGCCCAGAGGGGTCTGTGCCCGACTAGCCCGTCGTCTTCGTCCGATTAGTGGGAAAGTCCGCAAGAACTGCTTGGACGAACGCCTCGTATTGAGTCTCGGCGAATCGAGCGAAACGAGAAGTTAGGGCGACTCCGTCGTATCGTTGTCCATCGATCTCGATCGAGGTGGTCGGCTGATCGCTGCCGACGATTGAGTACTCCGAAATCGGTCGATGGGTGACGATGTCACGCGTCCGCTTTAGAAGGCTCCGAGCCGCCGATCCAGTGACTTCCGCGCGCCAGCATTCCTGTTCGGCGTGCAGCAGAACACCATGGCTCTTAGCATCACGCAGGTGATCAAAATCTGATTCCCTGCCCCCGTGGGCGTCGTATTGGCCAGACTTTCGCAGCCGATAGGCCGCTGCGGCACAGAGGTCCAGACATGTCATCGCTGTACGTGAGGCGTAGTCGACCGGCGCCATGACAATGAGGTGGACGGATTCTTCGTCCCGCTCGATCCTCCCGACGACGACCCAAGTGCTGCTGACGGGACGCGGATACTCACCTTCTCGGGTGACAGTTCGGAGCTGCGTATCTTCCCTATCTACACGTTTCCGGACAACGAGAAGTATCTCGAGCCGAAGTATCCGCAGATTCACACGTTGACGATGAGCGTGCCGGATATGGACGTCGGCGTTCTTGATTCAGGGAGCTTCTTCTCGATTGGCTGCCGAGCGGTTTCGTCACGGACTACAAATTTGGTCTGGGGCTGGTCAAGGACTGCAATCGCCTCGTGCGACTGATCGAGAAGCACACCGAGTGCGACGAAATCTACTTCATGGGAAGAACGAACGTCGCGGTGGCCGGAAAGCAGCTGCTACTCGGCCGGGGGCGCTTCGAGGCGATTCTTCAGAGATCCGGCGAATCAACAGCCGCGGTTACGACGGTGCTGCGCGCGTCAAAGATGCATTCGTTCATAACGAACTGGCCGCTACCCTCAGCCTGGAGCCGGCGGTGTACAGCCTCGGCCGCCACCCGGTGTCGCAGGTGCTGACGAAGGCCGCTGATGGCGTCAAGGAACTGACCGAGCAAGAGCAGGACGCGCTGATCGACACCTTCGCATCCGAGTCCGCTGCACTGGCGCGGACACGGCCGGAGGCGGTTTCTGAAGCTCCACCGTGACGTCGAGCTCGTGAACCTTGATCGACTCATTCAGTCCTACGACGATGCCCTGGCTAGGGGCAAGAAGGAGGGGTTCTGGCAGAACTTCTTCGATAACAACGCCTTTGCACTCCAGCAGGTGTTCGGCACGCCAATGGTCAGTTTTCAGTCGAGTGCCTCTGTCAGTGGTGTCGGATTCGCCGGTAGTGGCGGCAAGGTTGCCGACTACCTCCTCATGAACCCACTGACCAATAATGTTGCGCTGGTGGAGATCAAGAAGCCGTCGACGTCACTGCTCAGCACTAAGGAGTATCGAGGGGGTGTGTACGGTCCGTCCAATGATTTCGGCGGCGCCGTGACGCAGGTGATGGATCAGGCGTATCAACTGATGACTTCCTTCGCGGGCCTGAAACTGGCTTCGCGGGCGGATCTGGAGGCATACGCGGTGTCGTGCTTCGTCGTTATCGGGCGAACTCCATCCTCGGATGACGAGCAAGAGTCGTTCGAGATGTACCGAGCAAACTCACGGAACGTGAAGATTGTGACGTACGACGAGATCCTGGAACAGCTCAAGCTGCTGCGTGAATTCCTTCTCCCGGAAGACAGCGAGCGCTAGCGGCGAGGGACCCCGAGACGCCGAGAACGGCGGACCCCCGAGGCGGGACGGTATCGAGTGATCGTCTGTCTGTCTCGGAATCGATTCGAATGAGAGACGACTCGAACTAGCGCATATCCCTGTACTTCACGACTGATCCCATGCGTTTGACCGGACGAGGCGGGACGCAGCGACGCAGTGTCGGGGTGGTCGGCCATTGTTCTCTCGACGTATATCGGACGACCGCCGTTTCGATAATGAACGACCGACTTAGGCCACGGCCTTAGCGATCGGATCGCGGAAGTGGTTGGTCATGTCCTGTATGGCCGTTGTGCCTGATGAATCGACGACGAACTCCCCGTAGTTCTGGTGAGTTCCAGAACCGATGAATGAGGCGAACTTGAGCCCTTCTGAACCGATCTGGGAGAGGGCGTCTGCACCGTCAGAGCCTGCCAATGCGGTGAGGCTCGAGGCGAGCCCTCCAAGGTCCCCAGCCTGTGACCGCTGGGTGATCTGCTGTCCGGTCCTCATGGACGCAGACACTGAACCGAGCTTGGACGCGTCGGTCCTCTGGCCACCGTTAAGTGTGGCCAACGCGATCTTCGCGAAGTCGAGGATGTGAGGGAGTGTGCCGAGGCCGGCTCCGATGATGTCGCCGGTCTCGATGGCGTGCCAGAGCTGCTTTTGGAGTTCGCCGGCGGTGTTGGCCAGACCGATGATGTCGAGGTTCCCGACGAGGCTGACGATCATCGAGATGATTTGTGCGGCGCCGGATGGGTCGGGAATCATCGCGATCAGGGCCGCCGCTGTCTTGTAGTCGAGTCCGGCGGCGAGCTTGATGAGTGGCTCGAATAGGAGGTTGATGCGGTCGAACTCGGCGTGGACTGCCTTGACCTTGGCCATTGGATCGAGACCCGGATCGAGAACAATGTGCGGGATCCGGTTGAACAAGATATCGAGGACTGCAGGGATGTTGTTGGCGAGGTCGAATGCGTTCGTCCCGATGTGCGTGACCTGGTTGATGAGAACGCTCGGCTTGATGATCGAGAGTGCGTCCGCCGCGAGTGACAGACCATCAGCCGGAGTGGTGGCCATGGGCGAGACCTGAGTGGACAAGGTGTCCACCGATGTCTGCAGCTGCTGCACCTGATCTGGCGTGGAGGCATTCTGAACCGTCCGCGCGATGGTGTCCGCGGCCTGAAATGCACTCCTCAGGTCGATGCCTTTGACCTTGTCGACGATCTGGCCGGCGGCGTATGCGGGAGTCGAAGCGTCCGCGGTCATGAGCGTCTGTTCCACGGCCGGATTCTGGGTAACCCAGCTGGTCGTATCGGCCACCGGAACAAGGGTGTTGGCTACATCTGTCGCCGCCGATTCCATGCTCTCAAGGTCCGGAGCGCCGGACTGCAGCTGCTGCTGCAGGGTCTCGATGTTGCCGGCCAATCCCGGAAGATTGACCTTCGAGTAGTCGGACACCAAGGCGTTCTGCAGACCCGCGGTGGTGGGCTGAGGTCTATCGCTCTGCTGCGGACCGGAAGCAGTCGGAGGCTGGGCAAGCACTCGACCAAGTCCTGCGAGCAATCCATCCTTGCCGGCGTTGGTCGAGCAGTAGAGGTCGTCGGGGGCGCAGTACGAACGCGTGACTGCAGCTGTCTTTCCGAACCCGCCCGGCCTGGCCCCCGCGATCCCGGCACCGTCGACGGGAGGACCGACGAGAGTGTTGTCGCCATTCGAACTCTGCCGTGGGTCGGCAACAAGACCGACAGCGATCAACTTCTCTGCCGGGATTGGACCTTTGTCGTGTCCGATCAACCATGCCAAGTCGCCGGCCACGTCCGCACCCTGGCTGTAGCCGCCGAGTGCGAACACAGTGTTCGGGCATTGCGTTGCACGAGTCTGCATCACGCGCGCGCCGGCTCCGATGCCAGTTGCCTTACTGGCGCCATAGGTCTTGCCCTTGTTGAAGGCGGACGCTTCGTACGCCGGATAGGTGATCTTGATGGAGCTACCGAACAGCTGGGAAAGAGGATCGGTGACCTGCTTGAGCAGACCCTTCGCGACGTCAGGATTAGCGGTCGAGTCCGTTTCGAACGTTCCCGGCATCATCACCACTTCCACTGCCGGGCAGCCCGAGGATGCCGGTGCCGCCCCGGCCTGACTTGGCGACACAACCGCGATGAGCGAGGCGAGGAGTGCAGCGAGCAGGGAGGCGACGAGCAGGGAGGCGACGAGCAGGGCAACCCGGCCGCTGTAGTTGGCGCGACCGTCCTTAGATGTTGGTGCGTGGAGGTTCGTCATGAGTGTTCTCTCTTCGTCAGCGATACAGCGCCGGCACGAGGACCCGACCGCTGTCGATATGAGTGGTGATGTCGCGGGGGAGAAAGTCAGCGACAGTGAGAGCGACTCTGCTCATCACATGCGAGGACTCGGCGAGCAGTCCGGGACGAGCGATTGTGGGGTGGGTGAGTGCAGCATCGAATCCTCGCGTCGCTTCGAGGAGCAAGGACGTTTCGGTCAGAAGAAACGCCGCCGCGATGAAGACCATGACGGTGAACAGAGGCGCGAGACTACGCGTCATCAGATCGCCGCAGTAGTCGTTGCAGCCCGACGACGACCACGTGCAAACCGGGGTCGAGGAGTCGGCTGGTTGGAGGCGACGACACTTTTACGAATGCGTATGACCGCGCGGTAGAGCCGCTGGCGAAGCGCCGCCGGAGTCATTCCAATCTCCGCGGCAATCACAGCCAGGTCGCAATCGGTCTGCTCAAGGTATGCCCGCTGAATCAGGGTGCGATCGAGGTCGTTGATGACCTTCTTTTCGACCGCCCAGGAGAGCAGCGCCGGAGCAGAGATGTCCGCTTCCGGCTCGTTCTCAGCACTGTCGGACTCGTCCATGACATCGGAGGCGGGGATCTCCTGGGCGAAGGTTTCCTCGCGCGTGATCTTCTTCAGCGTATGCAGGAAGAGCGCCGCGTAGACGTTCTCACCGGAGGGCCTGTAGGTGGCGATAAGTGACATGAACGTGGCCACAGTGGAGGCCGCTCTCTCATCGCACGCGTGATACCGATCGTGTCCACTGACCCGTGCGTGGCGCGTCAGGGAGATGAGCTTGCCGAGCATCAGCTGCAGTAGCGCTCGCCCGGCAAGGGAGCTTCCTTCCTGATGCAGTGTCAGCAGCGCCAGAAGCACACCATCACGATCTCGGCGGTGCGCCGCGGCGACATCGTTGAGATCCGCGACCTCACGGAGCGCGTCCTGGCTCACCGACCACGTCAAGACTTCGGCGGCGGCTGCGCGGCGAGCGCAGAGGTACATCCACTCGGTGTTCAAGCGGCTGTACAGATTGCTCTGCGCGGTGCTGCGAACCGGCGTTGCCGATGAAGCTGTGGTGGCGGTGGGTGCGTGGGTGGACGTTTCCACGATCGGTCTCCTCTGGGGCGCGGGCGAGGTGGTCTCGCGCCCAGTTCAGCAACCGGATATTGCCTCTGACCTGCGTGTTTGTTGTTGCCGGAGGCGTTGTCGTTATTGCCAGGGCGTTGTTGCCGTGAAGGTTCCGGCTGTGCGGCGGTGGGCCGGGAGTGCCCCTCACGTGCGCTCTTTCGGCTGAGGCAATAACCCCTTGGTGACTGCAGAAAAAACTTCAAGAAAGTTTCGCGAGCGATGTCACTCAAGCCCCGGACCCGGATCTTCCTCCAAGTAGAAGCCCACTTTTTCTGTGCGGCGCTCTTCCACACCCCAGTCGCCAGGAGGACCGGATGCACGAGCTCGACAACTCGCTGCAAGCCCAGCTGCACGATCTCGGCTACGTGCACGCCGTCACCGAAGAGATCCGCCGAGTCGCGGCAGCCCTGGCGGTGAACCCTCTCGATGAAGAGGCGAGCACTTCGCTGTGGCTGTTGGTGTTCGTCGAAGCGCCAGCCGCGCGCGCCACGCTGTCGCGGGCGTCCGCATTCGACATCGCGGATTCCGTCCCCGATTGCAGAACGTCCGACCCGACGACAGAAGCCGGCATCCGATGAAAATCGACCTCGCGAAAATCAACAGCTTCGGCCGCAGCCCCAAGAGCAAGACCGATCCCGCATCTGAAAATGTCGTCGACTCCGTTGTTGACGAAGCCGAGGAGTTGGCGCGCGCGGAGCGTGCACAGTGGGGCCTTCGGCAGGTGTGGACCACCCGACTTCTCAAGGCAGGAATCCTCGCCGCACTTGGCGCCGGAATAGTTGCGCTGATCCTCGTCGTCTTCGGATCCTCGCCCACCCCGAGCCTCACCGACAATGCCACCGAAGGCACCGCGGACGTCGACACAATCGGTCAAGCGAAAGCCGAAGATCTTGCTCGGCAGTTCGTCGTTGCCTGGCTCCAGGCATCGCGTGGGAATGGGCAAGAACTCGATCATTTCGTCTCGGGAAGCCCCAGCCTTCCGACCGCGCCGTTGTTTGCCGCGACTGATCCGGCCGTCGCGTCGATCGACTACGAGCAGAAGTCACTGACATACGCGGTGACGGTCTCGGTGTCAGTTCGAGCCGCCTCGGACGCGAATGCGGCCACAGTTCGTCGCTACTTTCAGGTGCCGGTTGTGGTCACCGAAGCGGGCGTCAGGGCCGCCGCACTCCCCGCCGAAGTAGCTGCCCCTTCAACGTCGATCGACGTCAAACTCGGCTACAAGTTTCGGGTCGCCAACCATCCCATCGCCACGTCCGCTCACGAGTTCCTGTCCGCGATGTTGACCGGCAACGGGGAAGTAGCCCGCTATCTCACGCCGGGGGTTTCGATCGCACCGATTGTTCCGGCGCCGTATCGCAGCGTGGCAATCACCGATGTCTATTCGTCGGAAGACCTGAGTGCTGCCAGTGCATCGGCACCGCTGCCTGACGGTGATGTGGTGCGCCTCCTGGTGACGGCAGCGCAGAAAGTCACCGAGGTCGATTCGGTCAGTGGGCAGTACGCGCTGACGATGACCTCCCGCGGTGGTCGGTGGGAGATCAGCGCAATTGACGCAACGCCGTTGTACCCGCCGGCGGCACCCCGAACACCATCCTCGTCAACGACCGCACCGAGCTCGACCACACCAAGTGCGAGTGCCCCGGAGCCGGCTTCATCTGATTCAGGTCGGGTTCCCGCATCGTCTGAATCAGGGCAGACGCCCGCACTTTCAGTGCCGTCTGCCGGCGACGTGCCGTTGTTTTCCCCGTCAGGAACCGATCCTCATTCATCCGGAAGGTAACCCATCATGTCCATTGCGCTCGCAGCCACCGATTCCAACAACGCGGTACTTGCCGTAGGGCTTTTCGACAAGGCGCAGGAGTTCACCAGCGATGGCAAGTTGCTTCTCCAGTCGGCCGCCGGCTGCCTCGTTTTGTTCTTCCTTCTCAAGAATCTGATGGCCTCATTCACAGTTGCCCGGCTCATCACATCAGCGCTCATCGGTGGTGCAGCACTGTGGGTCGTCTTCAACATGGACGTCCTGAAGGACTCGACAGGTGAGGAGTTGGAGAGCGCTCCCGCCGCGGTGCACCTCGTGGCCGAGCCGAGCGCCGGCTTAGACCTTCCGGTGTGGTCTCCGCTCGTTCGCACCGGCTGAGAGACGCCTTGTCGGCAATGACCTCATTGCGCGACCGACCTCTACAAGGAGGGCTCCAATGTTCGATGTAGCTAGCACTGTGGATGCGGGTTCGCGGCTTCGCCGGCATGAAGTCACGAGTGGGACGGTGCTGCGATGAGCGACGATGGCACCACCGGGGAAGTCATCAAGAACTTCACCCGCGCTCGCAAGGTGCCGCAGCTGATCGGGCGTACACCTGACGGAAAGAAGCTGCCGTTCGGTCCCTATACCGTTCCGCAGGCCGTCAGCGGCGCAATCGTCGGTGGGCTCCTGTGGCTCCTGCATCCACTGTGGCTTCGGGACAGCATTTCCTGGAACGTCGGTTTCTTCGCCTTCTGGTCACTGGGCACCGTCTTTGTCGTCGGCAAACTCCGGTTTGCCGGCCGGAGCCCCGCCTCAGTGGCACAGGGAATCTGCGCCGCAACCTTCGCGCCGGCCGGTGCCAAGATTCAGATCAACGGCCGCCGGGTGACCATCCGGCCACCCCACCTCGTGCGTCCGAGTGGCTACATCACTGCCGACCCCACGGCCGCCGAACTCAGCGCCACGGTCGTCCCGCAGGCAGTGCACATCGCCACCGCTGAGGTCACTGAAACCGCATCGGCGGAACCTGTCGCACCACGACCGCAGACCTCCGCTCCGGTGCTCCCACCGGCAAGCGGGCCCACCCATCGCGCCTCCCGATCGAGCGTCAAGGAACTCCTCGCTCTGGCTGCTGCAGGCACCTCCGAGTAGAAAGCACCGCCACTATGGAACAGCAGACACTGTCAATGGCCGCGAATATCCGGTGGACGAAGTCTGGCGTTGTCTGGGCGGACTATGTGCTCACGGGCATCGACTACGGTTACCGCCCCGACGTGGACAAGCGCACTGCTCGTACCCTGCACACGATGCTCGTCCGCGCCCTGCCGGGCGAGTCACTGTTGATGGGCATCGCAGCATCGTTGAGCGCCGAAGCCATCGTTTCCCGAATGACCGAAGGCGTCGATCTCGATGCACACCCGGACTGGGCAACCGAATGCGAAGCGACTCTCGACTCGATCGAGCTATACCGCCCGGGGCAGCGGATCTACTGGCTGAGCATTCCGCTGACCACACCCAAGGTCGTCGATCAGGTCAAGGTCGCGGCTCATTCGGCCTGGACCACACTCGCCGACTACATCGGGCTGCCGCGGACCGCAATTGACGATGACGAGATCCGGGCCCGTGTCCGGCAGGCCAACCGGATCATGGCCGACATCCCCGGTGTCTTCGATGCGCAACCGGCCACTCCCGCTCAGATGGTGTGGCTGTGGCAGCACGCGATGACGCGCGGACTGCAGGCCGACCCTGACCTGCCGGACGCAGCCGTGACGCCAGGAGCAAAGTCAGGTGCAGCCCTGTCCGCATGCCGGATCGACGAGGGCGCCCAATCGGATCGAGAGAAGGCTTCGGGTTGGCGAGGCAAGGTCCCGACGTTCAGTCGGGTCCTGAAAGTCGACCAGCCGTACGAATTCGTCGACCACCCTGCCTCCTACCAAGTGCTCCTCGCGCTCGCTGACACCCCCGCCGGTGGCGTCTATTTCCCCGGCTCGGAGTTCTTCACCCTCGCTGACGACTTCGGCGATATCGATGTCGATTTCGCCGTACGGCTCAAGGTCACCGCCGGTTTCGATGTCATGCGAGCGAACAAGCGCGCGCTTGAGAACCTGAAGGAGCAGTACGAACAGCGGGAAGGAGAGTTGGCCGGCGGCCAAGGTGTTCTCGACCTCGCTGCCGCCGCGTTGACCGAATACACCTCGTTGCTCGAGACGAACCGCGATGAGGTCGAGGTTTCCTGGACGGCGTTGTTCGCGGTAGGAGCTGATTCCGAGGAGCGTGCACTCGCTGATGCGAAGGCATTGGTGAAAGCGTTCGAACAGCAGGAATACAAGGTGGTCGCGCCGGTCGGCTACCAGGAAGACCTGTGGTGGGCGATGTTGCCTGGCGTTCCCACATCGAAGATCGTCCGCGAGTTCGCTCAAATCACAACGTCGACGCATTTCGCGGCGTACATGCCGTTCATTCGCAACGATCTCGGCGATGGCAGCGGTCCGCTGTTGGCACTGAACATCACCACTTCTCGGATCGGTGTGGTTCACCACGACGTCGCCGGAAAGTCCCTGCGCGACCAGTCCGGATCCTTCGCGGTCACCGGTGAGCTCGGATCGGGCAAGTCGGTCACCATGAAGGTGATCGCCGGCCAGGTCGTCGACTGCGGGGGGCAGGTCATCGGTATCGACCAAAGCGATCTCGGCGAGTACGCCAACTGGGCCCGCGCCGTCACCGAGGCAGTCGTGGTCGACCTCGTCGAACCCGAATACAGCATGGATCCACTGAGGATCTTCGAGGCCGGGGTCGCAGCAGAAATGGCTCAGTCCGTGTTGCTGACACTGCTCCGGATCCAGCCTTCCTCAGACCTGGGAATCGCATTGGCGAAGGTGCTCGAGCCCGTATACCGCGCAGAGCACCCCTACCAGGGTTTGGGCGATCTGACCGAACACCTCCTGTCCGGTGCTTGCCCGATCGCCCACGCCCAAGATCTCGGCGAAGCGATGAACGTCTACGCCCGCCGCACCTACGCGGCGGCACTGTTCGGTAAAGATCTACCCCCGCTGCCCATTACTGCTCCCGGCATCATTTTCCGCACCCACAAGGTCGACTTGCCGACCCAGCTGCAAACCGAGAAGCAGCACCTCTACGAGAACCTGCCGCTGGAGAAGCGGTTCGGTCACGCGGTGTACACCCTGATTGCGAAGGTCGCCCGCGGACAGTGCTTCGCCGACCCCGACCAGATGGCGTTGTTCCTCGTCGACGAGGCACACCACCTCCTCAACGCCGACGACGGAGTCGACATCGTCGAGGACTTCGTGCTGCAGGGCCGCAAGTCCTCTGCCGCGGTGGGACTCGGCGACCAGGACTGCGCGTTCGGCACCCCGAAACTGCGCGGACTGATCAAGACCCGCATCGCGCACCGTCATACAGACGAAACCCTCGCCAAGCGCGCCATTGAATGGCTTGGCCTCGACCCGGACGACTACGGACTGGTCAAGCAATACATGGAGCAGACAGCTCCGGTAACCGGAAAAGACAAGTACGTCGAACCTCACCGCCGCGGTGAAGGTTACATGCGTGATGGCGGCGGAAACGTCGGTCGTATCAAGACGCTGCTGCCGGCAACCGAGTCTCGCCGAATTGCAGTGTCGACCACTCCGAAGGACAACAAGCTGGTGAAAGCATGACCGCGGCCGCGGCGTCCTCCCGTGAACGGGAGGTGGTCGGCGCCCCCGAACCCCGGGAGTATTTCAGTGTTCGCGCCGCGGCCAAACGCTCACTGCTGTGGCTTGTCACCGCATGGATTCCGCAATCCTGGTTGACCGCACTGATACACCTGACCCGTCCAGTAACCCGCTGGCTGTGGGCACGCTGGTGGAGCCGGCTACTCATCCGTCTCATCGCTGGCTGGCACGCGGCCGGCGCCCTCTTGATGATCGTGGCCACCCCGGCTCTCGCCGATCCCGCCGGCGGCGGCGGTGCGAGCCCGTTCTTCGCCTGGATGAATCTGAAAGATTCGCACGGCATCGACGCGTGGGGCTACTTCCTGTCCATCGACAAAGGCAACGCCTCGGTGGGCGGCGGTTGGCGCATGATCTGGGCGTACATCATCACCCTCGAGTACGAGGTCTTCCGCTTCCTGATGGCAACGGCCATCTGGTTCATCACCTGGGTGCTCTCGTTCGAATGGCTCGAGTTGATCCTCACGCCCGTGCGCACCATCGCCGACTCGGTCACCTCCATCACCGACCAGTTCGCGCTGACCCCGCTGATGCTCACAGTCGCCGGACTCAGCGTTGCCATCTGGATCATCCGCGGCCGATTCTCCACCGGAATCTACGAGCTCCTCATGTCCTGCGTCATCGCGGCCGCGGCCGTGGGGGTTCTCTCGAACCCGGTCGATCGCGTCCTCGGGGACGACGGACTGGTGCTGTCGGCGCGAGATGCAGGCCTGGAAGTCGCCTCAGGGCTCGCGAACGGCGGTGATACCAGCGGAAACCCGCAGACAGAGATCGAAACGATCGAATCGAAACTCATCGATACGTTCATCCGCCAACCAACGCAACTGATCAACTTCGGAGTCGTTCTCGATGCCCCGGAAAACAACGGGAAATGCGTCAAAGAGTTCGACGCCGCGTACCTCGCGAAGCCCAAGGAGCCTGGACTCGCGGACAAAGCGCAGGACGTCGTCTCCGAGATCGCCCCTGGGGCAGGCGTAGCCCTTGACCTGATCAATCCCGACGCGAAACCGGAAGACCGCGTCAAAGATGCCATCGCCACATGTGAGGGGGAGGAGGGGCCGATGAAGGCCTATGCCGACAACCCCGGTCCCGGACAAGCGATGGGCCTGTTTTTCCTGATCTTCGCCGGCGCACTCCTCATGGCCTTCGCGATCTACCTCGCCGGCCGATTGATCATCGCCGCAGGTGTCTCGATCGGCAATGCCATCAAATCGATACCAGGAGTCGTCCTCGCCATCGCACCCTCGATGCGCGGGCAGTTCTGGCGGACCATTGCCAACGTCGCAATGGCGTTGCTGCAGATGATCTTCGCCATCGTCTTCCTCGTCGGATACGTCATGGTCGTCGAGGATCTCTTCGCTGCAGACGAATCGAACCTGATCCGCACGGTGTTCTTCGTCGACATCTTCCTGGTCATCGCACTTCTCCTCTTCCGCCAAGCGGTCAAGGGAATGAAGCGAATGTCGGACAACCTGGCAACAATTCTGGCTAAACGGCCTAACGCCGCACCGACCGCCATTAGTCGCTCAACGCCCACCACAGCGCGCGACATCGCTGCGATGGCCGCCAACGGACGCCACATGTACCAGGGTGGAAAGACCGTGGTAAAGGGGGCAGGAGCACTAGCGAAGAAGTCCGGCACTGCCGCGGCAACGACCGGAAAAGTCGCAGCCGGAGCCACGTCGACCGCAGCAACCGGCGGGGCAGCTGCCGTGCTGGTTGCTGGACGGGTCCTCTCCTCGACGGCGAAGAGAGCGAAGAACAAGGTCGACTCGATCGCCGATCCCGACAGCTACCCGAAGTCCACCTCAGGCACGATCGGTGCCCAGTCCAGTCGTGGAACCGCCGCTACGAACGCTGCTGCCGACGCTGTCCGGAGTCGACTGTCGAAGACGGCGGTGTCGGACAAGGCCGGCATCAAGCACCCCATTGGGGTCGCCCCGTCATTGCCGGTTGCCAACCCTGGCCAGGTCCGCGCCTCGGCCACGACAACAAGTGGTCCTGACGGTCGCCGATTCCGCGAATTCACCACCACATCTGGGGCGCCGGTGATGTTGCCGACTACACCGAGCCGCACCCCGCGACCAGTCAAACCAGCCTCTCCTGAAACAGGGATCCCCAACGGTTCAGGGTCGAAGACTGCTCAGCTGCTCGCTGCCGCCGCGCAGTCCGGATCCGCGCCGGTAGTCAAGCCGAGCGCACTGGCCCACCGAGTTCGCTGATGACGCTCCTCGACACACCACCGTCGACCCCGGACACACAGGAAGGCAGCCCGAAAAGGTGGTGGTGGCTGCTCGCCGGAATACCCGCCTTCGCCATGGTCATCATGATGGCTCCGATACTGGTCATCCTCGCGACGACCGGTAGTGACACGAACTGCGGTCAACCTGTGCCAGACGCCGGCGGCCTCATGGGAATCAAGCCCGGATCCCTCGCGGTCCCGATGGCCGAAGGCACCTACACAATCAGTTCACCCTTCGGTATGCGCGAGACAGGCATGCACGACGGCCAGGACTACGCAGCACCACTGGACACCCCGTTCTACGCCGCCGGTGACGGCGAAGTCATCGCCGCCGAGCCCGCCGCCGGCTACGGACACTGGATTCGGATCCGGCACACCATCGATGGCCAGATCGTCGAATCCCTGTACGGGCACATGCAGGGGGCCGGGGTCCTCGTCCACACCGGAGACAAGGTCACAGCGGGCCAACTGATCGGCAAGGTGGGGAGCGAAGGACAGTCGAGCGGACCGCATCTTCACTTCGGCATCTACCCCGGAGGCTGGTCACTGGGCGGCGGCGTAGATCCCATTGCGTGGCTCAAGCAACAAGGAACCATCTCGTCGAGTGGAGGACCAGCAGAGCTGGTCGCACATACCGATTCCACCGGTGGAGATCTCCCGCCGCTGCCCGCTGACAAAGGCAGCGAAGCGCACATGCAGGTCGACTCGATCCGCGTCATGCGCACAATCGCGGCGGCCTTCCCCGAAGTAAAAACCATCGGCGGATGGCGCCCAACGGACGACGTCGCCCAGGACCACCCCGACGGGCGCGCGGTCGACATCATGATTCCCGACTCCGCGAGCGCCCAAGGGAAGGCGCTCGGCGACAAGATCGCCCGGTACCTCCAACAGAACAAAATGGCCCTCAATGTCGAGTACGTGATCTGGCAACAGCGTTACTGGGATGGCACCGGTGACTGGTCGCTGATGGAGGACCGCCACGGCTACACTGCAAACCACTTCGACCACGTACACGTGACACTCAAGGGCGGCGGGATGCCGACTGGAGACACCAAGTACGGCAGCGCTCCGGGCGGTACGACCGCCGCTGAGCCGTGCCCGCCAGAGATCGGCGATCAGACCAAAGTCGCCCCTGGCAGCATCCCGCCTCAATACACCAACGCAGTCTCGGCTGCTGGGTCTCTGTGCCCAGAGGTGAGCCCGGTTCTGGTTGCCGGCATCGTTCAACAAGAGTCCGGGTTCAACGAAAAGGCGGTCAGCAAGGGCGATGGCGTAAACCAGGGCGGCGCCGAAGGAATTAGTCAGTTCATGCCGGAGACCTGGAAGGCTTTCGGTACGGATTCAGGTCTAGATCGAAGCGGAAAAGCGGAACCACCGAACGCTGCCGACACGTTCAATCCGTACGACGCGATCGCCTCGGAAGGGCGCTATCTCTGCCACATCGCCGACTACCTTCGACCGCATCACGACAGTGGAGCCGTCAAGGGCGACTTCACCGATCTGATCATCGCCGCTTACAACGGCGGGGAGGGTGCCGTCGTCACCTACGGCGGGATTCCGCCATTCGGCCAGACTCAGGCATACGTACCGGCCGTGCGTGAGCACATGAAGAAGTTGGCGGCCTGACACTCGCTCGGACGTGATTGCCACACCGAAGATCGGCGCCCGGCACTAAGGCCGGCCACCCACCGCTCGGTAGTAGTGGAAAGTGCGCACTCGGGCAGGGTGAGGCGAATTCATGCCCGTCCCGGGTGAAGTCCGACCCCTTGGCAATAAGGGGGTAAGCGGTCCCGCCTCGGGACATCAGCGCAGACCTTCAGAGACACGAAAAAACCCCTGGCGGGGGGTGTTTTCGCGAGGAGGACTTGGCAGGTCCTCCGCTTATGACCTTGGCCGGGCCGTCACTTTTCTGAGGTGAGGTCGAAAGTTGGCGCTTTCGAGAACTCGTGAAACTCGTACTGCAAACCCAGGCCCAGGGTAACTGACTGCTGCCCGGCCGGCAGCGTTACTCGGACTGGCGGAGCAACCATTTCTTCCGCCCCTGCCGCGAGCGAGCGGCGACGCCGAGCTGTTCGTTCAGAGGAGCCCTGCCGGTTGACCCCGTTAACGGATGCCGGCGGTGGCGGGACGGCGTTGGGACGGGTTCGCGATCGTTGTGCGAGACCAGCGAGATCAGTGGCATGGCGCCAAGGACAGGTACGCAAGCGAGGCTCAAGGAGGAACGGATCAACACGCGTGAGATGGGTTGTTGCCTGAGCGGAAGTATACCCCTACGCGGGGGATTCGCTCCATCCATGCTCTCTTCGTTGCGCTGTTTGGAGCGTAAACCACGTGTCAAGGGGCGGTGGTGCAAATCGGGGATTTTGTCCTGTCTCGGCGAAGTTGGCGACGACTCAGTGAATCTGGCGAGTGGGACAGACTATCTGGCGCATGACTCAGTGAATCTGGCGAATCTGGCATGATCACCCGGGCGGTGGGGGCACCGGTGTACCGAGGCGAACGGGTGGTGATGGGTGGCTGACGCGGGAACAGCGCTGCGCGCCGTGTCGGGTGGTGTTTCTGGAGGGGAGCTGCGGGGTTTCGAGGTGGCATTCACGGACCCCGATGGCGACGAGGTGCGTGGGCCGTTGTCGGCGGCTGCGGCTGTGGCGTTCGAGAGGGTTTCACCGGTTCGACGGTTCCCGTCGTATCGGGGGCAGCGCAGCAACCCGGGTTTCTATTACTCGGAGACGACCGGCGCGCATGTGCCGTTCGAGTCATGGCTGGAGCGGGACGAGGCGATGGCGCTGGATTTCGACGAGAATGTGGTGGGGTTTGCTGCGCAACCGTTGTGGCTGTTCTGGTCGGATGGGGTGCGAGCGCGGTCGCATGCGCCGGACTTCTTTGCCCGCATGTCCGGCGGCCGGGGCGTAGTGATCGACTGTCGTCCTGCAGAGCGGATCAAGCCGAGGGATGAGGCCGCTTTCGCCGCGACCGGGCGTGCCTGCGAGCAGATGGGGTGGGGGTATCGACTGGTGACCGGGCATGATCCGGTGTGGTTGGCGAATGTCGTGTGGCTGGCCGGGTATCGACATCGCCGGCACCGGATCGAGCCGACTGTGTCGGCGCTGCTGGCAGCATTCACCGAACCGCGGCCGTTGATCGAGGGAGCCCGCTCGGTGGGTGATCCGATCGCCGTCCTGCCTGCGCTTTATCACCTGCTGTGGTCGAGGGAGCTGGTCGTGGATCTGGCGGTCCGTCTGGAGGGGTGGTCGATCGTGGCGGGGGTGGGCCGATGACGCGGGTGCTCAAGGTCGGTGACCGGGTGGTGTTCGACGATGACGAGTACCAGGTAGCTGGTGTGTCCGGAACGATGGTGCGGCTGGTGAATTCGGGCGGGGAGCCGTTGGCGGTGTCACTGGTGCACCTGGTCGCGTCCGACGGGTTCCGCATCGTCGGAGGGGGCGGTGCGGCGCGATCTCCGGGCGGCTTGGCCGGTCACGGGCTCGATGATCTGCCCCGGGAACAGGCTGAGCTTGCCCGGTTTTGGGAACGTCACCTTGTCGAGTTGGAGACTGGGCTGCCGCCGGGTGGCGCCCCGGATGGCCGACCGCGGCCGGAATACGATCCTGGATCGCGGCCCCTGAGCGAGCGTGAGGCAGCCAAGGCCGCCGAGCTCACTGCCGCCGGGACCCCGACCAGCGTGAGAACCGTGCAGCGGATGCGGGCACGCTACCGATCCGGTGGAGTGCGTGGGCTGGTCGACGGCCGTTCCGCGCGGTCGACGTCGGTCTACGGGCGCACCGATGAGCGGGTGGTGGACGCGATCCGGGACGCGCTGGACGGCGAGACGAGGCGGTCGACCGGCACCCGGGACCGGCTGCGCCTGCGGGTGGAAGCGATCCTGGCCGAACGGCACGGGGACGGGGTGGTGGGGTTGCCGTCGAAGGCGACGTTCAATCGCCTGGTCGCGGCGATGTCCACGGGCCGGCACACCTTCGGTGCCGCCACGACGCGGCGGTCGGCGGCGAATCGGCCGGCCGGACCGTTCACGGCGACGTGGGCGTCGCGTCCGGGCCAGCACGTTCAGATCGACACCACCCCGTTGGATGTGTTGGCGGTGTTCGACGACGGGATCGCGCGGCGGATCGAGCTGACGGCTGGGGTCGATGTCGCGACCCGCACAATCACCGCCGGGGTGTTGCGGCCGATGGGAACGAAGGCCGTGGATGCGTCGTTGCTGCTGGCGCGGATGCTGGTGCCGGAGCCCATGCGCCCGGGTTGGGCGGAGGCGCTGCGGATGTCGGTCTCGCGGCTGCCGCATCGCAGCCTGGCCGATATCGATGCCCGGATGGAGCAGGCCGCGGCGAAACCGGTGATCGTGCCGGAAACGATCGGCTGCGACCGTGGCAAGGTCTTTCTGTCGGAGACGTTCGTGCGGTCCTGTGAGACGCTCGGGATCTCGCTGCAGCCGTCGCATCCGCGCACCCCGACCGACGACAGCGTGATCGAGCGGACGTTCCAGTCGATCAACACCCTGTTCTGCCAGCACGTCGCCGGCTACACCGGCCGGGATGTGACCCGTCGCGGCGCGGCGGTGGAATCGGAGGCGGTGTGGTCACTGGCGCAGCTGCAGGACCTGTTCGACGAGTGGGTGATCCACTGGCAGCGCCGACCACACGAGGGGCTGCTCAGCCCGGACACCGGACGGGCGTGCTCACCCAACGAGATGTATGCGGTGCTGGTCAGCGCCGCCGGTTATCTACCGCTGATGCTGACCGGTGAAGACTATCTCGAACTGTTGCCCTCACACTGGCGCACGATCAACGACTACGGCGTCCGGATCGACCGGCGCACCTACGACGACCGCGCACTCAATCCCTACCGCCGGCAGCATTCCGGTGTCACCGCCCGAGGCGGCGCCTGGGAGGTCCGCTACGACCCCTACGACCTGACCCAAGTGTTCGTCCGCAACCACCATGACGGCGGTTGGATCCGGGCGGCCTGGACGCATCTGCCGATGGTGTCGGCGCCGTTTGCGGACTTCACTTGGCGCCATGCCCGTCAGATCGTCGCCGACTCCGGGCGGACCGAGGAACCGGTGGAGACGGCGGCCGCGCGGGCGTTGGCTGACCTTCTGGACCGCGCGTCAGCGGGCCCAGACACCGAACCGGCGGCCGGGACCAAGGCGGATCGCAAGGTCGCCGCCCGCACCCGAGCAGCGACCCCTCACCGGCCCTCTCCTGAGCCGGTCGATCTGCGCGAGCTCGACGACGATGACGACTTCGACGAGGACGGCGGCGATGACGGCGAGTTGGGCACGGTGATCCCGTTCGGTGTCTTCGACGCCGCAGCGGAGGCGGAGCGGTGGCTGTGACCAGGAGGAGTGAATTCGACCCGCCGCCGGACGCACCGCTCACCACCAAGGAGGGCTGGACGCGTTGGGTCGGCCGCGACCGCACTGCCCCTGAGCTGCGTGAAGACTGCCGCGAGTTGGCACCGCCCGAACGCGCCGACTACGACGACAGCCGGCTGGATTATCACTCCGATCTGATCGTGGTGAACACCCCGACGATTCAGGACATCACGAAGACCGTTCGGCGACTGTTGATCCTCAATCGCCGCCAGATCTCGGCGCGGCGCGGGTTGATCGTCACCGGCGGCGCGGGCACCGGAAAGACCACTGCGTTGACTCAGCTCGGGCTGGCGCATCAGCTTCACACCCGGCTGCGCAATCCGGTTCGGGGGAAACGGATTCCGGTCGTTTACATCACCCTGCCCCCAGCCGCAACCGCACGGATGGTCGCGGTCGAGTTCGCCCGGTTCCTCGGCCTTCCGGTCACCGGCCGCTCCAACCTCACCGATATCACCAACTCCGTCTGCGCGGTCCTCTGCGACGTCGGCTGCGACCTGGTCCTCGTCGACGAGATCCACAACATCTCGCTGACCACCCGCGCGGGCGCGGAAGTCTCCGATCAACTGAAGTACTTCTCCGAACGCATCCCGGCGACATTCGTCTACGCCGGAATCGACGTCGAGCACGCCGGCCTGTTCTCCGGCATCCGCGGCCGCCAGATCGCCAGCCGCTTCGCCACCATCTCCACCCACCCGTTCGCCTACGGCAGCAGCGGGCAGCGCGAACACTGGCGCGCCCTCGTCGTCACCCTCGAACAGGCGCTGCGCCTGCACCAGCACAAATCCGGCACCCTCGCTCGCCAGGGTCAGTACCTTTACCAGCGCACCCACGGGATGCTCGGCAGCCTGTCCCACCTCATCCGCGGCGCCGCCATCGACGCAATCCTCGACGGCAGCGAGAAGATCACCAAAGCCCACCTCGACGCCCAGCGACTCGACCGGGCCGCCAACATCCAGCCGGAGTCCGCGCCGAAGAAGCGTTCACCCAAACGGCGAGGCAGCGTCGCGTGACATCGCGACGGCCCGCGCTAGGCCAAGCACGGCAGTTACCCGTTCCCATCCCACCCGCAATGAACGAGACGATCGAGTCCTACCTGCGTCGCCTCGCCGTCATCAACCACATCAGCTACGAGACGCTGACGGTTCATCTCGGGCTCACCCCCGACCGGCGGGGACCGCGCATCCGGCCCGACAACCTCGCCAGGCTCGTCACGATCACCGGCTACTCGCGCGAACACCTCACTCGCGCACTTCCCCAACTGGCGAACCGGCACACCGACTCGTCCCTCCTCGCCGACTGGCCGAGACCGGCATGCCCAGCCTGCACGAACCGACACCGCGGTGGCCGAGTCACCCGCTACTACCCGTCCTACGTCCACGCCTGCCCGAAACACCGACTCTGGGTCAGCGGCGGCGAATTCCAGCGCGCCCATCGCCGCGACGTGCTCGACATCAGCGGCACACCCGCCGTCCTGGCCGCTCATTCCAAACACCGCCGCCTCGCCCTACAGCGCGGACCACAACCAACCCAATACGCCTTCACCGTCGCCCGCGCATTCTGGAACAACCTCGCCTCCATCCCCACCCACAGCGGCGTCACCGAAAGACTCGGCATCCTCAAACCGGTTACGCGACCTGTCATCGCCCTCGACGACCTCGAATACCTGGCCGCCAGCTACCCCAACGTCGTCAACATCGCCGCACTACTCGCCTCGCCGCACTGGCGTCAGGTCGCCTCCAGGCAGCAAACCTGCACCCGATTCCTCACCGAGCTCGGATGGCGGACATCCGGCGAACGGCATCCCTACTGGCCACGCCACAACAGCGACCCCATCGCACAATGGATCGACCGTCTCACCCACGCCAGCATCGACTGGCCCAAGCGCCGACCACCCCGAAACTTCTACGCGCCTCAAATACTCTGAGTCACGAAGCCACCCATCAGCCCGACCGGAATGGGCCGACTGCCGTCCCGACCGACGCAACGAACAACACAGCACCAGTTCCACGCTCGCCAGATTCTTTGAGTCACCGGCCACCGCGGCGACTCAATGAACATGGCGAACAGCAGGTGAGAGACTCGGTCATCTCGCCAGATTCACTGAGCCAGGACAGATTTGTCCTGACTCAGTACAGTACATCTGATGCCGACTCAGCAGATCTGATACGGCTGGCGGTCTATCTGATGCGGGTCCCCCAGGTCACGGCCGACGTCCTCGTGCGTCGGACTATCGGCCGAGTGCAATCGGTCAGGCGGCACGCCAAACAGATTCCACGCGCATCAGATTCAATGAGCCGGAGTCGAACATTGCGACTCAGACAATCTGACGCACCGCAGGTCGGAGCGTCGTTGCGGCATCAGTTTCACTGAGTCGGGACAGGATTGCCGTACCGGCATGGCGGTGTCGCAAGGTCGGGTCATGTCCTGTGACAGTTGATCGTCCGCTTTGTCAGTGAATCTTGCTCGTTCTCGTGTTTCTGCCAGTACAGTTTGCTCCTTTCGAGATCACTTCATCTGCGAGGGGGAGCCTGGCGGCCAGGGCGCTCTCGCCAACAGCGCAACCCACCTGGCGCGATCGGCCTCACTGCGCTCAATTGGGATGCCCGAGCAACCGACTGCTCCGAACGATGTTCAAGCAACATCCAATGGCGAAACCCTCCGGATCCCTCCGGTTCAACAGCAGCGTTGACCAGGTCCCCGTTCGCCACTAAAAATTGCTCACCCCAGGTCCAGGCGTCGGCTTCAAGGACGATTCGCTGGCACAGGACAGGTCAATGGGATGAGGATGGGACGCCTCCCAGAGGACTCCACCATGAGGCGATCAGCACACCGCTTCCAGATGTGGAGCGAGCACGGACCAGAAAACTTGGCCAGCGCGTGTCACACAAGCTCCCTTACCGAGATCTTCCTCCGAGTAGGAGAGATCAATCAGCGGCGAGGTGGTGTGCTCGCTCGCGCAGGAGGGAGCAGCGTGAAAATGCGAACTGATCAGCGAACTGCGAACGCAAGGTGGCCGCGGCACGGATCGGCAGTTGGATACGCCGAGTCAGGAAGTACGAATCGGCGAGCGGAAGGCCATCGCAGTGCCGGCACGCTCGATCTCCGCGCCGACTGGTGAAGGGGAGGCCTGGCGATGACAACCACCACACCTCCGCAGCAAATTGGTGCGCGGTTCGCACGCTCTCCCCGAATCAGTTCCTTGCCGCCGCGGCCGCACACCTGGCTTCGCGACAGTTTCTGCTTGGGTACCACCGCGGTTGGTGCCAGCGCCGCCGCTCCGCTGTTCGGATACAGCGCCCTCGCGATGCCCGCCGCGGCGGGCTTGTCGATCGCTGCCGTCTACGCCGGAGTAGCCGGCAAACGTAAGCAGCTTCGCGATGTCGACGTCGACGAGGTGATCGAAAGGCTGTGCCCGATCGTGGGACTGCCGGAGGCCACCCGGGCGGTGCTGTCGACGTCGAAATGGAGTCGTGGATGGCCGGGACTTCCGGGGAAACTCATCGTGCACTACGACTCGACACAGGCACTGAATGACGAGACGTGGCTCGCTGATATCTGCGGGGTCTTCGAAGATCAAGGGTGGGGTTTCTTCGAACTCGACAAGCACGACCCCGCCCGCCGGCGCCTGATCTTCACGCCTGCTGCCGAGCCGGAACGAGAAGTCTCCGACACCGACCAGGTTGTGCGCGCGAAGCGGATCATCGCCCAGCTGTTGGGCCCGACCGCGACCGTAACCGCGATCGACGTCGCCGCCGAAACCGGCGAAGTGACCTCAATGGAAGTACGTCACGAACTTGGTCCGAAACTGGAATCGGATGGCTACCGGACCCGCGTCGAACGAGGAATGAGTGCGACGTTGCCCGGTCGCTGGCGAGCACGGTGGAACCTTGAAACGGATTGGGTTCGATTCGAGCAACGCACAGCATTCCCGGACAGCGTCTGGTTGCCGGCGCCGGACCTCGATCCCGGTGCCGATCTCTTGGCCAGTTACGACTCGGTGGAAATTCCGTACGGAATCGACGAAGACGGCAACGAGGTTGTGTGGCGGCCGGCGATCGACCCGAACCTGATGCTGATCGGCCCACCCGGAAGCGGTAAGACCGTGACCGCACACAATCTGTTGGTCAACTTCTCGCGACGTGGATGGCCGATCTGGGTCCTCGACGGCAAGTACGTCGAATTCCTGGGATTCCAGGACTGGCCCAACGTACAAGTCGTCGCGACGACCATCGAGCAGCAAGTGGCGTTGGTCCACCGCGCCCGCGATCTCATGGAGTTCCGCTACCAGAAGATCGTTACCGGCGAGGCGACAGAAGCGGACTTCGAACCAGTACTGGTCTTTCTCGACGAATGGGCGGAGTTCCGCGGCAACGTCGAAGATTGGTACTCCAGGGTCAAACCGAAGGGCGGCGCCCGACAGCCACCGGTGCTCAACATGCTTGCGTCGATGGCACGCAAGGCCCGCACCTCGCGAGTGCATCTGGTCTTCGGAACTCAGCGTCCCGACGCGCAGTACTTCCTCGGCGACATGCGTGACAACTTCGCCATGCGTATCTCCATGGGCCGGCTCTCACCACAAGGGGCGCTCATGATGTGGCAATCACCGACGATCGGTACCAGCGTGCCCCGCAAGTGCCGCGGCCGCGGCACCACCGTCACCGACAACTATCAGCCCATCGAGATCCAGTGCTACCGCGTACCCGACCCGCGCAAGACGCGCGCCGGCACCTTCGAGTCCGATCTGCTCGACACCCTCCGACCCTCGATAACACGCCATCCGCGATTGCTGATCGTCCCGCCGGACGAACTTCCGGACATCGACGCCACCGATGACACGTCCGAACCGGCGCCGCTAACGTACTTCGACTACATCGAGGCCGAATGGGTACTGGCCAGCGACCGGCCCGACCTCGATCCGGTACTCAGAAGAGCGAAGATGACCCACGAAACCGATCGGCGTCTCGCGTCACCGACGGCGCTTCTCGGGCTACTCGGGGGCCGCGCCGAGCCCACCAACGAAGCGACGGTAGAGCTCGACGACTACCGCACCCCGACAGCCGCCGGCGCGACCGATGCCGCCTCGTTCCTCGATCAGCTCTCTGCTCCACAACTCGGTGAATCCTCCGCCGCGCGAGGGGAGTCCTCACGCGCTCGACTAGCCCTGGTCAAAGAACGGGCAGCAACCGAACCAGAGATACCGGCGGACGGCGGAGCCGAGGGCTTCGACATACCGGACGATTCACCTGACACCTACGAGGACCAGTACGGGTCGGTCCGCGATGTTCGCGCTGCCGATGTCGCACTCGGAGACCTGTTGCTGATGGAGGACATCGACGAATGGGTCGTCGTAGACACCGATCCCGAACCGGACATCATCGAAGACTCATTGCTGTCACTGACCTGGCGCAGCGACACCGATGAGTACGGCGACCTCGCCTTACCTGACAGTTCCTACGTATCAATCCGCAAACCCATCCAGATATCAGGCTGAAGGGGGTTCAGCGAATATCTCGGCCGACCGACAACTTAGAGCAGCGAACCATTGGTGACACCGGCACAGACGGGGGAGCACGATCGAATGAACCGACCAGTCTTTCCTGTGAAGAAGGTGGAACCGATGGTTGACCTGGCAGTTGGATCGAAGATGGCGGTTCTCGGAAGGTGTGGAGGAGGCCAAGAGGGTGTTCGCCTTCGCTCGGCGGGGCGGCGACCAACCTCGTCCCCTTCCTCCCGTCCACCCCCGCAACGACGACATTAACTGTCCGGCCCCGACGATATTCCGAGCGGCGCACCGCAACGGATTGCCGCATTCAAGTCGATAGCGGCCAGGGAATTACAGGCAGTACTTCGAGGACAGAAGCGAGCGATGCTGCGGGAAATATCTAACACCGGCACGCCCCCAAAGTCAGTGTGACTTCTTGTTCTTCTTCACTCGGTCAACGGTCGGACTGGGGTCGAGAAGCCCTGGTGCTTCCTCGTTGGGAGTAAGGGAAGGTCGTACGATGACCGTAAATCGGGTGACACCCAAACGGACTCGGACAGTGAGGCGTTCGGCTTTACCGACACCGCCGCGGAGCCGAGAGACCGAACACCTAGGGGAGTTCGACTACGACGCCTTCATCTCCTACACCCACCATGATCGGCCTGTTGCTGCTGGTATTCAGAAAGGCTTGCACCGTATCGGTCGGAAATTGGGCCGATTGAATGCTCTACGGGTGTTTCGTGATGCCACGGACGTCACCGCCAGCCCCGACTTGTGGGGCAAGGTCTGTGAGGCGATGGATCGTTCCCGCTACTTGATTGTGGTGCTTTCCCCGGACTCGGTGGCCTCCGTCTGGGTCAACAAGGAGGTCACGTACTGGCTCCAGCAGCGAGGGCCGGATCAGTTGATGTTTGTCGTGGTTGCTGGCCACCTCACGTGGGATGAAACGACTGGCAGGTTTGATCCGGACAAGTCCGATGTTGCTCTCCCCGTGCTGACGCAACCGGGCGCCCTTGCCGCTGAGCCCTTTTACGTCGATGTCACTGAGGATTCGCCGTGGGATCCCCAGACAGCGATCTTCCGCGAGAAGGTAACGGACCTGGCCGCCCCCATCCATGGCAAGCCTAAGTACGAACTGGCGAGCGATGATCTGCGAGAGTTGCGCCGGTACCGCCGTGTGCGGCGCGTCGCGGTCGCTGGTCTCGTTGTACTGACCGTCATCGCTCTTATCGCTGCAGCGGTCGCGATCGTTCAACGACAGTCCGCGATCGATCAGCGGCAAGAGGCAATACACCAGCGCAATCAGGCGATAGCTCTCGCATTGGCGGCCGAGTCGCAGTCCATGCTCGCTGGCATCCGTCCCAGCGATGCCCGCGGGCTGCAACAGGTGCTCGCCGCCCAGGCCCTCGCGCCGAGTTCGAATGAGGGCGCCCTCCTTGATGCTGTGATCGCTCGCCGCTACCTACTCAAGGTTATCGAGCCGGTTGGACGTCCGACGAATGCGGTATTCAGTCCGGATGGGAGGCGCATAGTCTCCGGCAGTAACGACAAGAGCGTGCGCCAGTGGGACATTGCCACCGGCCTGCAGATCGGTTCGGCGATGACCGGACACCAGGGGATTGTGGGCAGCGTGGCGTTCAGTCAGGATGGGAGGCGCATAGTCTCCGGCAGTAACGACAAGAGCGTGCGTCAGTGGGACGTCGCCACCGGGCTACAGATCGGTTCGGCGATGACCGGACACCAGGGTTTGGTGTACGACGTGGCGTTCAGCCCTGATGGGAAGCGCATAGTCTCCAGCGGTGAGGAGTACATCACGGGTCAGGGTCCGTATGACCCAGACACCAAAGACGCCGTGCGTCAGTGGGACGTAGCCACCGGCCGGCAGATCGGCCCGGCGATGCGCTGGGGGGGCGGGAGTGTGGCGTTCAGTCCGGACGGGCAACAAATCGTCGGAGCTGCTGGCCGCACGGTGCGTCAGTGGGACGTTGCCACCGGCAACGCGGTAGCCCTTCCAGTGCCCGGGCGCCAAGGACCAGGTTGGAGCGCGAAACTTAGCCCAGACGGGCAACGCGCCCTCGGAACTGACGACGTAGATACGAGGGACGAACGGTCGGTGCAGCTTTCGAATACGGCGGTGCGGGTGTGGGATACGGCTACCGGTCAGCCTGTTGGTCCACCGATGGTGCATCAGGAGCCAGTAACCAATTTCGCGTTTAGTCCGGATGGGAAGCGCATAGTCTCCGGCAGCCGCGACCGTACCGTGCGGATTTGGGACGCGGCCACCGGCGAGCAGATCGGCCCAGCCATGATTGGGCACGGAGACTCGGTGGGGGGTCTGGCGTTCAGCCCGGGTGGGGAGCGCGTCGTCTCGACGAGTTACAACGACCGCACAGTGCCTGTATGGGATGCAACACCCGAGCCGATGGGTGTACCCATGACCGGGCACCAGGGACCGGTAGATGCTGTTGCATTCAGCCCGGACGGGCGTCGTGTTGTCTCCGGCGGTAGTGACGACACCGTGCGGGTGTGGGATCCGGCCACCGGCCAGCAGATCGGTCCATCGATGACCGGGCAACCGGAATCGGTGACCAGCGTGGCGTTCAGCCCGGATGGTCGCCGTATTGGCTCTGGCAGTTACAAAGGCATGCAGATGTGGGATGCGACCACTGGCCAGCAGATCGGTCCACAGGTGGCCCGCTCTCCCAAAATCGCATTTAGCCCCGATGGGCAAACCTTCGTCTCCGGCGGGGTCGACGGCACGGTTCGAGTGTTGGGCGCGACTACCGGTCAGCAGGTTGGCCCGACGATGACCGGACACGAGAATGAGGTGACCGGTGTGGCGTTCAGTCGGGACGGTCAGCGCATTGTCTCGGGTAGTTATGACGGCACTGTGCGGGTGTGGGACGCGACTACCGGAGCGCAGATCGGCCCGCCGATGGCTGAACACGCTGGCCAGGTGTGGAGCGTGGCGTTCAGCCCAGATGGCCAGCGCGTTGTTTCCGGCAGCCGAGACAACACGGTGCGGGTATCGGACGCCACGACGGGTGAGCAGATCGGTCCGACGATGGTTGGGCATCAGGAGAGGGTGGTAGGGGTGACGTTCACCGCGGACGGTAACCGCATCGTCTCGGGGAGCTGGGACGGAACCGTGCGCGTCTGGGATGCGACCACTAGTCAACCAATCGGCCCACCGATGACCGGACACGCGGGAGCGGTGACGAGCGTCGCGATCACCTCTGATTCTCGCAAAATTGTCTCCGGTGGCGTGGATGGCACCCTTCGGGTCTGGCCCGGCCCCGAGACATGGCCAGAGGAATTGTGCGCCAAGCTCACTTACAACATCAGCCACCAACAATGGGACGACTGGGTCTCGCCAGACGTTGACTATATGGAGGTATGCCCCGGCCTTCCGGTCGCGCCCGATGGTTCTCGTTAAGCAGGAGCGGAAGTCCGCCTCGTGAACCCCTACTCGTGAGCTAATTGTGACGAGACCTTTCGGATCGCGTCGAGAAAGGGAGCGTCTTCGCTCTGCTTTTCCTCGGAGAGTTCGTCAAAAGGGACGATCGCTGGGTGCTCGGGTTTTTGAGTGATCATCCATACGGACCAGGCGTTATGGACGTCTGCGAGCCTGGTGTTTATGCCTTGTCCGAGAGCGAGGATCGCGTACAGCCGGTAGAGGTCGGCGCCGTGTGTGTCCGGCCTGTAGGAAGGATCGAGCGTGTCTTCGATCATCGCGGCTACGCGGTCGATGTAGTTCACGTCCGGGCCGCCAACACGAGTACTGCGAGGTTCATCGCGGCGAAGATGCCTGGAACAACCCGTTCAACAGTTCCGAGTTCGGCGTAACGCGGCCTCCACCTCTCCACGTGGTCCGATTTCAGGGACTTCCACTCGTCCGAGAATATTCGGATTGTCATGTGCTCGCCCTCGATGCTGTTGATGACATCGAACTTTGCCTTGTTGAGCTGCCGGTAGCTGCGGAGTTGGAGCCACCATACGAGTGCGACGACGATCCCGAGTATCGACAGGATCGATGCGCGTCCTTCCCCGAGAGCGGGGCCGTTGTCCGAAACCTGTAGCAGTGCGGGTACACCAAGGATCAAGGTCTCAAGAGAGAGATAGAACTGGTTCGCCAGACCTCGCCGTGCCGATACCCGGTCCGCCATCTCCACTGCGAGCTTGTATACATCGAGAAGCTCTGAGGGAGGGAGACTATCGCTACCGGGCACCGTTGATCAAGGCTTTCAAATTGGGCCATGTCCAGTTGTAGAGCTTGTCGGTCGATAGTGCGGCCGATGGCTTGAGCGAGCCTGTCTGATAGCCGGCGAGGAGGAAGTAAGGTGTTCCTTCCTCACGCGTGATTCTCATCTCGACGTCGATACCCGTGGCGCTGCTGGTATTCCTTCCGCACAACACGATCACCTGATCCGCTCTCCGGATCCGACTCCGAGCATCGTCGCGCCATCCGGGACTTGCTGTCTTGATGGACCAGTCCGCCACCTCGAACGGCGAGTCATCGTGTCGGGCCTGCCCGATTAGTAGATCCTTCAGTCGCGCGTCGTTGTCGTAGTCGAAGCTGACGAACACATCCACTGCCATGCCGCAGTATCCCCTCTTCCATTCATCCGCCGCCCGTACATACGCGTGGCGTCCTGGAGCCTACGAACCTGCGGCCCGGCCTGTCTACGCGGGCGGTCGAGTCGTACGAGTGGTCGCGGTGCAGGGGTCTTCCCTCCGTGTTTTCCCTCCGCCGCTTCCCCCAGTCTTCTTGGGATGAGTGGCACGGGAACTCATGTATCTGGGCATTTCGAAAAAGATGCCTACGTCTGTCACTCAAGGCTGCTCGATCGGATCTTCCTCCTGATAGAAGCCCATTTCAGGAGGAGATTTTTCTATGCACCCGACTCAGCCGCAGCGGTCCGTTCAACCTGTACAGAGTGCCGCAGGCCTTTCTGACCAGGATCAACTTTCTTTGTTGATGGTGGCCCCATTGATTCTGGGCCTCCTTGTCGCGGCTCTTCCAGCGATGTCGACCAAGGCAACTGCGTGGCTGCTCGCTCACGATCTCATCGTTGCGGCCTCGGCATCACCGCTGGTGACTATCCCTGGCACGGAAGGTGCCGGCCTCGACTTCCGCCGGCTGATCATCGTCGCGGCAGTTCTGGTGCTCGCTGCGACTCTGGCTCTCAGCGGAGCGCGGCGCTCGCTCGATCGTCGCCGGCAGCAGCGGTTGCGCCGCGGGGACAGTGCATGAGTACGGGGGTGATTGTTGCCGAGCTATCGAGAAGGAAGCGGTCGATTCCGTGCGCGGAGGAATGCGTCGCGGATTGTGCGTTCTTCCAGGTGCAGAGCCTCAGCGATTGCTGTGGCGTGTCGATCGGACAGGCTTCCTTCGCCCCGCTCGATTCGGCCGATGGTGGTGGTGCTGAGTCCGGTTCGGTTTGCGACGTGTTTCTGCGTCAATCCCGCAAGATTCCGCAGGTCGGCGATGGTCCGACTGTCTTCCGGGACGACGACGAGGCGGTCGAGGGGTATTCCCAGCTTTTCGGCGGCCCGGGCGAGGTGGTCGGGCTGAGGGTGCGTTCGCGAGGTTTCCCAGTTGTGGATGGTGGTCGGGTCGACGCCTATTGCGCGGGAAAGGTCGCCGCGCGTAATTCCGGCAGTAGTGCGCGCGTCTTCGAGGGCCTGGGGCTTGAAGCCGTTCAGGGGCGCTCTCACTGCGATTTTCCGTTCATCGCTGGACATCCTATTGAAGATGTAGATACCATTGTTGTATACCGGGTTTAAATGCCAGTGGTAAATGCGATGCGGTGCAGCGCTGACGATCACTCGCTGAACTCGAACCCGGTGCGCTCGAGTACGAACAGTTCCCACGTACATGCGGCCTGACCAGCCGCTAAACGGAAAAGAGCATCCGATGACGACTACCGTTTCAGCTGCCCCACCCTTGTCTCAGACTTCTGCGCATCGACGCGACGCACGCTCGTCCGTATGCGCCGCTCAGCTAGCTAGACTGAATGCAGCCGGATTCCCCGCCCGGTCTGCTTTGCCCAGTCGCGACGACGGGTGGTTCCAGACATCGCGACAGTCGGGTTTAGGGGGACGTGACGGGCAGGCTTGGACACCTGCCCGTCACGTCGATACATCTGTCGACACGGTCGATGTGCGCTACCACATCAATGCCCTGATGTGCGCTGGCATGACGACCGCTCTGATCGCTGACCTGGCCTCTGTGCCGGTCGCGATAGTCCGGTCGCTGAGGAGCACTTCGACTCGCACGACCACCTCCGCCATCGCGGACGCGATCCTCTCGATCACTTTTCACCCGAGCAGTGGGCGTGATCTGACCCCAGCAGTGGGGGCTCGCCGCCGACTGCGCGCACTCAACGCCATGGGCTACGGCGATCCGAGCCTCGCTCACCGGTTGAACGTCGAGGTCGACGTCGTCACCTCGATGCCGGAAAAAGGTCTCATCCCGAGCGAGCTGTGGGAAGCGGTCGACGAGATCTACGACGAGCTTTCCATGCGCCCCGGACCTGACGCCGACCTCCGTGAACAAGCACGCGCAGAAGGACTGGTGCCGCCTCTCGGATGGGACGACGACGAGATCGACAATCCTAAGGCGCGTAGTCACCAGCGCGAGCGGGCCACGGGAGCGGTCGCGGCCGACGAGGTCGTCATCGTTCGTCGCCTGAGCGGCGAACAAGTCCCCATGCGCAACTGCGAACGACGAGAAATCATTCGGATGGCCTACGAGCAGCGCTGGTCACCGAGCCTCCTCGCGGACAAGCTCGCCATCAAGTACGACTCGGCCGTGACGGAGCTGAGCCGGTACCGCCGAGCTCTCGTCCAGACGGACGTCGCCGGTTCCGATTCCACGGCGGAGACGTCGACCCCGACCGACGCGCCTACGGGGGAGCGTGGAACGGGCGAGACTGCCGCAGTCGCTGCCGCGGCCGATCTGACAGACGCACCCGATTCTGACTCTCCGCGAGAAGCAGCAGCTACGTCGGATGCCGCCGAGTCACAGTCACCCGCCGGCTCCAGGGTGAACGCGCCTGCGCGGGCTTCCGCCAACCGAGTGAGTGCGATCAGGCGCCGCTGGACCGGCGCCTTCACGGCAAGCACACAGTTCCACGAGGCAACGATCGACTGTGCTCGTTCAGCGCCGGAAGGTGGGGTGCCAGGGAGCTGGCCGATAGCCCGGCGCTCGAAGCTATGGCGGCCGGCCTGCCGGTCGGGTTCAACGAGAGCTGAGGTGCCGAGCAGAATTGGCCTGACTCAGATGAGCGATGGCGGCTGTCGTCGGGGTCGCACCCCTTCGCGTCAACGATGGCATCGCCTCGCCGAACAGGCATCGGCACCCCGACCCGGTCGACCAGGCAGGCCTTGTTCCAGTTCGCTGATACCTGTTGACGCCGGCGATCGTGTGAGGCATTGCTGTGCACCCCAGATCACGACCTTTTTGAAGGAGACCAGACCCGATGGCCCTCATAGAAATCCCCGAGGACTTCCACACGGCGTTCATTGCGGCCGCCCACGACGCGAACGATCACAACGACCTTGACCTCGCCGTTGACGAGGACCGCACATACATCGCCCTCAGCAACCTCTGCCCTGGATTCGTCCCGGCTCTTCGGCTCATCACCCGCGGTGAGCATGAAGCCACGGTCGAAATCTGGGCCATCGTCGACCACCAACGAGACGACGGCAGCTGGGAGCGCACCGAGGGGGTCGATGCCACCACTGCGGTCGACCTCGCCGATCCAACCGACGCTGCCAAGCGCGCCGTCGAGTGCTGGTTGACAACGCTCTGACCTCGGTCGTGCACGCTCCGCAGTGCGGCGTTTGGCAATTACCACAACAAGTTTCAACCCTGCGCTTGACCCTCACGTCCCTTTCGGGACACGGAGACGGGAAACGGATCATGCGTGAGTCATTTTCTTCCGCTCTCAACGAGATCTCGGTCGTCGATGCAGTGATGCAGCTGGCGTCCGGAACCGTTGAACTCGCGCTCGACGACGCGCCGGAGTTCGCTCGCTGGTGCTGGTTCGCCGACGTGCTCGACTCAGACTGGGGCTTGACCGGCAGGCTCCCGGCCGCCGGCGACGATGTACTCCACGAACTCAAGCGCGTCGCCGGTATGTGCCGAACATCGGAAACGAAGGCGCTCAGCCCCGACGCGTGGCGCGCGGCGTACGAGGCCACGGAGAGATTGGCCCACGGCTCGGCCGTAACCAGTTCAGAGGCCGCCTATCTGGCACTTTCGGCGGCGAACGACATCGCACTCGAATGCCTCGACGAAACGCACCCCGAGTTCACAGTCGCGATAGCACTGGCATTCGAGGCCCTCGCCGCCTGTGCAGGGGACTCCGCGGTAGCGCGATGCTGGATCGCCCGCGCTCAATGGACGAACCGAACGCACCCAGTCGCGGGCGGCCCCCGAACAGAGAAGCCCCACCGATCACGGATACTCGACAGAACGCGTCGATAGTCTCCGCAGGTTGTGGCGAGAGGGTCTTGTTGAGAGTGAGCGGCAACCTCTGAAAGGGGCACTGGCAACAGCGCTCCTTGAGGATCGCCTGGACCAGGGATAGTCACCTCACCCTAGGATCGGCTACGTGCCGACAGTGACAACGCCCGACGCCGACATTTTTTACACCGACAGTGGGGGAGAGGGGCCTGTACTTCTACTCGGGCACGGGTTCTTCATGGACTCATCCATGTTCGCGCCCCAGGTGCGCGATCTATCCCCGGACCTCCGGGTTGTGACCTGGGATGCGCGCCGCCACGGAAAGACCACCGATGCGGGTATGCCGTTCACATACTGGGACCTCGCACGTGACGCCCTCGCCGTCCTCGACGACCTCGGCGTCGAGAAGGCAATCATCGGGGGCATGTCCCAGGGCGGCTATACCGCGCTGCGCACAGCACTCCTCGCACCGGAGCGTACGACGGCTCTGATCTTGCTCGACACGGAAGCCTCAGCCTGTACTCCTGAGCAGAAGTCCGGATACCGCGTCCTGTTCGATCAGTGGTGCAGCACAGAGCCACTCGAACCGCTCACCAGCGCACTTGCCCCCCAACTGATCGGTGGAGAACCTGCGGATTGGACGTCGTGGATCAGCAAATGGAACAGCAGCGATCGCATGGCTGTCCGGCCAGCCGCGGAGTGCCTTATAGAACGCGACGACGTCGTGGACCGACTCTCCGACATTGACGTTCCGGCGTTGATCATCCGTGGGGAAAATGACCTGTCAGCGCCCGCAGAGAAGGCGGACGAGCTCAAAGCAGGTCTTCCCGGTGCTGCGCCAGTTGTCACGATCCCGGTGGCCGGCCATGCCGCAAACTGGACACACCCCGAGCCGGTCAACGCGGCGATCGCTGCGTTCGTCAAGGCGCTCCGCTAGTTCAGGAGGCGGGGAGGCGCACTCCGAGGTACATCTGCAGCGGATACTTGCCCCGCATCTCCGTGTGGACCTGTACGTGCACGCTGTAATGCTCACCACTCTCGGCGTCGCGGAGGTGCATGAACGGCTGGTGCCGGCCGAACCGAACTTCTTCGCGTGACCACAATTGGCGGAAGAGAGGGAACGCGCTCAACTCTTCGAGGGTTTCCACCGCCCAGTCGGGGTTGTAGTAGCGACCCATCAACGCTCGGAACCAGCTGACGGTCAAGGCGGCTTCCGCCTCCCACTCCACCATGACCTTCATTGATGCCGGAGTCGAGAAGAACCAGCGCAACACGTTTCCCTCGTCGACCAGTCCAGGGAACGCCTTGTCGTACGCCGAGTTACAGTCGATGACATTCCAGCGTTCGTCGAGGTACGCCACCAGGTGTGGGTTCAGCGCCGCGATGGCGGTCTTCATGTCCGGTGTAATCAGTGTCCGATAGTCGGCGATCGTCCAGGGTGTCGTGGTGTCCTCACGCTCAGTCTGTGTTCGCCGTGCCAGATTGAAAAGGTGCCGACGTTCTGCATCATCGAGACAGAGTGCGTTGGCGGTGGCGTCGAGAACCTGTGGAGAAGGACTCGCGTCCTTAACGTTTCCTTCCAGCCGCGCGATGTAGCTGACACTCAAATAGATCTTTTCGCCCAGTTGGGCCCGAGTCATACCATCCGGGTGCTTCGGCGTTGCCCTGGTGCGTCGAGCACGAATGAAATCACCGAGACTCGGCGGACTGATCGAGTCCATTTGCTTGGCCTTTCCGATAGCGAATGCAGCGGCAATACCCTACTCCCGGGGAATGTCAAGCCTTGTAGGTAACACTCTTGAGTGTTACCCCCCTGCTGGACAACGCAGTTCTTGACCTGATGGAATGTTTTCCCAGAAGACTCACAGCTGCGTGGCAGGCAGACAAGTGCGGGTCGACAGTCGCGCCGAGGGGGAGGGCCCAGGCGGGTTGCGGAGGGGAAAGCGTTTATGCCACGTGCAGCACAATGGGGTTCACGTGTGCGATCGACGGGGACGGTGCTCGGCGTTCGGCTACTCGTGCTCGACGTGGCACGGCACGGATCGCTAGTCGTGCTGAGGCGATGGTCGGCCCAAGCAGAGACTCCCAAAACGGGCCGCGGGAATGTTTACACGGACCATTTCGAACCCGACTGTCTATACGGGGCAGTAGAAGTAGTCGGTCAACGGCATGCCGCACAGTTTGCCCAACGCCGGATTGTTGAAACCGTCGCTTCCGGCACCCGAGGTCGGGATATCGCTGGACGCACAGGTTTTCATGTACATACCGGCGAAAACGTAACGGCGTGCACTACCGCCATAGCGAGCAACACGGTCGCCGCCCCACCGAAATCCGCCACGCAACGCAGCTGGTTCACGCGCCCAGCGGCGCCCTCACACGCACCGGACCAGTCGCACCGGATGGCGTCACCAGTCCGTCGGAGCTTTGCAGGTGACGTGGTCGCAGCGAACTTGTCCAGGTCGCTCTCTACTGTTCGCCGTACGAAAGTGTCCGATATGTCCACACGTCCACTGTGAAGGACCACCACATGGCATCCCTGCTGACCAAGAAAATCGACAAGCTCCGCTCGTCCGGGGATGACCTGCCCCCGGCGCACAACGGCGCAGATCAGGACGACCCACCCGATCTGAATACCCGCGCGCGCGTCCGTCGACGCCCCATTTACCTGGCGATCGGTGTCGCACTCGTCGTGGTGGCAGTGATCGGCATGCTCACCGCGGTCAACGCGATGCGCGCAACCACCGATGTGCTCGTCCTGACGAACGAGGTGCAGCAAGGCGAGACCATCGAGTCCAAGGACTTGGCCGCCAAATCGGTCAACGTCGATGCCGATCTCGGTGCGCTGCCCGCCAGCGAACGCGGCCGCGTCGTAGGAATGAGTGCCAGCACCCGGTTGCCGGCCGGCACCGTCCTGCTCCCGTCCGCGATCACCGATCAGGTTGTTCCCGGGGAAGGCCTCACGATGGTCGGCATCACGGTGAGCTACAGCCACCTCCCCTCCGAGCAGATCGTCCCCGGTGACATGGTCCGTGTCGTGGACACACCACGCGACCAGGACGACCCGCCCGTACAGGGCCCGATCAACACGAAGGCGCAGGTGTACTCCACCAAGGAGATCCCCGAAGCCGGCGAGACAACGCTCAACCTGCTCGTGCCCGAGGCAGAGGCCAACTGGGTCGCCGCCCGCGGCGCAACCAAGCGTGTCGCGATCGTCCTCGACAACCGAGTGCGGTGATCGGCGATGTTTCTCGCACTGACATCCGCCTCACGCTCACCCGGTGTGAGCACCACGGCGCTCGCGCTGGCCCTGAACTCACCGACCGACCGGACTCTGCTCGTCGAAGCGGATGCCATCGGGTCCTCGCCGGTCCTGGCCGGATACATGCTCGGTAACCACTATCACGATCGTTCCTTGATCAATCTCGTCGACGCGAATCGTCATGGGCGCCTCAAGGCTGCTCTGACCGAGCAACTCATCCAGATCCCGGAATCGTCGGTGTCATTGCTCCCGGGGCTGGTCCACTCCGCCCAGACAGATGCGATGCGGCCCGTGTGGGGACCGTTGGGTGTCCACCTGGCCGGATTGAGCGTCGACGACACCAACGTGATCGTCGACGCCGGCCGGATCGGGCAACGAGGCGCTCCGGTCGAATTGATCGTCAACGCGACAACGATCGCAATCGTCACCCGCACTGAGCGAACGGCAATCGCAGCGTTACGCGCCTCGCAGAACGCCCTGCGACAGCAGCTCTCCGCGGTGCAATCACGGGCAAGTCTGGGGTTGATCCTGATCGGTGATTCCCCCTATAACGCAGAGGAAGTCACGAAAGTCACCGGCCTTGACGTGATCGCAGTGCTGCCCGACTCCGATGACGCCAAGGTCTTCTCGGACGGGTTGTCCATCAGCAAATGGCGCCGTCGCCGTTCGATCTACCTGCACACCCTCCACCGCAGTACCTGGCCGAAGATCACCAAATTCGCGGTGAGCCATCAGGCGGACTGGAAGTCCGGTCCCGCGCTCAATGCTGCGCTGCCGACACTGACAGGAGAACGTCGATGAACTCCGACGACGCGACTCAGCCTCCGCAGAACAAGATCACGGAACTTCCCTTCTTCTCAGCCCCGATCCCGGACGCCGACCTCGCAGGCGGGGGCCGCAGTTCGGTATCGGAAATCACGCTCCCCGACACTGATCCGTTTCGATCGCTTCACCTACACGAACTGCCACCGGCCAGCACCAATGGGCACAGCGGCACTGCGCGACGGTCCGTGCCGCCCGCCGCGAAGGTCAAGGTCGATCGCGCCCTGGTCCGCGCTCTGCAGAAAGAAGCTGCGGAACTGTTGCGTGACTACCGGTCAGCGCGTGACCGCGAGCGCCACGACCCGAAGAACGCCGGCAAATACTTCGCCCCGTTCACCGAGGAGGAAGAACGCGAGTTCGGCCGTGAGACGATCACCGGCCTGGTCAAGAACCACGTCCAGAAGACCATCAACTCCGGCGGCGAAGCCTTCACACTCGTCGAAGAAGAAGCCCTGATCAAGGCCATCTTCGACGCGCAGTTCAACCTGGGCCCGCTGCAGGAACTCGTCGAAGAGCCGCACGTCACCGACATCTTCCTCAACGGCGCGGCCGTCTACGTCAAGTTCCCCGACGGACACTATGAACACCGCGACCCAGTCGTCGACACCCCCGAGGAACTCCTCGAGTGGATGGGACTGCTGGCCTCACGCGCCGACAACGGCGGCCGGCCATTCTCCCGGCTCAATCCGTCACTGCGTCTGACAATGCGCGGAGGCCACCGACTGTCGGTCATGGGCTACTCGGTCAAACGGCCCTCGGTGGCAATTCGCATCCACCGCCTCAAGAACATCGCCCTCGATCAGCTCGCCGTCGAACATCGGATGATGCCGATCGAGCTCGCGACCATCCTCTCGTGCGCGGTCCGTGGCGGTGCCTCGGTGGTCACCGGCGGCGGAATGGGCTTCGGAAAAACGACCTTCACGCGTGCACTGGCCAATGCGCTTCCTCTGCAGACGCGAATCGGAATCGCGGAAACCGAACGGGAACTCTTCATCGACGAACTGCCAGGCCGCGAGGATTTCGTGGTCGACGCCGAGACAATCCTGGGCGGCGGAGAACGCGGTGCAGACGGCGAGCTCGCCGGCAGCTACACCCTCTCGGACATCCTGTACGAGTTCGTGCGACAGCAGCTCGACTACATGATCGTCGGTGAGGTCGCCGGTCACGAGATCCTCGCTCTTCTCAAGGCACTGCAGACGGCCAGAGGAGGGCTATCCACGACGCACGCTTACACCGCTCGCGGTGTAGTCGACCGTCTGGTGAACCTGGCGACCGAACCCCCGATGAACGCGACGGTGGACTACGTCGAACGCCAGCTCGCAGAGCACATCGACCTGATCGTCCAACTCGGCACGAAGGTCCGCGTCGATGGCGAAGGGTCGCGCACCTCGGTCCGCTACGTCGACGAAGTCGTCTACGTCGAGCCCGGCGACGACAAGAAGCCGTCCTTCTCCACGATCTACCGGGGATACTCGGACGGCACAGGAGAATTCGGATCCATTCCACAACCTCTGCTCCGCAAGCTGCTCGCCGGCGGATTCAAGCGAATCCACCTCCCCAGCGACAGCCTTCGCCACTTCGACGAAGAACGCGACCTCTACGACGATGAAGAGGTGGCGTGATGTATCAGCAAATCGGCATCTTCCTGGTACTGCTGCTGTGCGCCGGGGTCGCCTGCATCGTCATGGGATGGAAAGACCGCCGCGATCCCACCACGCCCACGCGTCAGCGCCGGCGCCGCAGCTCGTCGAAAATCCCGCGTAGCACCCAGATCCTGCTCGTCGTGGGCTTCGCCGCCGGCATCGTCGTGTCGTCCCTCTCGGGTTGGCTCTTCACCCTCTTTCTGGTCCCGGCGCTGCTGGTCGGCTTGCCGTACCTGCTCGGCCGTCCCGAAGCAGAACAGCAGATCAGTCGGCTGGCGGCCATGGATGAGTGGGCCCGCAACCTGTCCAGCAGCATGAAGGCTGGTTCGGGAATCGAGCACACCATCATCTCCACTCCGATCCCGGAGGCGCTGCGGGAGGAGATCACGGCGTTCATCAGCCGCCTGCGCAACAACGTCCCTCCGGCGGATGCGATCACACGTTTCGCTTCGGACCTCAACGACAGTGTCGGCGACAAGATCTGCGGCGCCTTGCTACTGAGCATGCAACTGCGGGGCGTTGGACTTGCAGCCGTGCTCGAAGGCCTCGCCGAAGACGTCGGTGACATGGTCGCGCGCCGACGCCGCACCGAGGCCGACCGAAAATCCAGCCGTACACAGGCGAAATGGGTCACCATCATCGCGATCACAACACTCGCGGCAGCGTTCCTGTTCACCAACTTCATGGAACCGTACAAGTCGGGCGGAATGCAGATCGTGCTACTGATCCTGCTGACCCTGTTCGCGGCCGACCTGTACTGGATGAAGCAGGCCACCAAACCGCCGACCTACCCCCGCTTTATCGGCACCAATGATCGCGTCAACCGCACCGACCTCGTAGGAGCGCAGCGATGAGCATTCAGATGACGGTCATCCTCTACACGAGCGTCGGAACAATCGGCATCTACCTGGTCGCCCTCTACTTCATGCGCGCACAACCCGCACTCAGCGATGCCATGTCGCGCCTGTCCGGACCGGCCCCGGAGCGCACGTCGACAGCCGGAACCTCCCTGATCGACGGGATGGCGAACAAACTCGGCATCCGGGTCCACCCCTACCTGCAGGACAGCAAATTCTTCACGCTCCCCAACGCCGATCTCGCCCTGCTGCACCGAGATCCCGCCCACGTACTCGGGGAAAAGCTCGTCGCAGCACTGCTCGGACTGCTCATCTTCCCCTTCCTCAACCTCGTCCTGACTGCATTCGGGGTCGGCCTGGGATGGTCCATCCCGGCCATCCTGTCGATTGCGACCGCCTTCCTGCTCTTCCTCATCCCCGACATCGAGATCCGACGCCGGGCAACCGCGGCACGAGCCGAGTTCGCGCAGGCACTGAGCTCCTACATCGATCTCGTCGCGCTGTGCCGACGCGGTGGAATCGGCACCACCCAGAGCCTCGAGCGCGCTGCGCAGGTGGGAGATTCATGGGTGTTCCTGCGCCTCGACGAGGAACTGTACGAAGCCGGGCGCTCCGGCGAAGCCCCGTGGAATGCCCTGACACGCGTCTCCCATGAGCTCGGCCTGACCGAGCTGGGCGACCTGGCCGACATCATGAACATGACCGGAGACAAAGGCGCATCCGTCTACGCATCACTGCGGGCAAAGGCCGCGGGCCTGCGATCCGCTCAGGCCAGCGCAGAACAGGGTGCGGCAGCGGAGGCCACCGAAAAGCTGGCTATGCCGCTGGCCGGACTCGCCGGCTTGTTCATCATGCTGCTGCTCATCCCGGCACTGACCATCATCACCGGCTAATCCGATTCGACGCTGCGCCTCCCGCGCCGCGAAAGGAGCGAGACGCCCAGACCGCCGAGCCTGGCCGGCCACGATCATCCAGTCCAGCTCACCTGCTACACATCGACCAAACACAAGGAGCCCACCATGAGCATCACCACCGTCGCTACCACCACCCGGCGCACCGCCCGCGAGGCCGTGACCTCCTACATCACCCTCACGATGATGTTCATCGCCGCACTGGCCGGCACCCTCCTCCACCGCGCCGGCGGCAAAGACTCAGACCGCGGACCCTCCACCCTCGAATACGTCTTCCTGGCCGTCTTGGTCGTCGGCGCCGCCGCCGCAGCCGGTGCAATCGTCGTCCGCAAGATCATGTCCCGCGCAAACGCAATCCCCGACTGAAATCAGACAGCGCTGCATCGATTGGAGAGACGGTGAGTACGTGACATACCTCGTGAGGGCCTTCCAGGTCGCTGCGATGGTGGCGGTCGCTGCGTTGCTTGTGCAGCTCGGAATCGATTCCTGGCCGTGGCCGTATATCCCTATTCCGTCCTGAAAAGCCAGCCGTCCAACAACTATCGGAAAGCAGACCATGGTCACACTGGAACAGTTGATCGACCGATGGCGCCGCGATGACCGAGGCCCGGCGACGCTCGTCACGGTCATCGCGATGGTCGCATTCCTTCTGATCTTTTCGGTCCTGCTGCAAACCGCCCTGTTCTTCCACGGCCGCGACGTCGCCAACAGCTGCGCCGAAAAGGCACTGAAGAACACGAGATCCCAGTACGGCAACCAAGCGCTCGGAACAGCTGCCGCTTATGCCTGCATCGCCCAGGCAGGCGCCGGTGACCTGCAGATCCCGGTTGTCCTCGTCAGCAAGAACATCCGCGAAACAACCGTCAACATCACCGGAAAGGCCCCTTCCCTCGTCCCGGGTCTCGAATTCCCCATCGTCGTCAACCACACCAAACCGACTGAACGCGTCACCAACCCGGGAGGAATCGGATGAGAGGCACCCGATGGATATCCCACGCCCGCCGAGATGACCGGGGCGACGTCACGATCGAGCTGTGCCTCGCAACCGTCATCCTGATCTTGCTCCTGGGCTGGATGTATGCGTACGGCGTCAACCGACAGGCGCACCAGAAGGTTGAACACGCCGCCACCGAGGGTGCCCGTGCAGCCTCACTCGCCCGCACCATCGCCACCGCCACCCCGCTGGCGTACCAAGCAGCGGCCGGCAGCATGGACGGACAAGGCCTCAAGTGCGCCACCATGAACGTCAACGCCGATACCAGCGGCTTCCGCACCAGACCTGGTGTCCCCGCCACGGTCGAGGTCACCGTGACCTGCCAGGTCTCCTTCGACGCACTTGGATGGCCCGGAGTCAATGGTGCCCGCACCGTCACCGCTACCGCAATCTCGCCGATCGATACCTACCGGGAGCGCACACGATGACCAACGCCCTGCGTAAGCGACTCGCCTCCCGCCTGCCGGAGGAGCACCGCGACAAGGGTGCCGTCACCCTGATGACGGTGGTCTTCGCCCCTGTCCTGATCTTTTTCGTCTGGGGACTGATCGTCGACGGTGGCGGCATGCTCACCGCCGACCAGCGAGCCGACAACGTCGCCGAGGATGCTGCCCGAGCAGCCGGTCAGCAGATCATCGGATCGGTGAGCGCCCGCGGCATCGACACGGTCGTCGACCCGGTCCGCGCGACCGCAGCCGCCAAGAGATACCTGTTCGAGGCCGGCGTCGACGGCGACGTGATCCCCACCGGCCCGCGCACCCTCCTGATCACGACCCGCATCGTCTACAACTCGAAACTTCTGCCATACCCCAGAACGAAACTGCTCGTCGGTACGGCCGCTGTGAATCTCAACCGCACCAACGCCGGGGAGGTGTACATTCCGTGAGCGCAAACGCCGCGCGGTCCCGCCTTGCCGGACTCGGCTACCTCCTGATCCTGGTGATGCTTGTCGCCGGGATCCCGGCCGCGCTCTGGGCGCTGCGCGGCAATCCGCTCGACATACCGTGGTCGGATTTCGAAGGTTTGCTCGCGAGTCCAGATGACGGCAGTCTTCTCATCGCCCTTCTTCCCCTTGTTGGCTGGGCTGCTTGGGCCACCTTCACCGTCCCGATTCTGCTCGAACTCGCGGCGACACTGCGTGGCGTCAAAGCGCCGAAGCTGCGCCTTCTTCGCTCACAACAGCGGACGGCGACGTTCCTCGTCAGCGGCGCTCTCTTGCTCCTGACCGCCGGAACCGCCACCGCCGCACCCGCCTTGACCCAGCCTGCGGACGTGGGAAGCACCTCTCCGTACGTGCCGCACTCACAGCAGGAAGATCCGAGCGCGTCACCGCAGACACAGGTGGATCCGCGGGTCACCCGAATGGCGGTACAACCGGCGGGGCCGACAGTGACGACCGTGCGGGGAGACACCCTGTGGGGATTGGCCCAGCAGCATCTCGGAGAGGGCCGCCGCTACGCCGAGATCCTGGACCTCAACCGGACTGCTGTCCCCGAGCCAGGGTTTCTGGCCGAAGGGTTGACCCTGCAGCTGCCCGCATCCCAGCCCGAGGTGGTACGCGGCGCCTATACGGTCAAGCAGGGCGACACCCTGTGGGATATCGCCGAGCGCGAGCTCGGCGATCCTTTGCGTTTCATGGAGATCACGACTCCCGACGGCACCCCGGCTGGCGAGCTGATCACGGTCGGCCAGCAATTGATCATGCCCACCGCCGCCTCCGCGGCGGCGGACGCTACGCCGGCGCCGGCCTTGGTGCCGCCGGCTGATGCTGTTTCGGCTCCCGCTCCGGCTCCGGAAGCTGTTCCGGCTCCCGCCCCCGCTCCGGCTCCGGAAGCTGTTCCGGCTCCCGCCCCCGCTCCCGCCCCCGCTCCGGCTCCGGAAGCTGTTTCGGCTCCCGCTCCGGCGCCCGCGCCTGTGGATGTCGCCCCCAACTGGCAACTCGACCCCGTCGAGCCTCAAATGCCTGCCGACTTCCTCACCAATGACGCGCCGGCAGAGACCGATACCGAGGACGGCTCATCCGACGTCGTGTTCATCGGTCTCGGAATCTCAGCGGTTGCTGCAGCTGGACTGACCGGGCATCTCGCTCTTCGTCGCCGCAAGCAACAACATCGCCGCCGCCGCGGCGAGCGCATCGCCCTTCCCGCCGAAACCGCGATCCAGGCGGAGCAGGCACTCACGGCCGCCGCTGATCCCCTCACCACCACCCACGTCGACATCGCATTGCGGCACCTCGCGCACCACCGCAGGTCCACGGGTATCGCTCTGCCGGGCCTGCTTGCGGTCTTCGTCGGTGACAACGACATCGAGCTCGGACTCGTCGAACAGGTCTCACTCCCGGCGCCTTGGACACAGATCGACGACACCACCTGGTCAGTAGATCCGAGATTGTTTCCGCGCAGCGTTCCCGAGGCCGAGATCAGTCCGTACCCGGCGCTGACGGCAGTCGGAACCAGCGACGACGGTCGCGACCTCTTGCTCAACCTCGAACAGATCGGCCACCTCGCCATCAGCGGCACCCCGACTGCAACAGCCGGGGTGCTGCGTGCGCTCGCCGTCGAGCTCGCAGTCTCGCCCATCGCCGACAGCCTCCACCTCAACCTCGTCGGATACTGCGCCGACCTGCCGGAGGCAATCGACAACGGCCGCATCACCCACTCCGAGGACGCCGACACGGTCCTGACGACACTCGCCAATCACCTCGAACTCGACTCCGAAATCCTCGCGGACAACGACTTCGAGTCAATCGCGCAGGCACGCACGTCGTACACCACCAGCGAGCTGACCGCACCCGAGATCGTTCTGATCGCCGATCCGGTGACCGAGGCACAGGCCGGGCTACTCGTCGGCATCGCACGGCACGCACCCCGAATCGCGTTCGCCGCAGTGACTACCGAGAGCGCACATACCAACGCCAAATGGACCCTCGAGGTCGACGACAACGGCTCGGCCGTCCTTGCTCGTCCAGGAATCGCGACGGCCGGCATCACAGTGACCACCCTCGATGAGGAGAGCTACGCGTCTGTCCTGGACCTACTGACCACCACCTCACGCGAACCTCGCGTTGCCTACACGGGCGATAACCCTGACATTCGATGGGAAGCAGCCCGTCTCGACAACGACCTCTCGACCCTGGAGTTCATCACCAGCTCCGATCCCGCCACCTTCAGCGTGGTCGGGAGCCTCGACCATGCCGTCGACCGACCAGAGCCGTCCGATTCGGATGAGGTCACCGCAGAAGGCGTGCTGCCGGAGGCGGATCACATCTGGATCAGGCTGCTCGGCGAACCCGCCGTCACACCCCCGTCACCAGGGCCGGCAGAAGGCCGAGAGAAGAGCCTGACCGAAATCGCCGCGCTTCTCATCACCACGGATGGCGGTGTCCTCGCCGCGGACATCGACAGCAAAATCTGGCCCCATGACGTCGAAGCCGCCAGAACCGGCACAGCCGAGCAGGAGAAAGAAGCGAAGGCCCGGCTCCGCCGGCGCCGCAACGAAGCGCTCTCTCGCCTGCGTAAGTGGCTCGGTGACACCGAGACCGGTGAACCCGCCCTCATCAAGTCCGGAGATCGAACCGGCCGGACCCCGCAACGGCTCCACGACGCCGTCACGACCGACTGGGACTACTGGCAGGAACTCGTCAACGCCCATCCCGCTGACGTCGACACCGCCCGGCTATCCGCCGCACTAGCTCTGGTCACCGGTCAACCTTTCAGTAGCGATGACCCCACCGCTTACGGGTGGGCCGACCACACCAAGCAAGACATGATCTCCGCCGTTGCCGACGTCGCCGAGGAGCTCGCCACCCGCTACATCCGCGGCCAACAGGTTCCCCAGGACCTCGCGGCTGCACACGCCGCCGCCGAGACGGGCCTCGAGGTCGACATTGTCCACGAAGGGTGCTGGCGTGCGGCGATCATCGCCACCCACTTCTCGGGTGACACAAATACCACCCAAAGGTTGATCGATCGCATGATCACCGAGCTCGACGCCCTTGAAGAAGAGCCCGAACACGAAACCAAGATGCTCCTGAGTCAGCTCGACTCCACCTACGGCAGCCACTACCGGATCGGAGCAGCATCATGACGTGCCGCATCGCCGCACTGGCGACACTCACTGCTGCGATGTGCCTGACAGCCGGCTGCAGCATCCTGACCCCAGAACCGGTCACCCTCGAAACCAACACCGGACCGACGTTCACCGGACCACCCGGCTCCGGAAAGTCCCCCGAGCAACAGGCCGGTGAAGCCGCACTGGTGAAGGTCAACGAGTACTACACGGTGCTCGCGCGACTGAGCGCCGATCCCGCCGCCAACCCCGCAGATCTCGACAATGTCGCGGCCGGCAACTTCCTTCAATCGACAAGGCGGGACATCACTGCGCATCGCATCGAGGCGAACGCAGGCGAGGTCAAGGTTCTCAAGAACACCATCACCCGCCACAACATCCCGATCGACGAAAACGGCATCCCTACGCCCGGCACCGCAACCATCGAGATGGACGTCTGCCTGGCCCGCGCTACCGACGTTCTCGAGCTCGGGAAGCCGATCCTGACGAACACCGCTTGGCCCGACCCAGCAGGATGGAGAGTCACAGCCGACTACACACTGCCCGGTACGCCCTGCAACGCCGGACTCTTCTAGGAGATACGACTATGGCACACACCACCATCCGCCGAACCGCCGTCGCTGCCTTGGCTGCGACGACCCTATTGGTCGGCGTGGCCGCCTGCTCCGATACCGACGCGGCGGATCCGGCGGTAGAGCTCACTGTCACCGGTGACCCGGCGTTCGAGGGTCCCGACGGGGCGGACACCTCGAACAAGACTCCTGACGAGTTGGCACGTGAACAGGCGCTTGCGAAGGTCAATGACTTCTACGCTGTCGTGGGCAAGCTTGATGGCGATGCCGCTGCGCCGATTGAGCAGCTCGACACCGTTGCCGGTGGTCCCGTGCTGGATAGCTGGCGGGGAGATATCACCCTGCGTCGATCGCAGAACGTGGTCGGAGCGGGCGACGTCAAGGTTGTCGATGCGAGGATTACCGACGCCGGCATACCTGTAGGCGACGACGGCAAGGCTATCTCCGGGCCCGCCTGGGTCCACGTGCGCGCCTGCACCGACATCTCCGGTATGACCTGGACGAAGTCAGACGGTAGTCCCGCCTACGACGTCAACCGGCCGCAGTTTGTCCTCGCCCAGTTGACCGTCCGGAATGCGGAGTGGCCCGATGCAAACGGCTGGCGAGTCACCAGCGATGCAGCAGCCCGATACGTGCCGTGCGATGCACCATAACCAAGGAGAACACATGCCAAATCGTCGTCGTTTTCATGCGGCCGTGATCGGCGCGCTGGTTCTGGGGAGCCTGGTTGCGTCGCCACACTCAGCGCTTGGACAACCCGGCTTCGGTTCCGGAGGAATAGACGTCGCTCCAGGTTCCGGAAATCTGGGTGCGAACATTGTCGTTCAAGGCAGCTACGTCCAGGTACCTTCGGCGTCGCCTGGCTCCGGCGGCTCCTCAGGGGGGATCGCAGCGGGGACGGGCGGTGGTGGGTCTGGATACAGCGGTGGTGGCAGTGACGTCGTGGCCGCTCCTACGGGACCTCCGGTTCGGGAGCAGTTGAAGGCGTGCGGCCGATTCACGGACTGCGTGCCGCTGAGTCCGGATGTCGGTATGCCGGCCACTCCGGTGAGCATGGCGCAAGTCATGAATGTGGTGGGAACAGCCGTGACCGGCATGCAACTTGAGGAGCCGCCGATGTGCTGGACCCCCGAACCTGCCAACTTCCCTGGTGGTAGAACCGGTTTGGTCGGAAAGAACGCGTGGGCGTGGGTTTGCCCGGATCAGATCCGGGAGAGCACCGTCGGCCCCGTGACACGGATCGTCCCCGGTCCGGGAGGCGTCGTGGTGACTGCCACAGCTGTCAACTCGAGTGTCACGATCAACTGGGGGGACGGGTCCCTCCCGACAATCTGCCCGGGAGCGCTTCTGCCGTTCACCCCGTACAACGACCTGATCGACGCCAGTCCGCTGACCCCACCGAGTGGATTGCCATCCCCGACATGCGGTCACCACATCGAGAAGACATCGATTACGCAGCCCGGCGGCGTGAACAACGTATCGGCGACGTCGGCGTGGATTGTGAACTGGACAGCAGTATGGCCAGGTGGCGGAGCAGGTGGAGTCGTGCCTGTTCCGTTGACCTCCAACTACCAACAGCGAATCGGTGAGCTGCAGGTGCTGGTCACGCCCAATTGATTCGACGTGAACTCCGTTCGATGTTGGTGCGGCGTCGGTTCGGTCAGAAACTCAGTGGCGCTGGACGCGCAGGACTGAGTCCGCGGATCGATGCCCTCGCGTCGCCTGTGGTGTCGACGTCGCGAGCTGTGCAATGAGTCCGTGAAGTAGCTCAGATCGGGAAGTGGTGCTGCTGCTGGAGTTTGGTTGCCAGATCGAGTGAGGGTGTGATGGAGAAGCCCACTGCTACGTTTTGGCTCGCTTACGAGGAGACGAGTTGTCGTCTCCTGAGGAAACCAACAGAACGGAGTGAGTGCAGCGTGGGGCGTGGATTAGCTGCCCAGCTCGACACTTGTGCCCCGCGGCATCCGGACAGCGGGGATCGCCTCGCTCAGAAATTGAGGTGGCGTGCGGGACGGCTGATCGGATGGGTTTCGACATTCGCGGGTCGACCGGGCCCGATGATGCGCACGCCACCGCTCACTCGGACGTGGGCCTCGCCATCGATGCGGACCGTGGTGGTGTCGGTAGCGGCGATCAGAGCTTGACCGTTGGCTTGGACGTGGCAATGACTGTGCGCGAAGACGATGGCGCTGTCTTCTGCGCGGATCCTGGCGTTGTCGGTGCCAACGATATGGCTCTTACCGCGGGCATCGACGGTGCTGTCGTCGAACGCTTCGATATGAGCATGTTCATAGGCAGTGACCCTGGCGTGATTGGACGCTTGGACGAAGCACCGGCCGGCGGCTGCGATGGAGCCGCCGGCGATTCCCGCGCAGGTTTGTCCGATAACTTTGACCTCGACTTGGCTGGGGACGTGGCCAAGGTCCAGCCAGTTCTCCGGGTCGGCATCGATGACGACGGTTTTCGCTCCAGCGGCGAGACGCTTGGTGTATTCCGCATAGCTGCGGACCGGCGATGCGGACCAGCCACGACGCGGCCGACGTGAGTTGCGCGTGGATTTCTTCACTGGTGCCCCCATGAGTCAATACTGCCTTCGTCTGGTGTCGTTCGTGCGAGCGCCGATGTCGGCGCGTCGCGCGTGGGCTAAACGAGGTTCAGTGTGCCGCGGTGTTCTGTGTCAGTCGCCGATCTTGACGGCATTCCCGGTCGGGTCGACGCATTGCAGATAGGAGTCGGCGTGTGATCGGTCCGGAAGGTAGGGCCAGCTGCAGTTCCAACCGTCAATGACAGCGAATCGCCCTTGTCCTTGTGCGGCGACCGTGCGGTCGTTGAGGTAGCGATCACTGATGCTCAGTGCTGTCGGGCAGCTCGGAGTTCCGGCGATGATGATCACAGGTGCAGTCGCACCGTTCAGGTTGTTCGTGACGATTCCGCACTGAGCGCTCGTGGGCGGCAATTCGGCGGCAGCGGTGGCCTGCGTAGCAGTCATCGCCGGCTGTGTCTCGGATATCCGGGTCTGAGCGTCGGTCACGCCGGGCTGACCTTGTGACAGCGGCCACGGAATACTCCCCATAGGCGGCCATTTCTCTCCCCACTGATGGCCAGCATTTTCCCCGCGGACGGCCAGATAACTCCCCGCCCGTCTCATCGGTTTCCGCCGGGCGAAGGCTCGGACGGGTGAAGAACAGCAGGGAGATCATGGAGATACTCGAGGCATACGACCTGACCGGCAGCTACCGTGCCGCCGCGGAGCTGGCCGGGTGTGATCACCACACCGTGGCCCGCTACGTGAAGATGCGCGAGGCCGGGCAGTCGCCGACCGAGCGCAAGCACCGGGATCGGGCGATCGATGCATTTCTGCCGAAAATCGAAGAATTGGTCGGCCGCTCCAACGGACGGATCCGCGCCGACGTCGTCCACGAGCGCCTGCAGGCGATGGGATTCACCGGCGGGGAACGCACCACTCGCCGCACTGTGGCCGAGGCCAAGGCGCAGTACCGGGCCGGCCGGCGCAGGGTCTACAGGCCCTGGGTGACCGAGCCCGGGCTGTGGTTGCAATGGGACTGGGGCGAGGGCCCGATGATCCGGGGCCGGCGCACCTCGCTCTGGTGCGCCTGGCTGGCGTGGTCGCGGTATCGGGTGGTGATCCCGGTCTGGGACAAGACGTTACCAACGATCGTCGCGTGCCTGGACACCACCTTGCGCCGGATCGGCGGGGTCCCGGCATATGCGCTGACCGATAACGAGAAGACCGTCACCACCTCCCACATCGCCGGAATCGCGGTCCGCAACACCGAGATCGTCGAGGTCGGCCGCCACTACGGGGTCACGATCCGCACCTGTGTGCCGGCGGACCCAGAGACCAAGGGCGGGTCGGAGGCGACGGTGCGGATCGCCAAGGCCGATCTGGTGCCCACCGACGTCAATCTCCTCGACGAATACCGCACCTTCGGCGCCCTGGAGGCCGCCTGCCGCGACTTCTGCACCATGGTCAACGAGCGGATGCACCGGGAAACCCGCCGCAGCCCGGAGGAGATGCTGGCCGAGGAACGCACCCGGCTGCATCCGCTGCCGCAGGCCCCGTTCACGATCGCGTTCGGCACCACCCGGCGAGTGAACTGGGATGCGACGATCTCGGTGGAGGCGGTGCGGTACTCGGTGCCGCACCAACTGGTCGACACCCGGGTCTGGGCCCGCTTCCACGGCGACGAGCTCATCGTCACCGCGGTGGGCGAGCGCGGACCCACCGAGGTGGCTCGCCACCTGCGCGGGATGCCCGGATCCCCGGTTATCGACGACGCCCACTACCCACCTCGTGAGGACAAGGACACCGATCGGAGGCCGAAGGCGGTCAACGCCGCGGAGGCGGCGTTTCTGATGATCGGGCCGGGCGCGGGCAGTTGGCTGGTCGAGGCCGCCGCCGCGGGAACCCGCCGGATCGCGGCGAAGATGGCCGAGGCCGTTGCCCTGTCCAAACTGCACACCCCGGCCGCGGTCGATCGAGCCTTGGGCACCGCCGCGGTCACCGGGCGGTTCGGCGAACACGATCTGCTGGCCATCCTCGACTACCAACTCGGCGGCGGCGGAGCCGAACCCACCCGCGCCAGTGAAACGCACAGTCTGCAACCCGGCACCGCCGCCTGGGCCCGATTCGGCGCCACCGGCACTGCCGCCCTGCCTGATTCCGACAACAACGAAGAGGACCGCCCCTGATGGCCGCACCGCTGCGCACCGTGACCGCCTCCACCGGAGATCCGCTCGCCGAGGCGATCGAGCTGACCCGACGCCTGAAACTCCCGCACATCCGGCGGGTGCTGCCCGATGTGATTCCCACCGCGAAGGCACAACGCTGGGATCCGGCCGAGTTGGTGCGGGTGCTGCTCGCCGAGGAAACCGCCGGCCGGGACCGAGCGAACCTGCACACCCGCCGCAAACGAGCCGGGTTCCCCGCCGGGAAGACGTTCGGGGACTGGGACGAGCAGGCGTCCTCGATTCCGCGGCCCACCCAGGACGCCCTCAAGACCCTCGAATGGGTCGCTCGTCGCGAAAGCCTCTGTGTCTGTGGACCATCCGGAACGGGAAAGAGCCACTTCTGTGAGGCGCTCGGGCAGGCCGCGGTCGAGGCCGGACTCAGCGTCGCGTGGTTCACCATCGAGGATCTCGGGGTGCTGGTGCGGCGGCACCGCGCCGACGACTCCCTCGCCCGGGCGATGGCCCGCCTGATCCGGTCCGACCTGATCATTGTTGATGATATCGGGCTGTTGCCGGTGAGCCCGGATGCCGCTGAAGGGTTCTACCGGCTCGTCGATGCCGCATACGAGCGTCGCGCGTTGGCTGTGAGCAGCAATCTGCATCCGTCTGGATTCGACGAGATCATGCCCAAGACCCTCGCCACCGCCACGGTCGATCGGCTCATGCATCACGCTCACATCGTCGTCACCGCCGGCGATAGTTACCGTCTCGCCCAAGCCACCGCAGGGAAGGGGGTCAAGCCCTTCAGCTGAACCCGCACATCAACGGCGGGGAGATAACTGGCCGCCGTTGGGGAACACTATCTGGCCGCCACCGGGGAGAACTCGTGGCCGCCTACGGGGAGGACCCACTGGCCATTGACAACCTTGACCAACGGTGGGGTTCGTCGACCACTCGACGCGTGTGAAAGCACCAGCTGGTTCGGCTGACGGGGACACGGTCTCGGCTTCTGTGTTGTTGCACCCGGTGAGGATGGCGGCCGTGATGAGGGACAGTGCAGCAATTTTCCGTGGTGGTTCGTCGATTCACGAGTACTCGCTTCTATTCCAGTCCGACAGGGAGGACGTAATGTCGAGTCCAGTGATATGTGATGACCTGAACAAAACGACGCCCGGCGCGACCACCGCCGCACCAGCGGGTCAAGCAGCGGTTTCTCGAAGGGCCCTTCCAGTGGGCGGGCTCCCGCATTGGTTCGGTGGTGCTGAGACTGTCCAGGTGGACGGCTAGTGTCGATCTATCCCTTATGTCTGTCGCGCAGTTGCGGAGGAGTGCCCAAGATGACCGAACCGACGTCCGAGCTGGCGGGCAGTGGCCCCAGCGAGGAGCCACAATCGCCGGCCGTCGGTGCTGAAGATGCGGCAGGGCAACGAAGTGATCATCTGTCGGCGACAGTGTACGCACCTGCTGGGATTGTCGTCGTCGCGAGTGTGGTGGTGTGGTTCGCAATTCGGTGGCTTGATGCCGAATACGGCACAACAGGGCTGTGGTGGGTTGCCGTCACCAGTGCCGCGTTTGGTGCGGCGTTGAGCGTGGCGACGGCACCGATGATGGTCAGGCTGTGTGCTGCCGTCGAGATCGCGACGGAGGGCTGCTCCCGGCGGCTCGGTCCCGCGGCTCTGACCGCGGGCGTGTGGTTCGGCGCCGTGATGCTTGCCGGCGGCGACGCGATCTTGCCTGCCTGGCTAGCGCTGAGCCTGCTGTGCGTGTGGGCAGCGTGGATCGATCACTTCACGCTGCGGTTTCCGCTGACCTTGATCCGGCTGACCACCGCAGTGGGCCTGATGTTGGGGGCGTTCGCGGTGGCGGTGGATCAAGATCCAGCGGCAGGTGGGCGCGCACTTCTCGCCGGTGTGCTGGTGTTCGCATTCAACCTTGCGTTCGCGATCGTCACCCGCGGCTATCCCGGGCTCGCCGACGTGCGGCTGAGCTGCATCCTCGGGGCAGCGCTGGGGTGGGTCGGATGGATGAATGTGCTCTCGGGCATGTTGCTACCGAACGTCCTGGCCCTCTTGGTGATGACGGGGGTGAAGGCGATCCGGCGTCAGAAAGACCTGGGAGAGTTCGGTTTCGCACCGTTTCTCATCGCTGGAACCGCCGTGGCAATCGCGGTCCCACCGCTGTGGTGGATCGTCTGGATCTGAACGCCTTTTGACGGGAAGGTGTGGAGGATCGGTTGCATACTTGGTCTTCAGAGAGTGGGGAGTGCATCGGTATGGACGAGGTGGCTCACTCCGCTCCGGTGCGATCGATCGTTCAAACGGAACTGCCGTGTGAGTTCTGCGCGGAGGATCCCCAGTACTTCACGGGAGACCCCGTCGGCTTCGTGCGTGCGGCCCGCTGGGCAGCGGTCGTCAAGGACTGCTGTCACTTCGACGCTCGCGTGGACTACCTGCTGTGTGACGAGCACTGGGCAATGATCCGACACCAACAGCTGCCCGGCCAGTGCCCTCGGTGCGGGGCGATCGCCTACTCGGTCGAGGACATCGTGTGTACCGAGATCCCACTGGGGCGGACGGCCGACGGGGCGTGGCCGTTGATCGGTCGATAGGCGCAGAATCCATAGGGTCGTTGACTGGTACCGCAGGCATCCGTTTGCGTAACCCTGTCAGACGGCGCGCTGTTGGCCGAATTTGCGTCTGCAATCGCGTATGTGCGGGACTTGTCCGGGGAGACGCTCCAGAGAGAGGCACCGCAGCTTGAAGAGGGAAAGCCCCTGTACTGAGGATGGCAGGAACAATCTCGCGCTGAACGTTGTACGGTTACCGCACTTCGTCATCCCAAAGGACTAGTGATCGTCGGCCGTCGCACCAGTCCCGCAGCCATGCGGGTTGGCGTTGCATAACATCCCTGGCAGCTCTCTCGACCTTTCGTGCTGGGCGCCTCCTCAGTCCTACCTTGAAGTCCCGCCAGGTGAGGGCGGCACCTAGATCGCCGCCTGACAAGCTTGGTTTCATCATCCGTACGAAGGGTTCAACGTCCTGCTGGGCCTCATGCATTGCGAAAATCACGTACTGGACTAGCTCGAGGAGGATCGTGTCCAGTGCGTGAGTGGCGAAGCTACTCGGCCGATCCCATTGCAAGTACTCGGTCCCATTTCGAAGCAGGATGCTTCGAAGTTCCACGAGTAGGGGAACTGGTATCCGCGAGCCATCGACTATCTTTCGGTGGGCCTCCTGAATGGCATCCACCTGCACAGGGTTATCTGGAAGTTCTTCCATCCGACCTAGACGTGCCTCTATCGTCCACCAGACGAGCCCAGGGACTACGTCATAAATGCTGACACACGCGACTGCATCCCACCCGTTCCATGTGTGTTGCTCCGGGCGTAAACCAAGGGAGATCGTCCAATTTACGGTCGTCTGCGACTCCAGTTCCGCTCCGCGACTGACCATGCTGTGAGCAACGCTGGAGAAGATCGGTGCCCAATATTCTTGAAAGCGAAAGAACGAGCCGCTTAGCATCAGGCCCGCCCATCCGTCGAGGAAGATTGCGCGCACTGAGTCACGTTGAGGCCCAGCCTCTTCAACAAGGAATTCACGTACTAGTTGTGCGCGCGCTTGCTCGTTCAGGCTCAATGTTATTTCGAATTCAAGTGCAGAAATACTGTTGGGGTGCTCCAACCATCCCCAAACGATGCTTTGAAATGCCTGGCTGCGGAGCTGCGAGGACATCCCTATGCCCTCCATTAGGCGAAGTACAGAAGATTCCGGGCATTCGACCGCAGAATCTGCTTGAATACAGCCGGACCGCCACCGTCTCGATGGAAATCGTAGGCCTGTATGAGCAACTCGGGAACCACGGATGTTGGGTCCCGATCGAACACACTTTGAATCTCGTCGCAGATTTTTTCTTGAGATTCGGCTCGCCGAGCGAAGGATTCGGCGGCGAAGTACTCGAGGAACGTGCGATGTGTAAAGCGAAACATTCGCTGACCTCGACTGTTGGTGCCAAAACTCGCGAGAAGCCAGGCGCGACCTGCACAGAACTCAACGAAACTCTTCGCGTCGCGCTCGGCATCGATGGAGTCGAAGCCATCCCTGTCAATGAGTGAATGAGCTAGTACTTTCACCAATTGTTGCTCCTCGATTCCGTCTTGGACGGAAGTTGAGGTATATACCCAGTTTGCAATCTCCTGCATGAGTCGCTCGGCGTACTTAGGCATCGCACCCGAATGTTCAATCTGGCGATGGCTGTCCCACCGCCGGAAAAGTAGGTCCGCGCATTTGGCGTACACGTCGCGACGGTCCGTAGGCAGTGATCCGTGTTCTCGGTAGAGAGCACACAAGAGCGAGAGCATCAGGGGGTTGTATCTCAGGTCGTACACTGATTCGGAATCGTGAATAAAGCTGTCAACCAAATCGGTTCGACCCTTTTTGCCGAACCACCGAGTGCAATACTCATCGAATTGTTCATCATCGAATTGATCTAGCCTGACGTGGTCAAATATGCTGTTCGTGAGTGGGGCGCGCTCATACCCCATGAGCCTCGACGTGACCAGGACAGAGCAAACCGGATACTGCCCGACCAGGCTTTCGATGCGCGATATCATTTGAGCGCGCTTCGCCTGTTCGGTAATTTCGTCCAGGCCGTCAAAAACCAGGCACACCCGTCCCAGCAGAAGCATATTCTCAAATTGTTCGGTCGAAATCGCTATTGAATGCTCGGCTTTGATTGATTCAACCGCGTGTTTCACGATCGATTTGTCCCAAAAAGACTTTACATAGTGGCGACACACTAGCTCGACTACTGGAATCGCAGAGTCCAGACCCGACACGGTTTTTCTGAAATGCTGGACGAAGGTGGACTTACCAGCTCCTGGATGACCCATAACCACCATCCGGAATGGGGCGGTCGAGGGGTTCAGGTCAGCGGCGTCGACGATCTGTTCATCGTCGTCTCGGACGAAATTGCGCTGAACATACAGGGATTCGAAATCGGACGGACCATCGAGTTCCGTGTGGGTAATGATGGGCTGGTGTTCGACTGCGCTGATGGTCTGAGCGAGGTGGCGACTAGTCTCTAGGGACTTCACTAAACCCGGAACGTCACGCATTAGGTCGATTAGCCGCTTTAGGTGCTGTTCACCGCGGGATTTTGTTCCGGCTCCGCCCAATACAGGGGAATTGATGAAGGCCGTAAATCCCTCGATATCCTGCTGATGGTAGCTCTCGAACAAACCTTGTTCGAGCGTGCCGTCGTAGAGCGCTTCAATCCTTGATTGAATCAAGGAGATCTGATTCTTCCATTTACCTTTGCTGTCCGCAAGCCATTTTTGAGCCTCGTTTGCAAAGATTTTCTTAAAAGTGAGGAGTGCTTGATCGCGTTCGGGACCAGGACCTGAGAGCATCGTGATCAAGTAGAACGCAAGTATCGGCTCCATCTGGCGCGACGAGAGGAATTCCTCAATATCCTCCACGTCCTTTGCGGAGAGTCCATCGAACTCCGCATCTTCAGGGCGCAGTGAAAGCCATTGAGCATCGAATGTTCCCAGCAATTGGAACCTGCGCCGCGCCGCCCCGACGCCCTTGTGGGCGTTCATCGATAGAGTCGTAGCTGCGTTTGTGGCGCCGATGGCGACGGCAGCGCTCCCCGGATCAATCATCCGTCGATCGTACGGTGCCAATGACCACGATCTGCGGCAGAGGTCGTGACGACATGTGCCATATATGTGCCAGGAGTTGACAGCGTCGGCTCGGCATCCCAACCGCTATCGCTCGGAGCCCAGCGCCCGATTCTGCGACAGCGACGGTCTCGTTCGCGGATCCTGCTCCCTCGGGGAAAGGCCTGCGTGTCCATGGAGTCGACTGCCGGCAGGCCGCCATGTATCGACCTCCCGAGTACAGGGGATCTAGGTTCAGGCTGTCTAACTGCGTCGCCGGTGTCAATTGGGACCACTGTGTCCGGTCCAAAGCAATGTCACACATCCCCGGTGGGGCGGATCTTCCTCCAAATGAGGGGAAGTGGCGGCACTTCCTAGGACGGAGGTGCGCCTGTCGTGGCGGAGTTGCGCGATTCAGGGGGCAGTCCAGGTCCGGACCTATGGTCCTCGCAATTGCTGTCGTGGTGTCGGTGATGTCATGGTCGCCGCACCCCCTTGGGACTAGGGAGTGGTACCGATGAATGTTGAGGTTCGCCGCATCCATCCGACGGACGCGAAGAAGATCCGCCACCCTCATCGTTGGTGGTTACCTCATTCAGAGTCGCTCACCGGGCGTTACCGCGCGGACCAGTATGGATGCGGATGGTCGGTCCGAGGCCTGGATGGCCAGCGATGAGAGCCCCCGGGGATCGCACACACCTCGTCCTCACCGCCGACGGCACCTCTCTTGCGGTGCGTGAGATCGGATCCCGGACAGCGCCGGTCACTGTAATTTTCGCGCACGGATTCTGTCTCCACATGGACGCCTGGGCACCGCAACGGGCCTACCTGGCCGAGGTCTGGCGGGGGCGTGCCCGGTTGGTCTTCTTCGATCACCGCGGCCATGGCGGATCCGGCGCGGCTGACACCGACAGTTACACGATCAGCCAGCTTGGACGGGACCTGGATGTGGTGATTCGTACGGTGGCGCCAAAGGGTCCGATTGTCCTCGTCGGGCACTCGATGGGCGGGATGGCCGTGATGTCTTACGTCGCCCATCACCAAGAGGCCGCGGCCGCGCAAATCGTCGGGGTCGGGTTGATCTCGACCGCCGTCGACAATGTCGCTGGCGCCGGCATCGGGCGCGCTCTGAATACGCCGGCGGTGACGTTGCTGCGGACGGCATCAGCTCACGCCCCAGGGCTCGTCGGCCGGGGCTGGAATTTCTCACGTCGCATCTTGTCGCCAGTGGTCGGCGTAACTTGCCCGCTTGCTCCGAGTGCAAGTGTCCGTGCCGCCGCCACGTCCTACGGGATGGTCCACGCGACGCCGATCGCCACCGTGGCCGCCTTCCTTCGTGATCTGCGGATCTACGACGCTTCCCCGGCGCTCGACGTGCTCGCGCGGGTGCCGGCGTCGATCATCTGTGGAACCCGGGACAGGGTGACCCCGATCGGGCACTCACAGCGACTCGCCGCGGCTCTACCCCTCGCCGAACTGATCCCGGTGAGCGGAGCGCGGCACATGGTCGGACTCGAGCGCCCTGACGTGGTGAGCGAGAGTCTCGATCGACTGCTCGGCCGCGCGGTAGGGCGCCGCGAACAGGACATCACCCGCAGGTCCAAATCCGACCTCGTCGGGGCGTGAGATCTGCGCGTGCCTGAGACCTGACTGTCGACCGTCACGTATTTCCCCAGGGGTGTCCGTCACGTAATTCCCCATGCTCGGGTGTGCTGAGTCGAGGGTAACCCGAGCGGATGGGGGTTCGGATCAGGTTGCGTTGGCGGTGCGGTGCCCGGGTCGTTTGCGGGGCCGGTAGGACGGGCCGTCCATCAGGGTTTGGTGGCTGGTGTTGATCAGCCGGTCGAGGAGCGATTCGGCGACGACCGGGTTCGGGAACAGCGGATACCAGTCCTTCGGGGCGCGGTTGCTCGTCAAGATCAGGGGTTTGCCGGCGATCGCCCGGTCCGAGACCAGATCGTAGAGATCGTCGGACTGGGTCGTGGTGTGCTCGCGCATCGCGAAATCATCGATGATCAACACCAGCGGCCGGGTGTATTCGCGCATCCGCTGACCGATGGTGCGGTCGGCATGACCGCCGGCGAGGTCGGCGAGCATCCGGGAGCACTTGACGAACCGCACGTCCCCACCGCGGCGGGCGACATGATGGCCGAGTGCTTGTGCCACATGTGTTTTGCCGACACCAACGGGTCCGTAGAGGATCACCGACTCTCCGGCGTCGAGCCAGCGCAGGGCGGCCAGATCCCGCAGCATCGCCGCCGGGAGTTTCGGGTTGGCGGTGAAGTCGAAGTCCTCGAAGGTGGCCTGTTGTTCGAACTTGGCCCGCCGCAGCCGACGGGCCAGCGCCGCGGTTTCCCGGCGGGCGATCTCGTCCTCACACAGCACCTGCAGGAACTCGAGGTGCCCGAGCTGCCCGTCCCGGGTTTGGGTCAGCCGGGCGTCGAGGGTGTCGAGCATCCCGGTCAGCTTCAACGTCTTCAACGCAGCCCGCAGGCTGGGGTCGTGAATTGTCATGACCATCCCCTTGCTCTTGTGAAAGTAATTGTTGTGCAGTGCATGTCATAGCCTCGCTCAACGCTTAGGCGGTGCGTTCGTTGCCGAACGCGTCGGGTCCGCGCAGGAACGCCGGCGCCTGCGCGACGGCTGGGGCGGGTTGTCCGTCGTGTTCGGTGCCGGCGGCGAGGATGCCCTTGACGGTGCGGTAGCTGGGGTCGCCAACCTCGAGGGCGCGGGCGCACGCCGCGTTCAGGCGGGCGTCGTCGTAACGGTCCCGCAGCCGCACGATGCCCTGGATGGCCCGGAGCCGGTGCAGGGCGTTGACCTGTGACAACTCGGCGACGATCGCGACCGCGCCGGGGCCGATCTGCTCGGCCTGCGCCCGGCACCAGGACACCGTCTGCAGTGCGTAGGCGATCTTGTGCGGTGGGTAGTGCTCGACGTTCGTCGACCGCCCCGACAGGTGCAGCACATGGGTGGCGACCACCTGCTCGCCCGCGAAGATCTGCACCATGTCGTTGCAGGTGCGGACCAGCATCTGCTGGCCGATCAGCCGCCAGGGCACCGAATACAGGGCCTTGCCGGCCTTGACGTGACAGTCCGGGGCGACCTTGCCGACCTGGTAGAGGACCGGTTCGAACGGTCTGGGTGGAAGTGTTGTGAGCCTGCGTCTTTCGATGGCGTCGAAGACGGCGGTCGGCTGGGCTCCGTCGAGGCCGCGGTGATTGTGCCGACCGTACACGTCGATGCACCAGGCCAGGGCGGCGTCCTGCATCTGCGCCAAGGAGGTGAACTCCCGTCCTTTCCAGAACGAATCCCGGATATAGGGCATCGGGCGTTCGATCCGCGGCTTGTCCTTCGGTTTGCCGGCGCGGGCGGGGTCGATCAGGACCCCGTAGTAGGCGGCGAGTTCGGCGTAGGCCCGGTTGATCTTCGGGTCGTACAAATCCGGCCGGTCGACCCCGGTCTTGAGGTTGTCGCACACGATCCGGGCGGGGACACCGCCGAAGAACTCGAACGCCGCCACGTGCGAGGCGCACCACGAGGACTGATCCATCCGCAGCACCGGCTGGACGAACAGCATCCGCGAGCAGCTCAGGATGATCGCGAACGCCCACACCGCCACCCGACGGTCGGTGACCGGATTGCGCCACATCCCGAGCTTGCCGTAGTCGACCTGGGCCTCGTCGGCGGGTGGGACCGCGCCCCGGGGCACCGTCACCTTCGCTTCGGCGACCTGATCGGCGAATTGCGCTGCCACATAACGACGTACCGTCGATTCCGACACCATGACGCCGTGGTCGTCACGCAGGCGTTGCGCGATCGTCGCGACCGTCACCGACGCGGTCAGCTGCCCATCGATCCAGTCGTGGTGCGCGGCGATCGCCGGCCATGTCACCGCCCGCGCTGCCGGGTCGCCGACCTCCGGGAACCATCCCGTGATCAACTCCCACCACAGGGCCTCCTCGAACTTCCCGCCCTCGCCCGGCGCCAACCCGGCCGCGACCGCCGGGGCCAGGTATTTCCGGATGGTCTTGCGGTCGATTCCCAGGGCCGTCGAGATCTGCACCTGGGATCGGCCGGCATGCCAGTGCCGGAACAACTCCATCAGATCGGTCATCGTCCACGTTCTCCTTGCCACCGTCAGGCCCCTTCCCGGGCCCGTTGTCGGTGGCCCAGTCAGGAGCGAACCTGTAGCAGCACCCGAACCCCCGCCAACACGCCCCAGGGTGGGGAATTACGTGACGGCGGGGTGGGGAATTACGTGACGGACAAACCCCTCAACCTGGGGAATTACATGACCGCTGACAACCTGACGAGACAACCACTGATGGGAGAAGTGTTGAGTATTCACCAGGACGTTGACCTGTCGTCCGGTCCGGCGCACCACCGGCCGGACGAGCTCGTTCACCGCGGCGCGAGGTCGTGGACACGTCATGTTCTGAACCGGGTGGCAGCGTGTGGTGTGCAGGTCGGGGCGCGGCACCGGTGCGTCGATCTGCATCACGAACCGAAGACCTACAACCCGTGGCAAGACGTCACTTATTGCCGCTGCGGTCACATCCGGTGGGCCGGCGAGCATGCGCAGTTCGACATCGCCGTCGAAGCATTCGAGGTTTTCCCTTATCACCCCTCTAGCCGGCCGGATCCACGGACCTATCTCGGAAAGCATGACACCGAATCGCGGCAGGTCAGCGAGCAGCGGCCCATCGGGCGAAGCGAGCTACGCCGATGATCCCGGCAGAAGCGGGCGGCCGCGCGGCCCGCGCTGTGCTGGACATGATCGACCGCGTCGAGATCGACCCCGAGAGCGACCAGTTTCTGACGGCGCTCGACCGTATCCACTTACAACTCCTCTCGCCGAGGGTGGCCACGATCGTCACAAGGCGAGTGGAGCTGGGATTTACCGCCTACGACGTGAATACCTATCCCCGACGGAATATGTGGCGCACGCAGGTTCCGTTCGGGCGGACGAACGACGGTGTCGTTGTCGAGATTCCCCTCGTCGTGATCGCACCTGTTCTGATCGGCATGATTCCTGTCCTACTCAACATGTATCCGCTGTTTCAGTCTCCGATCACGGATCTGACGGTATTCATTCCGTGGCTGCAGGTGTGGAGGTCCTCGCGATGTGGTGGTGGATCCGCCGCGATCCCCTCATGCTGATCGCGGTGGACAAGCAGATGATCCGTGGCAGCATTGCCAGGCTCGATGCCTACGTCTGGGCCGGCGGCGACTTCTTCGAACTTCGTCTGGCCATGATTGCGTCCGCGATCGTCGACGATATTCGTGAAGTGCCGGCATGGAGTCACGAGGGCCTCGACATCCACCGCATCCGGTTCGATATCGAGGATCAACTCCGAGTGATTCTCTGCCACTGCGGTGAGCCGGCTACTTTCCGGGCCAGCGTCGGCGAACCCACGACGGGAGTCAGTGCCGAGCCTGATGCGGCTCGGGCTGCCCACCACGAGCAGCGACGGTGGTTCGACCAGGTCAAAGAATCACTGATCGGGCGGGTCGCAGCGTTGTGGACGTATCACCGAGACCTACTGATGCTTCAGGACTCCGTCGACGGTACTGCGGTTCTCGGTCGCATCGACGCTCACGCACCGGCGCTCGAAGAATTGCTGGTCAACTCGGCGAATGATGACCTCGCAGCGTCGGCGATCGGTGACCTGGCCACCGACCTGGCCGATCTGCAGCAGGCGCGGGAAGAGGCGCTGGCCCAGCTGCGCGGTGACGTCACCGGATTCGATCGGCGAAACTGATGGGCCGCAGCCATGACCGGATCAGTCCAGATCGCGGCAACGGTGTGTTCGATCCCGACCGGGGCGACAGCGACGTCGCCACCCGCAAGGAAGGCGCCCTGATCTCGCAGCATGCCTACGACACCCGCGCCGATCTCCGCAGCGGTGCACGAGAACTCGACACCGCTTCTTTTCATGGTTGAAATCTGTCTCATCGGCCTGTCTGTGTTGTGCCGAGAGATTGCTGTGTCGTAGCGCTCGTGTATCTATGTCCTCCGTCGTCTCGGAGGAGGATTGGGTGTTCCTGTCGTTTGTGGATCCCTCGTTGCTTCGGACGCACCTGGACGGCCACGGCGTGGACTCGGCCGGCGTGGTTCGGCTGCTCGAGTATCGAGCGATCCCGGCCGGGACACCGGTGTTCCTCGACGAGCTGACGATGCGGCCTGTCGAGCCGTTGTGCTCGTGGTTCCGACATCTGGTCTACGAGGAGAAGGACGCCAAGACGCTGCGCGAGTATGCCTACATCGTGCGGCGGTTCGTCCACTTCCTACGGTCCCGCGACCGGGCCCTGCTCGAAGCGACCGAATCCGACTTCAGGGCGTACCGCGTTCTGCGCACACAGGTGCAGGACAAGCCGGTCGGCGATGCGACGTGGGGGAAGGAGGCCCAGTTGCTCAACCAGCTCTACCGATGGCTGGTCGAGCACGGCTACCTGCGTCACCGACCGCTGCGGATGACCCATAGGGGACGCAATCCGCTGGCGCCCCGACTGCGGCGAGGCATGGATATTCGGCACATGAGCTTGCCGCAATACCGTTACTTCCGCGACGTCGGCTTGGGTGGGCAGCTGCCGGACTCGCAGGCCAGCACGGTGTTCCGTGGTCGAGCGCCGCTCCGTAGTCGGGCCGCCGCCGACTTGGCGCTGTGCACCGGGATGCGTCCGCAGGAGTGGTCGACGGTGTTGCTGCCCGAGCTCGGTGTCGGGCGGCGGCGACCGGGCGAATCTGTGGAGTTCCCGGTGCAGGCCTGCGCGAAGTATGGCAAGTACCGCGAGATCTACGTGCCTGCCGGAGCGTTGGACGCAGTGGACACCTTTCTGCTGGTGGAGCGTCCGGAACTGGTCGCCGCCTCATCGAAGTCCCTGGCGCGTCGACGCCGGGAGTTGTTCGTCGTCGACCACATCGATCACGAGGCCGGGACGCTGCGCGGTGTCCTGGACGGTCGGCGTCGGACGTTCGCGATGTCCGCGATGGGGCCGGAACTGCGGCGAATCACCGTGCGGGAGAATGAAGATGGTGTCGAGCCGCTGGCGGTGTTCGTCGGCCACGGCGGTCAGATGCTCGGCCCTTCATCCTGGTATCGGATCCGCTGCGACGCGTGGGCGCGGATGCGTGTTCATGCCGATGCTCCTGGCGCACCGTTGCTGCCGCGGCGGCGGTGGAGATGGCACGACACCAGGCATACGTTCGCTTTGCAGCTGCTGTCGTATCTGGAACAGCAGATGGACGGCGGCGAACCGGACGCGGTGGCGCGGCGTCGACGCCACATGTCCTACCTGGGTGGTCACATCAAGCACAACCCGTTGTTGATCGTCAGCCGGAGACTTGGACATTCGAGCCCGGCAACGACGTACGCCTATCTGGAATACAGCGACGATCCGATGAACGCGGTGGACGCCGCGTTCTCCGAGTGGACGGTGCAGGAAGGCGACACCTACGCCGATATCGCCCGCCACGTGCTCGTCGAGGGTGGTGAGCGCTGATGCCTCGCCGGGGCGACCACCAACACGACTTTCCTGGGGTCGCCGAGCCGGAGGCTCCGGTCGACCGGATCGGCATCCGTTTGGTGCGGGCACCGGACCGAACCGGCATACCGCGGGAGATCACGTTGGACCCTGCCGGGTTTCGGTGCGCCGCGTTGGCTGGGGAGCTGGCCGACGAGTGGGTCGACTACGCCGAGATCAGCAGGATCTCGGGCGGGTCGGCCGCCCTCGGCCGCCGAGCGATACGCAATTTCTGCACGAAAGTCGACTTCCTGCTCGCCGAGGACGCGCGCGAGGCCGGCCTGGCCAAACAGCACCCTGATATCGCGGCCGTGTTGGCCGAGTGGGAACGAACCCTTCCCGCCGACTACCGGGCGGGCTCGACGACGCCGTCCACCCTGGCGGCGATGGTGCGGGCACTGATCGCCCGTCGCGCACAACACGATCAGCGACCGGTGGCCCCGCATCTGCGTCGGCTGGTCGACGGCGAGGTCGGGGTGGCTGCGGGCAGCACGCAGGAAGTCGACGAGTTCTCCCGCAAGGACAAACGCGCCGTCGTCCGGGCGGCATGGGCCTGGGCGAATGAGCTGGACTCCCGTCTTTCCGAGGGGTGGGCGTGGGCCGCCCAGGGCCGCGACCCGGCCGAGCACGGTTGGACCAGCGTCGCCAATCTGCTCTGGGGACTGGCTCGTCAGCAGGTCAGCCCGCTCGACATCCGCGACAACCTTCCGGTGATCCATCGGTGGCCGCCCGAGCTGCGGGCCTGCATCGAACGCCCCGACAGGCCCGTCTTTCCGGCGCGGGCGAAGGGGATGCTCGTCCGATGGCTGGTGCGTCAGCTCTATCCCGGTCACCTCGACCTGCACGCCTACCGTGTGTTACTCGTGGCCGCCACCGGGCACACATCCGAGGAGGTCACCGCGTTGACCGGGGAGGATGCCGAGTTCCTGCCCTCGGGCGTTCGATTGACCCTTACCAAGCAGCGGGCTCAGAAGGTGCGGCACCGCACCTTCGGCACCGAGACTCTTCCGGAAACGACGGTCCGCGAGCCTGTCGACTTCACCGACCGGCCGCACCGAGAAATCGGCGCGATCATCCGGCGTCTCATGCACGTCACCGAGCAACTCCGGCTACGAGCACCGGACGAAGGACGACTGTTCCTGGCGGCATCGGTCACGGCCGACTACGAGCTGCGCATCGCGCGATGGGACTACAACCTTCCCCGGTCCCGCTTCGTGAACTGGCTGGCCGCCGCGGACGTGACGGTCGACGGGGCGCCCGACATTCGTCGACTGCGTAAATCCACGAAGGTGGAGAAGGCCATCGCCTTCGGTGGCCGCATCGCCGACACGGCCAACGACCACCACGAGGAGGTGTTCCGGGGCCACTACGCGCAGGGCACGACCCTGCGCGTGATGTCCGGCCAGGTGATCGCCACCGCCCAGGACCACTGGTTCACCAAGGCGTTGGAGGGACCGACCGTGCTGACCACCTCCACCGAGGTGCTCGATGCCCCCGATCAGGCGGAGACCTTGGGCCTGAGCACGCAGCAAGCCGAGGACATCCGCCGGGGCGCACTGGACATGGGACTGACCCAGTGCGCCGACCCCCACAACTCGCCCTACGGCCGGTCGGGAGAGCTTTGCCCGGTGGCGCCCCTGCGTTGTCTGGAATGCCGCAACGCCTGGATCCTGCCCAGCGACCTGCCCCAGCTTCTGCTGTTTGCCGACCACCTCGACCGGCTCCGGATGCGACTGTCCCCGCAGCACTTCGGCCAGCTATGGGGACAAACCCACACCAACCTCCACGCGGTCCTGGCCGACCGCACGGACGAGGAAAAGGCGTTGGCCCGCAAGCACATCGAGGCCGGTCAGGCCGCTCTGCATCTGCCACTGGTCGCGAACGTGGAGTTCGACAGTTGAGCATAGAACGATCGAGCCCCCGGTCCAGCACCACCTTCGACGCTGATGAACCCGTCATCCAGTCCCACCCCCTGCTCACCGCCGCGCAGGTCCCGCAGTTCGGCGAGACCCGGGAATGGAACCTCAACGGCGTCATCCGCCGACCCGCCCGGCTCTATGCGGCCGCCTGGACGCTGGTGTTCTCCGACGAATTAGCGGAGCCGTCGTGGAATCTGCTGGCGCGGGAACTGAGCATGGTCATGCTCAACCCGCGCCATCCGGCGGTCACCGCGGCGGGGCTGTCCCTGAAACCCACACCGGCGAACCCGTCCACGGTGATCAGCGAGTTGAGCCACCTCCGGCGGCTGGCCAGATGGGCTGAGGCGAACGGGCTGCCGCCGGAACTGGCCTCCTGGCAGGACAACGACCTCCGGCGCCTTGTCAGCGACTTGCGCAAGCAGCTGTCCGGCAGCAGCGTCAGGCACTACATCGGCACCTTGAAAATGCTGCACCAATACGGTCCCGCTCTCACCGGCGAAGGACTGCGCACCGACCCGTGGGCAGGCAAAAGTGCCCGCGAAGCATCGCAAACTTCTGGGGCCGCTGTCGTGTCCACTCCTGCGATTCCGCCGGAGCAATGGTTTCCGTTGATCCGTGCCGCCTGGACCTACGTCCACACCTTCGCTGCCGACATCCTGCGAGCGCACCAGCGTTACCAGGAGCTCGTCGGCAACGCGACGAAGAAGTTAACCGGTGACCAAGACGCGCGACTGACCAACTGGCTGGCCGACCCCGCCAACCCGATCCCTGTTCATGCCGGACCGCACGACGTCGGCCAGGATCGCGGTGAGGTGAACTGGTCGCTGCTGACGTTGATGCTTGGCTGGGATCACTCTTGCGTGGCAACCCTTTTCGGCCGTAACCGAGCCGCCGGCCGTCAGCGAATCGCCAGAGTCGAGGACGCTGTCGCGGCCGGCCACCGGACCACGACCGGGGTCATCGACGACCTCGCCCTGGTCCAGCGCGGCGACGGCACGAGCACCCCCTGGCATCGAGGGCTCGCCCCTCGCGCCATTGGGCTGGAACGTCGCATGCTGCGTAACGCCTGCTACGTGCTGGTCGTGGGTTTGTCGATGATGCGTGACTCGGAGATCCACGAAATCGCTCCCGGCTCGATCGTGGAGTACTACGGAACACCGGCCCTCAAGTCCACCAAGGGCAAACACGACCCCGATCTGCCGATCAAGCACTGGTGGATCACCGCACCGGTCGCTGAAGCCGTGGTCGTTGCCGAGCGGCTGTCCGAACGGCACGACCGGCTCTTCCCGCCCATGGTCCGCAAATCTGCTGATGTCTCGCGCAGCCACCAGATGCTGGAGGCATTCGCAGCCCACGTCAACACCACCCGCGCCGGGACCGGATTGCAGGAGATCCCGCCGGGCAAAACGCGACCGCACATGTTCAGGCGGACGATGGCGATGCTGACGGACCAGTTCCCCGGCAGCGAGATCGCCCTGGGCATCCAGCTCAAGCACATCGCGTCCAGGGCGCTGGCCAATCGCTCGACCCAGGGCTACGCCAACGCGGACAGCTCCTGGGCCGAGCATTTGGAGTCAGCTATCGAGGCGGCCAGGTTCCGACGAGTCGAGGACCTCTACCGAGCCCACAAGGCCGGGGAACCGATCGGCTACGGCCCCGGCGCCGAACGGATGACGCAAGCCTTCAGCGGCATTCAACAGACGGTGCAAGCTCGAGGTGGCGACGCGATCGTCGAACGGGCCATGCTGCGCAAAGCGCGGCTCTCCATCCGGTTCGGCGTTCTCAACCACTGCGTTATGGACGAGAACAACCCTGTCGGCGCGGCCTGTCTCGAAAACGCCGTCGTTCCCGACGGCCACAAGGGACCGCTACAGGACCGGTGCCGTCCGGACCGATGCGCCAACAGTGTCATCGGCCCCGAGCACGTGCCGATCTGGGCCTCGGAGCGCCAAACCCTGCTCACCCTCATCGACACACCAGGGCTGTCGGCCTGCCGCAAAGCCGTGCTGCAGCGCGAGTTGGGCGATATCGACACTGTCATCCGCAAAACTCAAACGGACAAGGAGCAAGAGTGACCACCATCCCCGAGGCTGCAGAGGCGGCCCAGCCCGAGGATGGAGTGTCTGCCGACACCGCCAAACGCCTGCGCGAGGCCATGGAACGGCTGATGGCCGGGCGGCCGCAGCGCACCGACGGAAGGTTGATCAAGGACAACCTCTGGAAAGAGGCCGACGTCAGCCGCGCCACCATGAACCGGGCCACCCAGATCATGTCCGAATGGGACGCTCGCGTCGCCGCCTGCAACGGATTCACGCCGGGTGAGGCCCGCAAGAACGACGAAATCACCACCTTGCGCGCCGCCCTCGCCGCCAAGACCCGCGAATGCACCCAACTGTCCCATCGACTCGACGCCGCGGCTACCGCGATCGCCGCCCTGCATCACGACAACACACTGCTACGCAAAGAACTCGACCACCGCGGTCAACTCGTCGCCCTCGACGCTCACCGCAGCCACCCCTGACACCGAGCCATTCAGCCGATAGGCGTCGTCTCACGAGCCAGGTCGGCGCAGCGATCCGACCGCCGGCACGTTCCCCTCACTGATCAGCCTCGACGCCAGACTCCGGTGTCTCATGAGACATACGGATTCTGGAGAACACGTGTACCGAGAACCTACCCGGATTGACTCGGGCGCAACGGGATCTTAACCGTGCCTATCCTCGGCCCACGCCGGCGGCAATCGGAAACTCTCGGCTACGCCCGCAGCTGCCACCGGCGATCGAACTCCGTCGCACACTCTCGGCACGACAACGGAACACTCGATCCGCGGCGAAGCGCCGGGTCCTCGACGCGATGCCGAAAGCTCAGTACACGGTGCTGGCGTCGTTGACGTCGGATCCGAAGACCTGGCGGGAGACGAACAACGCCCTCTCTGCGGTGGCCGGCGACGCTGTCGAGCTCGACGATGCTCGCCGTAAGCAGGTTCAACGAGTGGACCGGGCCATCCAACGATACGAACGCGAATCCGGACGAGGTCATCTCGTGTATACCTCGGTGAGCATCCCCAACGCGGTCGTGAACCCGTCAGATCTGCCCTCGACGCTATCGCCAGGGACGGTCCTGTCCTTCGACCGGTTCACTGCAGCAACCCATTCGCTGCACGAGCTGGACTCCACCACTCGGCCCACCGATGTCGTCTTCGAGATCCAGACCGAACGGGGCATGTACTACGGGCAATCTTCCCGCGTAGACAACTCGCACCATCTGCTGCCACGGGGAATGCAGCTTCAGGTGATGGGGGCTCATTTTGTGCCGTACGAGCGGCCCGGACAGCCACCGGGGGAGCGCCTGGTCGTCCAACTCGTCGATCACGAGACGCCATGACAAGTCGAGGCGGGGCGTTCGAGACAGAGTCAACTCACCGGAAGGAAAACACAGTCATGACTGCGGACAAGCCGCGCCACCGGCGCCCCGACCTGACCTTTCATCCCGATATCTTCGCTGCGCCCGCGCAATTCAGAGTGGTGAAAGCCGCGCCACACGACGATGCGGATCCGACCGCGGACACACCGCAAGGGAATCAAAGCTCCGGCACCGACGCTCAGACCGGACGACGAGATGACAAGGGGCTGTGAGCAGAAAGAAAAGTCGGAGGCCACCTACAAGATGGTGTGCCTCCGACTCACCCGGTGCATTCTCAGTACCCACACCCTATTTGATCTTCCGCATCCGGTCCAATTCTCCACGCGCTATTGGCCGATGTGGATGACCGACTGGGTTGCCCGGTTGTGAGTTCGGTCGAGTTGTACAGGCCCATCTCTACTGTCGGTGATCGCACGACACCTTGCGGTCATCGAGACAGTACTTCCGCCCTTGGCCGCCACACCCTCGGTTAGGAGACATCATGGATTTCGCATCGATCATCGTCGGCGTCGCGGTGGCCGGCGCATCAGCTGCCCAGGGCGGCGGAGTGGACCCTGCGATCACCGACAGCGTCACGGCGGTCGCACAGGAACTACCGCCAGCTCTCGCCCAGTATGTCCCGGACCCGCAGCCCTATCTCGACGACGCGGCCCGGGCAGTAGAACAGGCGCAGGAGCAGTTGCCCGCCGAGTGGCAAGCCGAGATCGAGAACGCCGTTCCACCGGAAGTCCAGGATGCCGCTGAGGGGGCCAGGGAACAGCTTCCGCCCGAGGCGCAGGGTCTGATTCCCGAGGTGGTCCTGCCCGCCCCTGGTCCGGAGCCCGGGCCCGCCAGCGGTGTCACCGACGCAGTAGGACCCGCAGCTCAGACACCGTCATCGGCTCCGCCGCAGGAGACGAATCCGTTAGTTCTGCCTCCTGTCGTCAGCGGAGCACCCACCACTGCTGCCGGCATCCCCTCCCTGACAGGAATGCTCGCCCCGACCGCAGTCAGCGATCTGACCTTCGATCCCCGCTTTCCCCGCAACCTGGAGTTCGCGCGTGCGGTCATCGAAGCGGCGATGCGTGTGATCGGATTGCCCTACCAATGGGGCGGAGGCCTTCTCACCGGACCGTCGATGGGCGACGGCACGGGAGGAGCTATTGCTGGCTACGACTGCTCTGGGCTCACTCGCTTCGCCTACTTCATTGGTACCGGCGGCACGAAGGTCTTGCCGCGAACCTCTCAGGAACAGTTCCGGGCAGGCCAGCGGATCAGCATGGACCAAGTCCAGCCCGGTGACCTGCTGTTCGGGAACTGGCAGGCAGACGGCGCCAACCACGTCGCGATCTACCTCGGTGGCGGAAGAATGCTTGAAGCACCGCAGACCGGTCAGCGCGTCCAGATCAGCGCCGTGCGCTCGGACATGGTTCCCGCCCGCTTCCTGTGACCTCAGCCGACCATCGGGGACAGTGCCCTGCGCTTGATCCCGAAGCGGAACAATACGATCGCCACTATAGACCCAGACCGGCAACAAGTCGTGTCGCGACGTGCGGCACGACCGCAGAGACGAAGGAGACAGTGCCACATGACCATTACGCCAGCAGCCCACAAGAAGGCAATCGAGGCCGCACGAAAGAATGCGGAAGCACTGGCGCAGAAAGCAATCGAAACACGAGTCGCACTTGTCGGAGCCATCGGTGAAGCAGTGGAAGAGCTTGCCGCGCTCGATTCCGCACGCGAGGCAGCTGTAGACGCAATCAGGACGGCCCACGAGAACGCGATCGAAGGCGGATGGACGGCCAAAGAGCTCGCAGCCATGGGTTACACCGCCCCGAAGAAGCGGAAGAACACCTCCAGCAAGGCCGCGCGTAGTGGCGCCGGCAAGGACGCGACTGAGACGACCGACGTCGCAGATGCTGCTACACCGCAGGAAGGCGATCAGCCGCCAAACGCCGACGGGCAGATCTCCAGCGAGCGCGAACCTGAGCATTCCTACAGCTAGGAAGCTGTCCGGTGGTGTGGCCCGAGGGCTACCAGGAACTTCGCCGGGCTGGCATGGGGGCCGGAGTCAGAGCCACATGTCAGAGGGTGCCGTCACGATGATCATGAGAAGGAGGGTGGCATGACCAGTACACAGACGTCTCCGCAGCAGTGGGCACGGGGCATGCTCGTCCCCGGCCGGGCAGTGGTTCTGGACGTTGAATCGACCAATTTGGACGGCAGCATCATCGAGATCTGCGTTTTGGACGCGGCCACGGGCAATCCACTGCTCGATACCCTGGTCGATCCCGGCGAGGTTCCGATCCACCCGGACGCCTATGCCGTGCATGGAATTGCCCCGGCCGATCTGATTGGCGCACCCGGCTGGTCTACGGTCCACCAGGCGCTGATTGCGGTGACCACTGGGCGAGTGACGCTCAGCTACCACAGTGAGTTCGACAAGGGTCGCGTTCTCCATGATTGTGCTCGGCACGGTCTCGACCCTGCGCACCTCGCCGACCCCGGGATGTGGGGATGCATCATGCGGATGCGATCGCACGCCGAGGGCACCGAGAAGAGCATTCGGCTCGATGGCGGACACCGAGCCCGCAGCGACGCTGCGGCCGCCCGCACCGTCCTGCTCGGCATCGCGGAGGGCACCTCGGCGCCATCCCCCACCGTGGACCCCGCCACTACCTCCCACTTGCCGGCGTAGTCCACCGTGCCGCACGTTCGAGGCGGGTCCGGTAGCAGTCTCCTTGTGGGTCTGCTCTCTCAGCTGGTGTCCTTGCTGGGATCCTGGTTGTGATTTACCCTGGGATCTGGAGGTGGTTCGTGATGACCGCAGCACATCCCCGGCCGGATCTGGAGGCGTACAACCAGGCCGCCCGTATGTCCCAGCCCGAGCTGGTCACCGCGTTGCGGGAGCTGCTGGGCGCGAAGCTGGTCGCCTATCTGGGGCGGGTCAAGGAGACCCGTGCAGTGCGCCAGTGGGCAGAGGGCACACGGACGATCGGTAGCGACTCGGATGTGGAACGGCTGCGGATCGCGTACCGGGCGGCACGGCTGATCACCGCCCGCGACACCCCGGCGGTGGCGCAGGCCTGGTTTCAGGGTTTGAATCCGATCCTCGACGACCGCGCCCCCGCCTTGTTGCTGCGCGAGGGGGAACTCGCCGATGTCGGCCCGCAGGTCCTCGCCGCGGCCCGGCAGTTCGCCGCCGTCGGATGACCCAGGTCGACCATGCCCTCGTCGCCACGGCGCAAGGGTCGGTGTGGTGCGCCCACCGATATGGGTGCGAGGTCTATCGGGTCGGGTTCGCGCCGTCGCCGTGGGAATGGACACCGTGGGTGTACGCCACCGACGGCCGGTTCACCGGCCGGTGGGACGACCCGGACGGTGTGTGGCGCACCCTCTATGTGGGTGCCAGCCGATTGGCCTGCTACCTGGAGGTCCTCGCCTACGCCCGGCCGAGCGCGCAGGTGATCGCAGATCTGGACGAGATCGTCGTCGACGACGAGGATGCCGCCGCATTCCCCACTGTCGAACCCGGCCGAGTTCCACGGTCGTGGTGCGTGCCTCGCATGGCCGCCCACGGCGCGCTGACGGGGTGGTTCGCGGTCCCCGGGCATCCGGAGACGCTGGCCACGCTGCGTGTCGGGTTTCGGTCGGCCGCGATCCGGCACGGACTCGATGATCTCGACGGCGCCGCGATTCGGGACGGCCGACCACGGGCGTTGACGCAGGCAATCTCCAAGTGGATCAACACCCTTGGCGGTCCGGACGGATATCCGATCACCGGAGTCGAGTTCGACTCGCGGCACGGTGACGGGCTGCGGTTGTGGGCAGTCTACGAGCGACCGGGTGACCCGGTGGTCAGCGCCCATGTCACCGCACTGGATCAGATGCCGGTGGCACCCGACGACGGTGACCTTGTCCAGGCGATGCGTCTGCTCGGACTCGAATGGGACGACACATGAGTTCCCCTTGTGGGATCACGAGATCCTCCGCAGCGTCGCGGTGGAAACCACAGTCGCGACATTGGTTGTGGCTGGGTCGGCGGAGGTCCACAAGCGACGCGACACCGCGCTAACTTCTCTCTTGTCGCGGTCCCGTGATACCCGCTCGCCATCAGACGAATTCGCGGATCCGGGGGAGGACCTGGGCGAGTTCTTCGAAGAGGGTCGGCCATCCGCGGCGCAGGCGGGTGATACGGCCGTGTTCGAGGAAGGCGCCGTCGAGCATGTGGGAGACCCGTAGGTGTTGTTCGGGGGTGCCGAGTCGGCGGAGTTTGTCGTAGATGGGGTTCACCGGTAGCTGGTGGTGGGCGATGTAGGCCCAGATCTCGTCGACGCTCCAGTCCCATACGGGCCCGAAGACACGGGTTCCGTCGGCTCGGTCGATGAGGCCGCCGTGGTGTCGGCGTTGCTCGGTGGTGTTGGTGCAGCAGCCGTCGCAGTCGCGTGTGACGTGGCTGCGCAGTGCGTTGTAGTAGAGCGACCAGCGTCCGGTGCCCTTCGGGGATTCGTCGGCGCGTACGCCCCAGATTTCTCCTGGCCCGTGTGCCGCGTGCGCCGCACGGGAGGGTGCACCGATGAGGATGTCGCGCAGTTTCTGGCTCGTGGCTCGGGTGGGCTGTTGGTGGTCCCATTCTCCGGACTGGGCGAGGACGGTTAGCAGTGGGGGGTCGGCTCGGTGGGGTTCGAGGTTGACGTTCCAGGTGTCGGCGAGTGCGGTGATGTAGGTGTAGGTCTCGGGGTATTCGAGGCCGGAGTCGAAGAACACGACGGGGATGTTCGGTTCGACCTGCAGGGTGAGGTGGAGTGCGACGAGTGAGTCCTTGCCGCCGGAGAAGGCGAGGTAGCCGTCGTGGTCGTCGAGGTGCCCGGCGATGCGCCCGGAGAGGACCCCGAGGTCGCGGCGGGGCCGGCGCAGTGCCCGGAGGGTGTTCAGGTCCAGGCCGTCGGGTTCGGGCTTGCCCGCCACACGTCCTCCTCACGGTGTCCGGTCGATACTTGAGATCTCGCAGCTTCTGTCACACAGTGTCCGCCCGGCGGATCTTCCTCCAGTCGTAGGGGCGTTTGAAGTCGCCTGGGCATGTGAGGAGTGTGGTGTGGGGAAGCTGTGCGAGGTGGCCGGCCGGCGGGACGTCGTCGCCGCGGCATTCGCGTCGACGAAGACGCCCGAGGTAGTCGAGCCGGCGAGGGTGGGGCGGTGTGCGAGATGCGCGGCGTCCCCGGTTCCGGTGGAGGCGGTGACCAAGGTGGTCTCCCGAACGTTCACGGGTTACGACTGCTGGAAAGCGCCAGCGGAGGGTGGGCTGTGCACGTCCTGCGCCTGGGCTTACCAGTACCCGGATCTGCGCAGAAGCATGCATGTGGTCACCACCCGACCAGCAATGAGGGCAGTGACCGCGGCGGATCTCGAACGGATCTTGTCGCGGCCACTTGATCCGGATACCGCCGTGGTGGTGCCCTTGCGGCCTGGCCGAAAGCACATCCTGCCGCACGCGCGGTGGGGCGGGATTGCGGTCGAGGAAACGTGCCTGCCCTGGACGTCGCGTGATGTCGCGGCGGTGACAGCGATGCGCCGACTGCGGACGCTGGGGTTCGGTGCCCGCATGCTCGCCGAGCCTGGGGCCCCGTATCCGGTGCTCGCCACGATCGCCCCCAGGCGGTGGCCGGCGGTCTTCGCGGACTGGGACCGTCTCGCCCCGTACCGCCAGATCGGGCAGTGGTGGGAGCTCTCGCTGCGAGCCACCCTGTCGGCGAGTGCGAAAGGAACGAAATGACCAGCCCGACCGATCGATGGCTCGCGGCCGCACCGGCGGGGCTGCCGCCGCTCGAGGGTCCGGCGTCGACGGCCGAACGCCTCCTGCTGTTGCTGCACTACGGGATCGACTGGGATTCGGGATGGGTCGGCCGGCGACGGGAAACGTACTGGACCCAGCACCTGCCGAACCGTGTTCGGGTCGCCACCTATATCGGTGGCGGCGATCTCGACCGGTGGTGGTCGGTGGTCTCCCGGTCCCTCGAATCGGAACCGACGAACACCGATCAACGGCTGGAGCTTGCGACGTTGCTGCGTGAGGAGTCCGAGCCGGTGCTGACGTTGCTACGTGAGCGTCCCACCTCGTACGTGTTGCGCACACGGATCGTCGCCGAAGCCGTGGCCGCGGCTCGCACTTCGGGAAGGAAGAAATGATGAGGTCGACGGTGCGCTGGGATGTCGAGCTGACCGCGCTGTCCTCGATCTCCCAGAAGGGAGAGGACTCCGGAACGACGACGACACTGTTCCGGCGCGAGCCGGTGATCCAGCCGGACGGCAAGCCGGTGCTGGTGCCGATCGTGTCCGGAAACTCCCTGCGCGGCGGGTTGCGCAGGATCGCCGAGGAGCTGTTCCGCGATGTCATCGGCTATGAACAGCAGATCCCACTCTCGGCCGCGCACGCGCTACGCAACGGCGGCTCTCTGACGAAGGTCACCGGCGACGGTCTGACCGGGCGCCGGCGGCAGCAACTACGGGAGCTGGTTCCCCCAATTGGGGTGTTCGGCGGCAACGGCGGAGGTCAGCCACCGATCGATGGCTGCCTGAAGGTGGGCAAGGTCATCCCGCGGGTGCGTGAGACCGAGACGATCATGACCCGGGCATATGACGGCCGGCTGATGAGTCAATTCGAGTTGGTCTCCCTGGAGAGCTACAGCCGATTCGACGACACCGACACCCGGACGTTCCCCGAATTCTCCGCGGTGAGCGGAGAAGGCAAAGATGCCAGTTCGTCGATACTGATGCGATTCGAGGTCGAAACACTTCCTGCGGGAACCCGTTTCGAAACCTTCTTGCGGCTGGACCGGGCCACCCCACTCGAAATCTCGTTCTTCACCGATGTGTGGGGCAGATTCGCGCGTGACGGATTCCTCGGAGGGCGCAGCGCGATAGGTCACGGGCGGGTCCGCGCCGAATCGGATCGGGTGGTGTTGGCCGGCCCGGACCCGCAGTCAGTGGACTGGCGCGTCGAACTCGCACCACTGCGCGATGAAGTCATCGAAGCATTGTGCTGGCTGACATGACGGGCACCGAAGAGATGGCACCGTTCGTTGTCCGGGCGCACCTGTCGTCGGGACTGGCGCACGCGACGCCGTGGGGAATCAGTCTCGACGGGATCCTCGCCGCCGAACTGTGGGCCGATCACAAGGCCAAAGAACTCGACCGTGGCGAGTATGTGCCGGCGCTGACACCCGAGAGCACCCCGCCCGACCTCGAGCTGCCACTGGCGCGGTGCGAGCTCGCCGGCGAGGACTGGCATTGGTGCGCGACGTGCTCGTTCCCCGAGGACCCGGCCGGTGATCCCGTGGTGCGGCACTGGGCGTCGCGGGCCGATCACCGCGGGCTCGAGCAACTCAGTCACACGCTGCCGGCGGTGATCTCGGATCGACAGGGCCGCTACCGGGCTCGTTACATGCCCCTGATGATCACCAGCACTCGCACGGTCACCTGGCGCGGAGTCGGAGATCTCGACGCCGTCGCCACGATTTTGGGTGGCCTGGATGTCATCGGCAAGAAACGGGCCCATGGTGAGGGCCGGGTCCTGCGGTGGGAGTTCGAACACTGCCCCGCCGCCGACCGGTGGGCGTCGGCGCACCTGCATAGCGACGGCACTCTCGGGCGCACCACACCACCGGCCTGTGTACCCGATCGACTCGAACCGGAATCGGCCGGCTTCGGGTTGGCCGGTCTGCGGCCGCCGTACATGCACCCGTCCCGAATGCGGCAACTCCACCTACCTCGATGAGCCGCCGCGGGGTGCGGCTCGCCGACTATTCGGAACGCGGGAGGTCGGGCACAGCGACCGGTTCGGGCAACGTCCAGCGAGCAAGTGGGGTATTCGATCCGTTCTGAGGATAGAGCGCGACCTCGGTGATCGACACCTCGTCGGTCAGCTTGTCTCCGATTCCGGGGAAAAGGATGAGGCCTTCGGCGTGGCCGTCGAGGGCGTTGTTCCCCATCGCGGTGGGGATGTTGCCCCAGGAATTATCGCCGGTGATGGTTTGTCCGCTGAGTGTGCGGACCTTCCAGTTGGTCGATGTCGCGTTCAGGGTTCCGGAGTCGACGTCGAGCACGATCGGGAACAACAGTATCCGCGGCGATCCCATGGAGGTCTTTTCGATCAGCTGGGGCTCTTTCACCTCGATGCGGGCGGTGATGTCGGCGGCGGTAATAGTCTGAGCGGTTCCGCCGATGGTGTCCGAGTTATCCGACGAGATCGTGGTCCGGTTGGTTGCTGCGGTCGTGGTCGTAGATCCAGTGGTGGTCATCGCCGCTGAGGTAGCGGCCTGACCAGCGGGAGTGGCCTGTTCGTCGCCATTGCCGCACCCGGACAGGGTCAGCCCCAGTGCGGTGCAGGCAGTCACAGCAGCAATCGTGGTTCTGCGAATGATCATCGTTCATTCCCCATTTCTCCCCTGGCTGACTCGCCCTGTGAACAGGGTTGTCGTCAGCCTCCATGTGCGTGCCGGTAGTGGCGCGGACGACGCCATCGAGAGTAGCGGTGCGGGTACGGTGTTCCGGTCACGGGCGTCGCGGAATGGGTTGGTGTGGACTGTGACCGGCCGAGTACAAGGTCAGAGCGGCGTCTCCACCTGCCCTGATGCGTAGTTGATGGTTCGTCGAACAACGTTCATTACGCGATGTCACTCACCACATACGCCGCGGATCCTCCCCCGTGACAACAACTCGCACTTCGCCGGAGAGGCCACCACGGTATGACACACAACCCAATCGGACTGGCCCCGGATTCGTCGCTAGAACCTGGTGGGTGTCCCGGAGGTGCGCGTTCGTGTGGAGCTGTCCAGGTCAGTCGTTACCGTCCGCCTCACCGAGACACCATCTGTGAGAAAGGGAGATGAGCGAAATGACCGATACCGACACACGGCCCAGGATGACGTTGGACGCTCCGGAGTGGCGAGACTTCGCGCTCTGCCGAGTGACCGACCCGGAAGCATTCTTCCCCGAAACGGGGGAGAACGGCCGCCCCGCAAAGCGGGTGTGCGCTGGGTGCGAAGTTCGTGAGGCCTGCCTCGCTGAGGCGCTCGCCCACGATGAGCGGTTCGGGATCTGGGGTGGGCTGACCGCGGCCGAGCGCCGCAAGCGATACCCGAAGCGTCGCCGGTGACGGGTTTGCCGGAGCCGAAGACGCGGTGGGCGCCGAGCATCCCGCTGCTGCTCGCGCGCGCATGACGAGCGGGACTGTGGATGTCGCCGACGCAGCCGGAGCCGGAGGCTGATGGGACCTGTTGTATGGAGAACCGGCGAATGGGGGGAGCGATGAGTGACGTGTCTATCTTCGGCGTGGCATTGGCCTGCGGTGTAGGTGTTCTGGGGATGGTGGTCGCCTTGTTCGGGGGAGCGGAGCCGAACCGGACGTGCCGAGGTGTAGTCGGCGGACACACCGAAGCGTGTGACGCTCGGTGGTCTTGACCAGAGTCGCTCGGGTCGTTGCCCGTCACGTTGGTGGTGTCGGTGCTCAATCGAATGTGGGCAGGGTTGGTGTATCCAGCATGGCCGTGGACCCGAGCGGGGCCGGTTGTAGGAGGTTCGCCGCGATGACATTCCCGGACGCATCGCCACCGGGGGAAGGCCCAATCACTCCTCGCCTTGGCCCGAGCGACACGCCGTGCCACGCCCGATGCGGAATCAGTTCGCTATGATTCAGCGGTGCCGCTGGCGGCGCCGCTGATACTGCACAACCCAATTCATCGGTGACACGGCCCTTCCGTCCGCGCTACGGTCATTGCATGCGTGATCTCCTCGAACAGTCCGTCCGTTACCTCGAAGCCCTCTCCGACGCCGCCGTGGACGCGGCGCCCTCCACAGACGTCTCGTTCGTGGCTGAGTTCGCCGAAGCCCTCCGCGAGTGTGCAGAGGCCGTCAAGGCAGCTCGCGAGGACCTGATCGACATCGGTCGCCCGATCAACCCTGTCTACTCGCACCCCGGCGACGGGGACACGCGGGAAGAACTCGCGTCGCGACTGATCGCGCACCTCTTCACCGAGTAGTCCGCTCCCTGTCGAGTCGCCACCGAGGGCCTACTCGGCGAGGCCAAGAACGCGGATGGTGGAGTCAGGAGGACCACCCATGTCACGGGCACCTCGTGGGGGCGTTGCTGGGACCAGTAACGATGGGAGTGATGCGACGTCATCAGAGCGGGTGCCGGGGCGCGGAGCAGCCCAATGTTAGCCCGGAACCCGTCGTGAGTGGTCTCCACCAGCCAGACTTTCGCTGTTTCGGTCGGTGCGGAAGGCGCGGGCCTCGCCGAGTGTGTCCACTGCGAAGGCAGATTGGAAACGAGACGGTGCGGTCGGAAAGTCCGCCCCGACGCACGTCCTTGCATATCAGCTCGATCAGATGATCTGTGACTTGAAACTGAGCGTCCGCGTTGACGAAGTTGACCCCCGTGTGCAGCAACATCATCGGGAAACGGTACGCCGAGATGCTCTTGCTGCGCTGTCAATTCGACGTCGTCGAAGCGGGTGAGCCCGAGCGGCAGTACCTCGTGAGGGGTCCCTCTTCATTCGACGGTGTAGAAGTGCAGCGACATCTCTGAAAACCTTTCTGGCTGTGGTTGATAGTCGGACTCACCATTGTCAAAATTGCGTCCACCAGGAGGGAGGTGCTTGTGGCCAAGGAGTCGCGGGTCCTGCCTGCAAGGACTAGGAGCGACCGGCAGCAGAGACTTGGTTGCGCCAACCCCCGGTCACGACGCGAAGAACATGCGGTGGATGGTCACCGTGTCTTCGGGACCGTACGTGTGCGCCGCAAGCGTGGGGTCTGCGAAGCAGATGGTGAACTCGTGGTGGACCTTTACGATGTCGTGGTCCTCCGAGCGTTTGGCGACGATATGACTCTGACGCCACGTTCGACCGTCGTCCGTGGTGTCGACCTCCACTAGAAGTGGTGCTTCGTCGGTGCTCGAGAAGTCGAGTAGATCGGACACGGTGAGCGTCGCCGACAGAATGCGAGTCGGAGACTCCTGGATCCGGGGGAACATGGGTGAGTGCTTTCGATTCAGGTTGGTGAAGTTACTCAGACGTACCGGCGGCGCGGCGGAGGGCAACCACCTCGGCTTCGAGGGCGACGATCGCGTGGAACATCGCCTCGGACACAGCATTGCTGTCCTTGCCGAACGTCTCGGCAGCCTGCCAGATGCGGGCGCTGTGCTCACCGCTGGGGCGGGGGATCTTGAAACCATGACTACTGAACGCCTGCGCTTCAGGACTGGTGCGCTGAATCAGATTCATGAGCGGCAGCGTAGACCGCACCCCCGACAAACTCTCCTCTTTAGATCAGGTCCCGATCGACCGGCTCGTCCGGGGCCATGGCGGAGAACGGGATCGTGCCGCGGCCGGCGATGTTTGATCCCTCCGCGGGCCCGCAGACGATCTTTCCGGCGCGGTGCCGGGCGGGCGGTCGTCCCGCGTCCCCGGCACAGGGTGCGCCGGGGACGCGGGACGAGCACAGAACCCCTATTTGTGCAGGTCAGGCCGTATACTTGAGGAGTCTAATTCGGTAGCGAGACTGACCAACTCGCTCGATTCTGGAGGATTTTCTGTGGCTGATTTGGCGACTGCTGTGACGGTGTTGGATGCGAATGGGCGGGCCGGTGTTCCGTCGTTGTTGATCTCGGGTCCGGGTATGGGTAAGTCGAGTCTGGTGCGGGGGTTGGCGGCGTCGGACGGGGTGCTGTGCGAGACGGTCCTCGGGTCGTTGCGGGAACCGGCCGACTTCGCTGGCCTGCCGGTGGTGCGTGAGCACGGGGTGACGTTGGAGGCTCCGGACTGGGCGAAGCGCATCCACGCCGAGGGTGGTGGCTATCTGTTTCTGGACGAGTTGACGACGAGTCCGCCTGCGGTGCAGGCGGCGATGCTCGCGGTCGCGTTGGACCTGAAGGTCGGTGATCTGCAATTGCCGAAGGGAACGCGGGTGATTGCGGGTGCGAATCCTCCCGATTGTGCTGCCGGTGGGTACGAACTGGAAGCGCCATTGGCGAATCGGTTCTGCCATGTGGAGTTCACTCCGTCTGTTGATGAGTGGTTGGACGGTATGGCGACAGGGTGGGCCACGCCGCCCGCCTCGCGTGCGGTTGCGACCGACGAACAGCGCGTGGCGCTGGTGCGTAGTTCGATCACCGGGTATGTCCAGCGCAACCCGGAAGCGTTGGACGCGTTCCCGTCGTCGGCGGCGCAGACCGGGGGAGCGTGGCCGTCGCGGCGCACGTGGGCGATGCTGGCGGCGGTGTTGCCGCATCTGCGCGACGACGACAACGCGGCGATCAATGCGGCGGTGTTCGGGCTGATCGGTGAGGGGACCGGTGTCGAGTTCCTGGAATGGCGCAGGAATGCCGATCTGCCCGACCCGGTGGCGGTGATCGAGAATCCGGAAACGGCGTTCGACTGGCAGTCTCGTCCGGACCTGGTGTGGGCAGTTCTGTCGGGTGTGACGGCGTGGGCTGCGGGGCGGGGCACTGTCGAGGCGTGGCGCAGCGCGTGGGGGCCGCTGATCGCGGCGGCGGAAGCGGGTGCACCTGATGTGGCGGGCGCTGCGGCGCGGACGTTGGCGAAGGCGCGGCCCGCCAAGGCTGTGGTTCCGGCTGCGGCGCGGCGGTTCTCCCCGGTGTTGGTGGCTGCGGGTTTGGTCGGTGAGGCGGCGTGAGCGCGGTGCGGGTACTCGACCAGGACGAGTTGCGCGCGTTTCGGTTGGCCCGGTTGGTCTCTGCCGAACAGATGCCGTACTTCATGCGGGCGTTGTTCGCGGCCCGGCCGGTGGCTGCGCCGGGGCTGGGCACGTTCGCGGTGGATGCGCAGTGGCGGGTGTATCTCGATCCGGCGTTGCTGGTCGGTGCGAACGCGTGGCCGGTCCCGGTGGCGGGTGCGGTCCTGTTGCACGAGGTTGGGCACTTGCTGCGGGCACATGCCGCGCGTGCGGAGTTCTTGCCGAAGCCGGTCGCGCACTTGGCGTGGAACTACGCCGCCGATGCGGAAATCAACGATGACCTTCTCGCGGCCGGTGTCGGACTGCCCGAAGGGGTGATCACCCCGGAGTCGTTCGGGTGCGCATCGGGAGGCATTGCGGAGGACTACTACCCGAACTTGGTAGATCCGTCTGCCTCTCCATCTTCGAACGCAGACGGTGATGGTGATCCGGGGTGCGGGTCCGGTGCGGGGTGTCCTGCTGTGCCCGGAGAGTTGGGTGCGGCGGGGGATGAGGTCACCGAAGGTCTCGACGGCGCGGAGGCCGACCTGGTTCGGCGGTATGTCGCGCAGGCCGTTCGTGAGTCTTCGGGACAGGGGCGGGGGAGCGCCCCGGCAGGGTTGGTGCGGTGGGCCGGTGAGGTACTGGCACCGCCGACGGTGGCATGGGATCGGTTGTGGCGTGCGGTGATTCGGCGCGTCGTGGCGGATGCGGCGGGGCGGACGAACTACACGTATTCGCGACCCTCGCGGCGCGGGATTCCGGGCATAGTCGCTCCGGCGATGCGCGGCCCGTCGATCACGGTCTCGATTGTGGTCGACACGTCGGGATCGATGTCGGCAGACGATCTGGATGCGGCGATGAGTGAGGTTGCCGGGGTGCTGCGGGCTGGCGGTGTGGCACGGGATCGGGTGCGGATTCTGGCCTGTGATGCGTCGAGCACCACGGCGCAGCCGGTTCGGTCCATCGCGGACGTGACACTGATCGGCGGCGGCGGCACCGATATGCGGGTGGGTATCGAGGCGGCCAATGCTGCGCGTCCGCAGCCGCATGTGGTGATCGTCCTGACGGATGGGGATACGCCGTGGCCGGATCGCCCGTCGCGGTCGCATCTGGTGTGCGCGGTGATCGGCAGTGACGCGGCTGCGGGGCGTACACCGTCGTGGGCGTCGACGGTGTGCGTGCCGGTCGGCGCGGGAGTTCGTGCATGAGCGCGGCAGGAAACGGCGACCTCGTCCGCTACGCCGACCGGGTGTTGGCCGGTACCGGGATCACCGCCCACCAGGTCGCGGTGGTAGTGGCGGGTAAGGCGACCGATGCGGCGGCGGCGGCTCTGCGCGCCGGTTGGCGCTGTGCCGCGAATCCGGTGCATTTGGGGAGCGGCGAGGAGTGGGGAGCGGCATGAGCGTGGAATGGTTCGACCTCGCTCAGCGGCTCTATGCCGCCGAAACCCGGTCGCCGGTCGCCTCGGCTCACGCACACCACGTTCGCGGCGTCCACGGCGGCGCTGGCGGTGCGTGCGGTGGCACGTGGTGGCAGCGTCACCGTGGCAGTGGCCGGGTTCGAGGGCCGCGAGGAACGGGCCCGCGACGTGGATGCCCTGGGACTGCTGGCCGCACACGGCGGCACCATCGTGGGGCGCTGCGACCCGGCACCGTTGCTCACCGACGACACCGGCACCCTGCCCGCCCTGCTGACGCTGGCGCGGGCGCGGGCACACCACCCGGACCCGCAGGTGGCCGGTGCTGCGGCCATGGTGGCGTGGTGGGCGGATCGGGCAGACCATCCCGGCACGTCGGCGGTGGTAAATCTGGTGGCCGCGTCGTCGGCGCGGTACGTGCTCGGCACCACCCCGGAGGCCGAACGATCAGCGACCACGTGGCGGCAGTGGCTGCGCATCTCCGATGACAGCGTCATCGGCTTGCATGAGTGGGCCGCGAAGATCAGCGGCGGACCGCTGCTGCCACTACTGGAGCCAATCCACGAGGACGACCGCTATTCGTGGGACCGCGCGCTCTCGGCAGCGACAGCCGGGCATGACTGGTCGCGTCCGGACAACACCGCCAGCGCCGCCATGGGACTGCGCACCCGATGCGATGCCGCCGACTTGAAAGCTGCCGCCCTACTCGATGATCCGCTCTGGCGGCAACGCGCAGTCCACACCGGGCACGTGGCGGTCGGGGTGGCATCGGTGACCCCGCCGCCGATCCGGTCGCGTCGGCGCAACGCATCGCTGTCGGTGACCTGTGAGCGGCTCGATTCACGGTTACGCGTCGGATCCGAGGTCACCGGCTGGATGGGCACCCCAGCGGACAAGCCCTTCGAGCGGTTCTTTGTCGAGGTCACCTCGGCACACGTCGTAGAGGGAAAGTTGGTCCTCGGTCTCGGCTCGGTCGGCGCACACGCCCCCGCACCGGGAGCAAGGGTGTGCTTGATGCCCGGGCCGCCGTCACCGCAGACGATGCGCGCGGGTCGGGGCCGATACTGGCGGCTCTACCGTGCCCGCCGTTCCTGGCTCTCCACCGGCCACACACCGGTCGCTGCGCGGCGTGAGGTTCCCCTCGACGTGCTGATCGCGGGCGCAGAGGACTAGCCCCGGCGGCCTGCACCACAACCGGAAAAACTCCTGCTTCACATCACCTTTCGTGAAAGGTCGCATCGTCATGCGCATCCTCGCCCCCCGCCCCGATATCCCCAACCCGACACCCTCGAGCGCACCGGCACCCAGGCCGACCCCGCCGTCGCTCACGCAGTGGCCGGGATCGCAGATCATGTCCGATCCGATCACCGCACGCGTGCTGTTCTCGGTGTGGTCCGGTGATCCCGCCGTCGTCGTCCCGTCGCCACCCGGTGCGGGCAAGACCCGACTGGTCGCCCTTCTCGCGGCAGCATTGGCACACCGTGCGGATCTGCGCGTCGGCATCGCGGCCCAGACCCGCGAACAGGCAGTGGAGATTGCGCGGCGCCTGGGCACCCTCACCGATCGCGCCGCACTGATGTGGAAAGCGAAACCGCCGAAACCCGACAGCGGGCAGACGCCAGCGGTGTCGGGGCAGAAGGTGCGGTGGCCCGGTGAGGTGGGCGCGATCCTGATCGGCACGACCGCCCGATGGCTGTTCTCGGACCCCGACCGGGTCGGTGCCGACGTGCTGATCGTCGACTTTACTTCTCGCCCGTGCGGCGTGGTGCACGTGTGTTCCGAGGTCGATAGGGGACCGTGGCACGCACAGTGTCC
>NZ_JBIRXS010000027.1:80582-102702 GCF_044389235.1 Rhodococcus sp. NPDC019647 | reverse complement strand
TCGGCCCGCATGCTCGTCGTGGGATCGCGGGGGCTGGGCAGTGTCGCCGGGGGTCTGCGCGGGTCGGTGAGCACGGCGGTCGCCGGCCATTCGCCGTGCCCGGTGGTCGTGGTTCGCGGCATGCCCGATCCGGTGGACGCTGTTCTCGACGGCTCGGTAGTAGTCGGGGTCGACGGTTCGGCGCGCAGCACACCGGCGATCGGTGCGGCGTTCGAGGAAGCCGCTCTCCGCGGCTCCGATCTTGTCGCAATGCACGCGTGGAGTGATGTCGAGTTGTCGACCGTCTTCACGACCGACGAGGCGGACTTTCACGACTTGAGTTGGCCCGCAATCGCTGCCGCGGAAGAGGCCGTACTCGCCGAAAGCCTGGCCGGCTGGCACGAGTCGTACCCGCACGTCACTGTCCGGAAGGTGGTCGTCCGGGATCGGCCGATCGACCACCTCGTCGAACTGTCCCGGCAGGCGCAGCTCGTCGTCACCGGCAGTCGTGGACGTGGCGGCTTCACCTCCCTGCTCCTCGGGTCGACCAGCCGGGCGGTGCTCCATTCCGCCCGGTGCCCGGTGATGATCGTCCGGGACTGACCCGGGAATTGCGCGTGTGCCGACGCAACGGGTGGTGAAGGCCCGGACGACAACCAGCTCACACGTCCGGTAGCGGGGCCGCCCACGTCAATCGAGTCCCGCCCGTGTCCCGGGGTGCAACCGTGAAAGTTCCACCGGCCTGCTCGGCTCGAGCGGCGAGATTGTGCAAACCGCTGCGTGCCACTGTCGGTGGGAGGCCGATGCCGTCGTCGAGGACGTCGACTATGAGGTCGTCACCGACCGAGACGGTGACAGTGACCGCGCGGGCTCGCGCATGGTGCACGACGTTGCTGAGCGCCTCCCGCAATACCGCTTCGGCATGGTCGGCGAGAGGACCGGTCACCACGTTCAGCGGCCCGGCCATCCGGACCGTGGTGCGCAGGCCACTGTTTTCGGTCTGCTCGGCAACCACGGTGTTGAGTACGTGCCGCAGCTGTCGGGAGTTCTGATCGATTCCGCGATGCAGATCGAAGATCGTGGTCCGGACGTCGGTGATGATCTGCTGCACGTCGTCGATCATGTCCTCGAGCCGTGCGCGAATCTCGGGCGCCCGGGTGCGTGCCTGGGTGCTCTGCAAATTCAAACCGTGGGCGAACAGACGCTGGATGACGTGGTCGTGAAGGTCCCTCGCGATCCGGTCACGGTCCGAGATCAGCGACATGTCGGCCAGCTGCCGTTGATCATCAGCGAGCTTGAGCGCCAAGGCCGCCTGATCGGCGAACTCGGCAGCCAACGATTGTTGCCGATCGTCGAACGAATCCGCCCCGAGTTCTCGAATGATCGCCAGCACCCCGGTTATCGTGTCGACGGATACCCGCAGCGGCAGCAGGAGCGCAGTGCCGTAGCTCCTGCATTCCGTGATCTGCGGAACGCGCATCTGCTCTCCGGTGCGAAACGCTCGTCCTATGTCGGAACAGTCGACGGGAATCTGCCGGCCGTGGAAGGCGTCGGTGGCGTCTCCGGCGTATGCAGTGACCGTCAGCGTGGTGACTTCGGCCGTCTCGACATCGGGGTCGTCGGGTTGGGCGATGAGTACGTGGTCGGCGCCGGCGAGTGTGCGCGCTCGCTGGGCGATGAGGTCGAGGACTTCCCCGGTATCGGTGGCCGCGAGCAGTTCTCCACGAATTTCACTGGTCGCGTGCTGCCACCGCTGTCGCAGCCGGGCGTCCTCGAATAGCCGAGCATTGTCGACGGCGATACCCGCAGCGGCGGCGAGTGCTTGGACGACGACCTCGTCGTCCTCGGTAAAGGACTGACCACCCGCCTTTTCGGTGAGGTAGAGATTCCCGAAGACTTCCCCGCGCACCCGCACCGGTACGCCCAGGAATGTGCGCATCGGCGGGTGGTAGGCAGGGAATCCGGAGGACGCGGTGTGTGCGGCGATGCTGTCGAGACGGATGGGCTTGGGTTGCTCGATCAATAATCCCAGCAACCCGTGGCCGGTCGGGAGTTCACCGATCAATTCCCGGGTGTGCTCGTCGATACCCTCGTAGACGAATTCCTGCAGGCGGTCCCGAGAAGGATTGAGCACTCCGAGGGCGCCGTACCGGCAGTCGACCAACTCGATTGCCGCGTGCACGATCCGTTTGAGGGTCGCATTCAATTCCAGTCCGGACGCGACGGTGAGCACCGCTTCGAGCAGAGCGTCGATCTGGTCGCGGGAGTCCATCACCTGGCCGATGCGGTCCTGAACCTCGACCAGCAGCTCTCGCAGCCGCAATTGCGACAATGCACCTGTCAGTAACGGTTCCTCGTCGGCGGTCATCGTTCGCTCTCCTACTTGCCGAGTATCGACACTCACCCATCACACCACGCCCACGGAATCCGGCAGGGCGGTTCTCCCGATCGATCAGGACAGTGACGACTTTGTGCCCTGGTGCACCCCTAGGACGGGGCCCGATGCTGGTGGGGTCGGTACTCTCCCCGCGGAAGAAGCAGTCATGTATCAGGAAAAGCCACCCGTGGTGACCACGCGGTCGGACGGTCCGCTCCGCACTGCCGAATGCCGGGAGTTGCTGCGCTCGGTTCCGACCGGCCGGCTTGTCTACACCGAGGACGCCCTGCCCGCGGTGCGGCCGGTCACGTTCGCCGCCCTCGACGGCGATCTCGTCATCCCCACCGGCAACAACCCGTGGTTCGACCGGTTCGACCGGGGGGTGCTCGCGTTCGAGGCGGGGACCATCGACCCGGCCACCCGCACCGGCTGGAGTGTTCTGGCAATGGGCAGGTCACGGCTACTGTCCAGCGCCGACGGGTTGATCGGGTTCGCGGATCCGGCCCGCTTACCGTGGAGCAGCTCGCGTAACGACCGCTACCTCGTGATCGGCATCGAACAGATCAGCGGGCACCGCACCACGCTGCTCCGCCCCGCCGGTGATCTCCGCTGACACCCATTGCGATGATTTTCGAGACAGCAATTGCGCGTCTGCCTCATCACGTACCCTGTCATGCAGGGCGCTGACCACCGGAAATGGAGTTCTGAGCCGCATGACCACAGTCTTTCTCGTCGATGATCACGAGGTCGTGCGCCGGGGTATCGCGAATCTGCTGTCCACCGATCCGGAACTGACCGTCATCGGCGAGGCCGGAAACTGCGCCGAAGCGCTCGCACGAATTCCCGCACTGCAACCCGACGTCGCGGTCCTCGACGTGCGACTACCCGACGGCAACGGCATCGAACTTTGCCGCGACCTCCTCTCCCAGCTGCCCGACCTGCGGTGCTTGATGTTGACCTCCTTCACGGACGAACAGGCCATGCTCGACGCCATCCTTGCCGGTGCCAGCGGGTACGCCCTCAAAGACATCCGCGGCACCGAACTGGCCCACGCAGTCCGCGAGGTCGGTGCCGGAAAGTCATTGCTCGACAATCGTGCGGCCGCAGCCCTGATGGAGAAATTGCGGGCAAAACCCACCGAGGAAGAAGGCCTGGTCGCCGGCCTGACCAATCAGGAACGCACTCTCCTGACTCTTCTGGGTGAAGGATTGACCAACCGGCAGATCGCGGCGCGCATGTTCCTCGCGGAGAAGACCGTGAAGAATTACGTGTCCCGGCTGTTGAGCAAGCTCGGCGTCGAACGCCGCACTCAGGCCGCCGTCATCGCCACCAAACTTCCGCGCACCCGCACCAAGCCGCGTTGACGTCGCATCATCGGCAACCGACAGCGAGAGGGAAGCATCAATCGGTGGCGGTCGACGACGTGGGCGGGGTCATCTCCAACCGCACGCCGAGGAGGCGCACTTCGCGGTCGTGGTCGAACCGGTCGACCATGGCCGCGGCTGCGTCGCAGATGATGTCGACGTCGAACGTCGGTTCCGGCAAAGCCTTGCTGGTGGTGCGGGTGATGAACGGTGCGTAGCGCACCTTCAACGCGACACGCACGGCCGGACGATTCTCTGCCACAATGTCTTCCCGCACCCGCACGGCGAGACGGCGGATTTCGTCCATGACGGCGGACCAGTCGTCGAGGTTCTGCTGAAACGTCGTCTCGCGACTGTGGGAGCGGGCAACCCACGGGTCGGCGGTCACCGGGGAACGGTCGATGCCGCGGCCGATCCTGCCGTACCACGGTCCCATGGTCGGGCCGAACGTCGCGGCGAGGTCCTCATCCGCGGCCGCCGCCAACTCGCTCACCGTGTTCAAACCCAGGGCGGCAAGCTTTTTCGCGGTCTTGCTGCCGATCCCCCACAGCGAGCGGGTGTCCCGCTCCCCCATGACGTCGAACCAATTCGCACCCGTCAGGCGGAAGATGCCCTGCGGCTTCCCGAATCCGGTCGCGATCTTGGCACGTAACTTGTTGTCGCCGATCCCCACTGAGCAATGCAGCCCGGTCGCCTCGAGCACCGCCGTCTGAATGGCTCGGGCGAACGCTTCGGGATCCTCGGTTTCCACACCGAGAAACGCCTCGTCCCAGCCCATCACCTCCACCACGGCGTCCATCTTCCGCAACGTATCCATCACTACCGCGGACACCTCGGTGTAGGCCTCGGCGTCGACGGGCAGGAACACGGCGTCGGGGATCTTGCGGGCCGCGGTTCGCAGCGGCATCCCGGACCCCACCCCGAACTCGCGGGCCTCGTACGACGCCGTCGACACCACCCCGCGTTCGGTGGGGTCGCCGCGTCCCCCGACCACCACGGGCTTGCCCCGCAGCTCGGGGCGGCGCAGCACCTCCACCGCAGCGATGAACTGGTCGAGATCGACATGCAGCACCCACCTGCGGTGCGGCGGCGTTGTCATGGAAACAGTGTGCCGGAATCGACGGAGGCTGCACCTCGAAACGCGACGCGGAAGCTACTGGACGGGGTCGCGATAAGCTTTGCCTCGATCCCCCGCACGGGCGACGTGCGGCAGCGCACCCACGGGCGTCAGTCGAGCGAAGGGATGCCGTGCATGTCGAGTCGGCCGGAAAATAGCGGCATGAGAACCCTCGCAGCAGGCGTCCTGTGCGTGATCACCGCAGCGCTGACAGTTGGCTGCTCCGATGACACGCCGACGCCACCCGAGTCATTCGTAGGGGCAGCGGCGAACGACGCATTCGCCGCAGAGGTGCTCACGCTGTCAGTAGGGGCCGAGAGTGCGGATGCGCGTTGGGCAGGCGAAGGCCTCATCGCCCTATCCGAGGGTCGATTCCGGTTCGAGGTCGGTGAGACGCAGCCGCCTGCAGAGTTCCAGATCGGGACGGTGATCGGGCTTGGCGGAGAGGGCGCAGAAAACACGGTGAGCGAGACTGTCGGTGGATCCATCGGTGTCGCCGGACAGCGCTGTTGGATGAACCCCCACGCGCCGGTTGGCTACTTCACCGACACCATAAGTGTCGAAGAAGCGCTGCGGGTCACCGGAGCAGTCGTCGAGAGCCTGCGCGGCGAAATCAAACAGGCCCGAAAGATCGATCCAGCACTCGATACCTTCGAGGTCGAACTCACGCCCTCAGCCACACAGCCGGAAGATGAGTTCGTGGACACACCGGGCCGGGTCTGGGGAGATCGTTGGATCCTTGGGCGATTGGGTGGCCCGATTGCCGTCGAGCTCACCGACGAGGGTGCGCTACGTTCACTCGACTTCGAGTTCGGACCCTACGAACCCTATTCCTTATTGGGGCAGCAGCATTCGGTTGGCCATGTCAGTATCAGCGCCAGGTTTACGCCAGCCGACACTGCACTCGCCCACGATCCACCGGACTGCCAAGCGATCGAGTGATCGATTTCGCAGCAGTCAGCGATCAACGACGCCAGATGCCAGATGCCAGATGCCAGGATCACTCCGTCACGAGGCGGGTTCCAGGTCCCCCTCGTCGGAGTCTGAGCCGCTGTGGCGAGCCTGTTCGGTCTGCTTCGGCGCGGCTGGCACCCATCCCCGCAGTTGCTGGACCACCGCACCGTAGAACGCGTCGGTGGATGAGGTCACGCTGGTGATGAAGCTGGCCGCAGTACCCGATCGCCTACTGCCCATGGGGAATGTCTGCTCGAGACTGAACGACACGATGTCACCGGCCCGCCCCTGGGTCAGGACCTTCGGATCCGCACGCACCGTGTCCAGATGCTCACACGCTTCGTTGCCGCGCTCGGAAAACACGGCTTCGACCTGGACATCGCCCGGGACGTCCTTGAGCTGCTTGAGCAGCCACGACAGCCGACGACCCGAGGTGCCCTCATCGGGTGCCTCGACGGTGGTGCGGCAGCGAATCTTGTTGGTGCGCACATCGGCGATCACCACAAGATCACCTGCGGTTTCTGGTATTCGTAGCACGGCCTCGAACACGCCGTCGCCGGCCAATCGCTCGGCCACCGACGCGTTCCGAGCTGCCGGGTCGGAGCTCAACCGACGAGGGAGGATGTGCTTGACGGTGACTCCCAGCTCGGCCGTCAGTCGCAGCGCAAGATGGCGACAAAGACACCCAGGTGTCGGCCACCGCCAGTGCCTTCTCATCGCCTCCTCGTAGCGTGCCGGCAGTGACCGCCTCGCGGATGGTGACCCAGTGCCGGCCCATGTCGACGAACTCAGCCGCTCCGGAACGAGGGTGATCGAGGTAGCGAAGGAACTCGGCGAGAATCCATGCCTGCAGATCGTCGTCGATCCCACCGTGCGAGAGCAACATCCGCGCCTCGTGGGCCACCTCGGCCCACGACAGGTGCCGCAGAGCGACCTTCGCGAGCTTGCGGCGGTCGACCTCGACCGGCAGCTCCCCGGCGCTGGCGGGGACGTCGTTCGACAAGCTGACCACCACGTCGTACTTCTTCTTGCGGGCGACGTCGAGATAATTTTCGAGCTGCTCTTTCTTGAGCTTGCCGTTGCCGGTCTTGACCTCGAGCAACGCGGTCCACAGGCGGCTCCCGCGGGAGACCTTCAACACGGCGTCGGGGATGACTTTTGTCTCGCCCTGTTCGTACTGCACCTCGACGTATCCCTCGAACGCGCCGGCCGGTGCGCCCATTCGGGCACACACTGCACGTGCGAAGGGGCGCACGGCCTGCATAGTGGCGATCAGGGCTGACGTCGCGCGCCGCTCCTGTTCCTCGCCGGTTCCGACGCCGATCACCGAGAACAGCCGCGCCGGCTGCCAGGTGTCGAGCTCGGCGAGCGCGAACTCACGTGGCTTGGACTTCTTCACCGCCCGCTTGGTGGTGCGCACGCCCCGGCTCTTCGCTTTCGGCTGCGTGGGCGCTTGGGCCGGTTGTTCGCGCACCACGTCGTCGTGCGGGGTATCGGCGGTGGAGTCGTGTGGCTCAGGTGCCACGAGTTCTTCGGAGGGTGGAACTACTTCGGAGGCATCGGCGCTTTCGAGATCCGGGTCGTCATCGATCGCGACCCCGAAGTCGGTAGCCAGGCCGGCCAGACCGGACTCCCAACCCTGCCCGACCGCGCGTACCTTCCATTCACCGGCACGGCGGTACACCTCGCCGAAGACGAACGCGGATTCGGTGGTGGCGTCGGCGGTGACGTACTCCGCCAACGAATGCCCCGCCGCGTCGACCACCCGAAGCGCGAGTTTGCCGAGGTCACCGAAGTTACCTGAGCTGACGCTGCCGACCAATGCCACCGTGTGCACGTCCTCGGGCACGGCCGACAAGTCGAGAGCGATCCGGGCCTGCGCTCCTTCCTCGGTCGCGCCGGCACCCAGGAACCTGATCGAACCGTCCGACGATTCCGGCTGGTTGTAGAAAACGAAGTCCTCGTCCGAGCGAACCTTGCCGTCCGCATTCAGGAGCAACGCCGACGCGTCGACCTCGATCTCCGCTTCGGTCCATCCGATGGACCACGTCGATCTGGAACACATCACTCGGCAAGGACAGGTTCTGTCCCTTGGACATCATCGGAAAAGTCATCGGACTCGCCTTCGTTCGACCTGGAATCGCACTCACCTGTACGGCCGAACACTGCCCTTGCCGACTACAGGATCCGTCGCATCGAATCGCATACTAATCGGTCCGGTTCGGGGAGAAACGACATCCTGGCGAAAATCGCCCCCAACTCGTCAGGGTGCGGCCCGGAACAGGATCGTGTCGAAATAGCCACCGGCCGAACGGCTGTCAGTTGCGTGAATGACACCCTGTGGAGATTGACGTCGAGCCTCGACGCCGCCAGGCGGCCGCCACCTCACATCGACAACACCATGCGCGCGAGGAGTCGTCCCCACTCCGGGTCGCTGGTGTCGTGCACCCCGTAACCTTCACCGATCGCACCGGTGAGCTTGAGGAATTCGAGGGTGGGCCGAGCGATCCAGTAGGCCTCCAGACCCTCGACCACGGTTTTGTCGCTCGCTCGCCACCCGAGGGCCGCGAGTCCCTCGGCGACCACGGTCTGACGTTCCTCCGGTGACGCACCGGCGGCGAGGGCGAGGAGCACCAGGTATCCGGCCTCCCGCTCCACCCGATCGGTGCCGAGCGGCAGCCTGTTGAGGAGGTGGCTCCACATTCCGCGCGCGTTGCCCGCAAACTCGGCGCCCAGCTTGGTCTGCACCAGCTTGCCCTTGTACTTGCGCGCCAGCCCGAGTGTCTTCGTGTACGTGTGCAGCAGGTGCACCGGCCGCTGGTCGTTTTCGCGGTTGTTGGTCGACGGCCAGCCGTCGATCCCCGGTAGTTGCCGGGCCTCGGCCACCACGGCCGGCGGGAGGTGACCGGCCTTCGTCAGGGTGATGCCGTCGGGTCCGATGCGCTGCAGGAACCAGCGCAGGTGCAGTGTCACCGCCTCCTGCGCGACCAGGTAGTCACCCGATCGTTGGGTCAGGTGGGCACGTTCGAGCATCGAATAGACCTGCGGCGCAGCGCGGGGGGGCATATGGCGGAGCAACTCGGCGAATGCCGAGTCCGACACCGGGCCGTGCGCCCGGACCGCCTCATGTCCTCCCAGACTCGCATTGACTACGGCGGGGTCGAAAGACTCGGGCGAGAATCCCGAACCCACCCACTCGCGCGCGTCGTGGTGCTCGGGATGGCTCGGGTCGGCCAGCACCCTCAACAGATTGGCGTATCCACCGGGACCGCCCGAATTCTCGGGAGGGCACGCCCGGCCACCGGCGAGGCACTGCGTTTTCGGCTCAGGATCGCCGGCCCTGATCTGCTCCAGGACGATCGTATGGTCCCAGCCGTCCCCGAAGTCGTAGGCATACGACAACTGGTCGCCCGGCTGTACCAGCACCTGGTCCAGCCGGATGTCGACTTCGCACAACTCGTCGTCCTCGTCGGCGAAACCCTCGTCGATGCTCTCCTGCATCTCGTACCGCTCGGATGCGGGCGGCTCCCCACCGACCCACGCGTGCAGGTGGCTGTCGTACCACCCCATCACCGTCTGGAGCACCGGGTGCAGCTGGTTGAGCCGCAGATTCGACGGGACGACGAACTGCCGCCAGATGGTGGGCGACACGTCGTCGAGCTCGATGCGCAGCTGGTAGCTCACGACGTCGAGTCGTCCCGAGCGCTGCGAAGGCCGGTCGATGACCGGTTGGTCGGGAACGACGGAGAGGTGTCTGCGTGAGCCCGAAGCTGCCATGGGGTCATGGTAGGGCCAGCTTCGGACAGCCGCGACAGCGCTGGCGAGTCCAATCCGGCATCTGGGGCACCGAGGCGTGTGACGATGGTGAAGTTCGTCGGCATCCCGGGACCGTGTGGAGAGCGAAATGGAAGTTCGGAAAGTCGTGGACCTACGGCAGGACGACGCCGGCGCGCCCCGCGTCTTCGGTGAGCCCTATGAGACGGCGGACGGTTCCACGGTCATCACCGTCGCGCGGGTTCACCGCGGGTTTCGCTTCGGCAAGGTGAGCGGACGGGAGACCAGGCGGGGCGGTGATCTCACGGCGTCACCGGTCGGCGTGTTCGTCATCCACGGCGGCCGGGTGTGGTGGCAACCGGCCGCCGATTCCACGCGGATCGCGCTACTCGGTGAGTTCATCGGGTTGGCTTCGGCGGTGATCGCCACGTTAGCTGTTCTGCGCCGTCCGCCGTGGCCCGATCTACGGCGGCGGTGAGTAACTGACCGGCATGCGCAGGCAGATCACTTGGCGGTTACTTTGCGCGGTCGCCCACGACGTGCCGGCTTGGCCGGGACCTCAGTCTCCGATTCCGATGGCGTCTCCTCGACCTCCTCGTTTCCGGACGGGCCGTCGCGCCAACTTATTTCGATCTCCAACTCGATCTGGTCACCTTCGACTTCGATCTCGAGCTCCCAGCGAACCTGGTCGGCCACATCGATGGTGATCGAGTCGCCACCCGATCCCAATTCCACCTCGGAGCCACTCGCGAGGGCCTGTCCGAGCGCGATGAGCCTGTCGGACACCTCCTTCCGGGTGAGCTCGGACGTCCGCTTGATCTCCAACTTGGGCACGACGACTCCTGACCTCGGCACAGTGTGTTCTCACCGTAACTGTCAGGACGAGTCGACGTTGCTCGAACGGCCGCGACCGGAAGCGAAGGGATCGAGCCGAGTGGTCGACTCGCCGCGGCGAAGTCGGTGAGCGCGCTTCCGTCGGTCGGCCTCGGTCAACCCACCCCACACGCCGTACGTTTCACCCGCCGCCAGAGCGTGATCCCGGCACGGCGCGCGCACGGGGCAGGGCCTGCAGATCTGCCGAGCCTTCGCTTCGCGCAGGACGCGAGCCGAACCGCGTTCGCCGTCGGGCGAATAAAACACCGCCGGATCGGCGCCACGGCACGCCGCACGCAGCTGCCAGTCACCGGGAACGAGGGTGACGGTCTCCTCACGCGTGGCGGAACTGATCAACGAAAGGCCTCGTCCGGGAACTGCTGAGGTGTCGGTAGGCACGAGAAGTCCTTTCTGCTGTGTCGACGGCGCCGGCGGCATGCGGCGGGTGATCCGCCCTTGCCACCGACTTTGCCCGTCCTCACTTCAGACTCCCCGAACGGCGGAGCAGAGAACACAGGAGCTTTCCCTAGTCCTGCCTAGGCACCGACCCGGACTGAGGAAGACGCCGACGATTCAACTCATCACGACGACTGGCCGGCCATTGACCTTGCCGCTTTCGAGGTCATCGAAGGCGCTCAGGGCATCGTCGAAGGTGTACCGAACGAGATCGATGCCGATCTGCCCCGTTCTGGCCAACGCGACGAGGTCGTGCAGGTCCTGATATGTCCCGCTGTAGGGGCGGGTGATCGAAGCGCCCCAGGGCAGGGAGGCGGCTACCTGTGAGGTTTCGAACTCGAAAACTCCGTCGTTCAGGCCAGGAACCCGGATCGAGCCGTACGGTGCAACCACTGCACCGGCAAGCTTCAACGTCGCCGAGTTCCCGACGAGGTCCAGAACGAAATCGGCGCCGTAGCCACCGGCCGCGTCCATCACTTGTTGGGTCACGTCCGAGGAGTCGGCGACGAACGTGTAGTCGACTTTGTGGCGCACCGCGGCGAGCGCCGCCTCCTTGATGTCGAGCGCGATGATTCGAACGCTGGTGAGGGCACGAAGCAACTCGACAGCGAACTGGCCGAGACCGCCCACTCCGATGACCACCGCCGTCGAGCCCGGCCGCAAGAGGTCTCTGGCGGCATTGATGGAGTGATAGGGCACGAGGCCTGCGTCGGGGAGAACCGCCGCGAATGCGGGGTCGAGACCATTCGCGGGCACGACGGCCCTCGCTGGAACCGTGACGAATTCGGCCATTCCCCCGTCAATGGAGATACCTGGGGTTGTTGCGGGGTACATACGCCCGCCCGTGTTCAGACAGGCGTTCTCGCGGCCGGCGACACATTGCCGGCATCGGCCACAGGACCAGACGGGGTGCACGACAACGAGGTCGCCGATCGACAGGTTGTCCACGCCATCCCCGCACTCGACGATGTGGCCGGCGATCTCATGACCGAGAACCACGCCTGTGGGGATCATCGGCTCGGGTGCGGCGCGGACATGAACGTCGGTTTGGCAGACACCTGCGGCGGCGACGCGCAGCACCACGTGGCCTGGAGTGATCTTCGGATCAGGCACCTCGCTGTGTTCGACTTGGTTCACACCGAGATATTGGATAGCTCGCATTGCGTCGTCTCCTTGTGAGCTCTTGCGGAACGTGCAGATATGCCGTGCCGAGAATCCCGACAGGTCGGCGAAAGACATCGGTGCAGGCGGTGGCAATGAGTGTCACATTGCCACCGCCTGCACCGATGAGTCCCGTACGCGTCAGTCTTCGCTCAGCACGATGGCTGCTTCGGGGCAACTGGAAGCGCCGAGCCGGGCTGCTTCTTCCTGACCCTGACGGACTTCTCGTTCAACGTCGCGGTTGTCCGAGAAGCCCTCGTCGTCGGGCTCGTACACGTCCGGGGCGATGGAGTAGCACCGTCCGTGGCCCGTGCACAGGCCTCCGTCGATTCTCAGTTTCATGCTGATCAGCCTTTCGCTTCGTCGTCGACGTCGAAGGTGATCTCGAGCGACGTCGTTGTCCTGAGTTGGCCTGTTTCGGTCTTCACCGACGTTCCTTCGGTTATGTGGAAATTGGGGATGCGTCGGAGGAACTCTTCGAGCGTCACCTTGAGTTCGAGCCGGGCGAGATGGGAACCCAAGCAGCGGTGCGGTCCCATACCGAAGGCCGTGTGCACGACCCCCTTGCGGTGAATATCCAGGGTGGTGGGATCTTCCGTCGTTGCCGGGTCGCGCGAGACTGCGGCGTAATTGAGAGCGATCCAGTCCCCCTCGCGAAGTTCGAGGTCACCGAGTGTGGCGTCCTGGGTGACGTAGCGCGCTGGCGCGACCACCGGCGCGAAGAGGCGAACGAACTCTTCGACGGCTTGTGGAATGAGGCCGGGGTTGTCGCACAATTCCTTACGCACATCCTCGTGCTGGGCCAGGTAGTTGACCGCGGCGGTCATCGCATGGGTAGTCGTCGCCAGCCCACCGAAGACGAGGTCGAGAACGATCGCGACTTTGTCCTCCCACGGGGCGGGTTCGCCGTCTTCCCGGGTGACGCCGGCGTTGACGATGTCCACCACGTCTCCCCGTGGCGCTTCCTTGCTCCGCATTTCCAGATATTCCGACAGATAGTCGTTCACCTTCATGAAGTACTGGGGGCGTTCTTCCACGGGCCCGAAGGTTCCCTTGTCGATACCTTCGAAGAGTTCGGGCAGGTCGGCCTCGGGCACTCCCATGACGCAGCGGAAGAAGACCATCCCGGGAAGGTGCGCGGAGAAGTCGCGGACGAAGTTGCAGCTGCCCTTCGTCTCGAAATTGTCGATCAGCTCGTTCGCGATCGTCCGGATCTGGTCCTCGAAGCCGGCGACTGTCGTGGGCGAGAAGAATGGGTTGAGCGCCTTGCGCCACTTGTCGTGGTACGGCGGGTCCGACTCCTCGGGCAAGATGGTGGGTGTTCCTTCCGGTCGGTTGACCGCGTAGCCCTTGGCTGAGCTGAAGGTACGCCAGTCCTGCGCCGCCTTCTTCACATCTTTGTAGGTGTTGATCACCTTGTAGCCGTGCCCGGTCTGGCTGTGCGCGACTGGACATTTGGCTGCCATCTCGTTGAGCACCTCATCGAAGCGCTCGTTGAATTCCGGATCCTCGAAATCGAAATCCGAGAACATGTCTCGCTTGAACGGCTGAACCGACGGGTTCTGGGTCATGAAGAAACCTTCCTTGCGGGATTGCTGTAAGCGTTCGAGGTGAGGTGTTCACGCCGGAGCTGAGGGAGTGATGTTCGGCGATCCGGCGGCAGCCTCTGCCTGCACTCGCTGTGACTCCTGCCACAGCAAACTATAGTTATATTTACACTCTTTGAAGGTGCTGTCAACCGGCCCGCGCGGAGGCCTGGCCAGCACGCCAACGCACGGGCGGAATGTACCTACGTGAGCACACGGTCGCGAGTTTCCGGCATCCGCGCATAGACGATCAGACCGAAAAGGGCTGCAGTAGCGACGTACAGCCATACCCAGTCCTGCAATCCACTCGTCGCCAACCAGGTGGTGACATACGGGGCGGTTCCGCCGAAGACAGCGACTGCAATCGCATACGGAAATCCGATTCCCGTCGTGCGCACCTCCGCCGGAAACTGCTCAGCCATGACCGTCGCGATCAGTCCCGCATACCCGGCAAGCAGTGTCACACCGATCATCTCGACCGCGAAAAGGGTCCAGAAGCCCCCGTTACCAAGGAGAGAGAACGCGGGATAGGCGAAGATCACGAAGCCGCCCGCGAAGGTGAGCATCACCGGCTTGCGCCCTACCCGGTCGGCCAGAATGCCGACGAAGGGCAGGAGGCAGAGGAAGTAGGCGAGTGCAATGGTGTTAGCCACCAGCGCAGTCTGCAGATCCATCGTCTTGATCGCCGCACTGACGTAGCCGGGCATGTAGTTGATCCAGATGTAGTAGATGAGGACGCCCGCGGCCGCCATCCCGATCACGCGCAGCGCCTCCCGCGGGTGCTTCCGGAACACCTCGGTCAGAGGGTTACGGGCCACCCGGCCCTCCGCCTGCACAGCGCGGAAGCTGTCGGTTTCGTCCAATCCGATCCGCAGCCAGAGCCCGACCAGGCCCAGTAGACCGCCCCCGATGAAGGCGGCCCGCCAACCCCAGGTGGACATCGTCTCGGCGTCCAGCGTGGAGGTCAGGATGAGCGATAACACGGCGGCGATGAGCACCCCTAGCCCAGCTGAAACTTGCTGCCAGGAACCAGCGAACGCTCGGCGCATTCCGGTCGCGGACTCCACCAGCAACGACGAGGAGGAACCGAACTCGCCGCCGGCGGAGAATCCCTGCACCAGGCGAGCGAGTAGCAGGATGATCGGCGCCGCGACGCCGATCTGCGCGTAGGTGGGGCACAGTGCGATCACGAAGGCGCAGCCCGCCATCATCACGATGGTCAGCGTGAGCCCCTTCTTCCGGCCGTGCCGATCAGTGAAGACACCGATCAGTGCGCCACCGACCGGACGCATGAGGAACCCGACCGCGAACACCGCCAATGTCGCCAGCAAGCTTGCTGCCGGGGAGGTCGGCGGAAAGAACTGGCTGGCAAAGACCGGCGCCAGGGCGCTGTACAGCGCCCAATCGATCCACTCGACAGTATTTCCCACCGATCCGGCGATCAAGGCCTTACGCCGTCGTCGGGATGCGAGTTCGGACTCGCTGTTACGTTCCTGGACCGTCATAGATGAACCTCCGCTGACATCGACACACCTGATGAAGAGGCACCACCACAGGCACCGGTGTGACCCAAGTAACTACAATTACTATATGCATATTTACTCCCCGCGGTGGCCTTGTCAACACCGGACCGGGAGGCGACGGGCAACCGACGACTCTAGGGGCAGGACGCATGGCGTCCTGCCGCTCGACGGATAGTTCGGGTGTCAGCCGGCAGCTAACTGCCGACAAAGTGCGCTGGGCGCTTCTCGGCGAGCGCGCGGCGCGCCTCGCGGGAGTCGTCGGTTGCCGTGACAACCGCATGATGAGAGGAGATGAGATCCAATGCGGTTCTCAAGTCATGTCTTTCACCCAACCGGGTGCTGCGTTTGATGAGTTGAACCGCGATCGGCGGTTGGCGGGCGATCTCGGACGCCAATTCGTGGATGGCGTCGTCCAGCTGATCGTCGGGATGGACGGCGCTGACGATGCCGAGGGAAAGCGCCTCTCCGGCATCGACAATTTTTCCGGTCCACATGAGTTGAAGGGCTTTCGCGGTGCCCACGATGCGAGGCAGTAGATAGCAGCCCCCGTCCCCAGGGACAAGACCGACACGGACGTAGGCCTGCGAGAATCGGGCCGACTCCGCCGCCAGTCGAATATCGGTGAGCAGTGCCATATCCATGCCTGCGCCGATCGCGTCCCCCGGAATGGCGGACAGGTACGGTTTGCTGAGCGCCTCCGCAGCGTGTGCGACCTTGTGGACGCGTTTGGTCAGTAGCTCTTTCGCACCCAGAGGCGTGGGGGCGATGCTGTCGAGGACAGAGAGATCGACGCCGGAGCAGAAGGCCCCGCCTGCGCCGGTCACCACCACCACCCGAACGTTCGAGTCCTCCTCAGCCTCGAGGAGGGCCTGAGCCCACGCGTCGATCATTTCCAGAGTGAATGCGTTCTTCCGCTGAGGGCGGTTGAGTCGGATGGTGGCAATGTGTTCGGCCACCCCATATTCGAGATCTGTCATCGCCATACTTTCACAGTCGGCCACGTTGGTGGGTTGGTCAGCTCGAGGAGCCGAGGACGAGCACGTTGTAGTACTGGGCACCGGATCCGGCGCCGGCCACCAGACCGGTACGAGCGCCCGGTACCTGTCTGTCGCCTCCGTCTCCACGGATCTGCCGGACCGCCTCAATGATCTTCAAAGTCGGTGCCCCCCAGCCGATGTGAGAGAAGGAGAGGACGCCGCCGTCCGTGCAGGTCGGCAACCCTCCGTTGATTCCGATGCCCGTGTCGAGCGCGAAAGGGCCACCGTCACCTTGTTTGCAGAAGCCGAGGGCCTCGTACTGCCGCAGAACCTCCGCGGAATTGACGTCGTAGAGCTGCACGAAGTCGAGGTCTTGCGGTTCGATACCGGCACTGGCGTAGGCACGCTGCGAGGCGTCGGCGCCGATCATCCACACGTCGTCGTATCTAGGCGGGTCGACGTACTGCTGACGCATCCATTCAGCCCCGCCGCCGAGTATCCGCACGGGCGTCGACGGTAGGTCGCGTGCTCGCTCCATCGACGTGACGACGAGCGCCGCGGCACCTTCGTTGGCCAGACAGACCTCCAGCCGGGTGAACGGGTCGACCAGCGGAGGAGCGGCGAGAACATCCTCAGCGGTGTACGGGCCACGACCCGCCATGACTGCGTCGGGGTTAGCGGATCCGGTGTTGCGAATGGTCGCGGCCACTTCGGCCATCGCCTCCCGCGCGTGTGGGTATTCGTGAAGGTAACGCTGCGCCACCAGGGCGAACTGCGCGGTGGTAAAGGACCCGAACGGTTCGACGAACTCGTTGGCCGGGCGGGTGTAGGAGGCGACCCGACCAGCTTCGGCATTCATCACACCCGCCTGGCCTCCGGTGATCAGAACGGTGTGGCACTGTCCGGTCGCGATCGCCGCGGCCGCGTCTAGTACTGCGGGTACGCCTTGGGGGTAGGTGTCGCCGATCCAGCGCACCTGGATGCCGAGCAACCCTGCCCAGTCGGCCGAGCCGGGCTGGAAGACGGTGCCACCCGGACCAGGCCAGCGGGCACAGATGCCGTCGACCTCACTGTGATCGATTCCGGCGTCCGCCAGTGCCAGCTTCGCCGCCCGGACACTGGCCGTCAGTGAATTCATGTCGAGGCGCTTGGCCTGCGGAGTCATGCCGACGCCGACGACGGCTACATCGTGGAACGGGTGATGCCGGGTCATGACACACCGGCTGCAGTCGTGAACTGCTCTCGTACCTCCGCTTTGGTGATCTTCCCAACAGCATTGCGCGGAAGGTCCGGCCACACCTCGACACGCTCGGGGATCTTGATGCTGGGTAACCCCTGGGTTCGGCACCACTGCTGCAGTTCCTCGGCCGACGGCACCTGCGATCCGCTGGCGATCACTGCGGCGGCGATGGCTTCACCCCACTCCGGATCTTCGAGTCCGACGACGGCTGCTTCCCGTACGTGGGGGTGCAGTGTGAGGATGTTTTCGATCTCGGTCGGCGCGATATTGAATCCGCCGCGGATGATGAGGTCCTTCTTGCGACCGACGATTTTCAGGTAGCCGTCGGAAGCCCACTGCCCGATGTCACCGGAGTGCATCCACCCGTCGATGAGGACTTCCGAGGTCCTCTCGGGTTCGCAGTAGTAGGACACCATCGTGTACGGGGTGCCGAAAACGATTTCTCCGGGTTCGTTGTCCGGCACGTCGGCACCGTCGTCGTCGACCAAGCGCACCATCACGGCCATCGATTCTTTACCGCAGGTGGCGAACAGTTCCGTGTTACCAGCCGCCGCTGCCGCGTGGTCGCTCTTGCGGAGCATGGTACCGATCGAGGCGATCTCAGCCATTCCGTAGAGTTGCACGAACACCGGCCCGAAGCGTTCGACAAGGTCTTTGACCCGGTCGGGGGCGATCGGCGCCGATCCGTATCCGATTGTGCGGAGCGTGGGCACAGCGTCCGCGTCGACTGTCGATTCGAGCAGGCGAATCAACATGGTGGGGACCAGGAAAGTGTGCGTGACGGAATTCTGCCGCACCTCTTCGGCGAACCGATCCGGTTTGAACCCACGGGAGTCCGCGAAGCCGATCGCCCCGCCGAGGAGAGCGAGCGGGGCAATGGTGATCTGCATGCTCGAGTTGTGTGGAATGGCGATCATCCAACGCGAATACTCGGAGAGCTCGTATTCGGCCACCGCCACTGCCGCGTGCTGCAGGGTTGCACCGACGTCGAACAGAATGCCCTTCGGCCGCCCGGTGGTGCCGCTCGAGTACACGATGCAGAAGTTGTCGTCCGGCCCCACCAGGCGCTCGGTCTCCGGGGCTGCCGCCGACGATGCCTGCAGCTGCTCCTCGTAGTCGACCGGGTCGTCGATGTCGAGGACAACCACGTCGGTGCCCTCGGTGATACGCCGGGCCATCGGGGCCAGCTCGCCGTCCGCGAGGATCACCTTAGGTGTGCAATTGGCGAAGATGTCGACGTATTCCGGCTCGCCCAGCCGGAAATTGAGGCCGACGTAGACCGCTCCGGCCTTGGCGCAGCCACCGACGAGTTCGACCACTTCCATCCGGTTGGCGACCAGTACCGCGACCCGGTCGCCGCGAGCGACACCGTAGCGATCACGCAGGAGGTTGGCCAGGCGGCAGGCCCGGTCGTTCACCTGTGCCCAGGTCCGTGAGCGAGCGCCGGCGAAACACGCCAGAGCTCGAGGATTCCGTCGGGCGTTCCGGCTGTATGCGAGTCCGATGTTCATCGCGGGTCCTTTGTCTCGATGGTGCGGAAGGCGGGAAATGTCCACTGCTCGTCGATCGGCACCCACGTCACCTCGACGCGCGCACCGACCGGAGTGGGCCTGTCTCCCCTATCGACGATGTTTGTCAGAAGGTGCCAGCCCTCGTCCATATCGACGATCGCCAGTTGATACGGCGCCGGAATAGCGGGTGAGGGCGAGCGGTGTATCACGGTGCTGCTGTAGACAGTTCCCGCACCGGAACTCGCCTGGAAGGTCCACCGCTCACTCAGGCACCGGGGGCAGATCAGCTGGGGGGTGAAGAAATTGTGCCCACACTCGTCACAGACGGGCCGGACGAGGCGATGTTCGCGGGCCGCCTGCCAGAACGGTGCGGTCAGTGAGCTGGCGGTGGGTAAGGGGCGCTCCAGTCGGACGTCCATTACCGTCCACCCACCAATAGCAGGTGGGCTGCCTCGTCGACCGGCATACCCACGGTAACTCCGCGGTCGCGCGCCGGTCCGTTGCATGCGCTGATCAGCCCCTCGTTATAGCCACGGAAGGCGTCGCCGATCGGAGCGGTTCGGCCGTCGATGCACGCACCCGCGAGTCCGGCTTCCTCCGCGGTGCGCAACCCGACGATCCCGGACTCGTTTTTCGACATTCCTCCGTCGTGGCAGATGAACCCCCACGGATCAGCCTCGAGCAGAAACTTCGCGCCGCTGCGACCGGTGTGACCGGCGGTCACCATCACACTGCGGCCGGCATCCTCGGGCAGCGCCCACACAATGGAGTCGGTCACCACGATGCGCCGGCCGTCCTCGAGCTCCTCGACCACCTGTCGGCGGATCTTGTTTCCCACCGTGGTGTCTCCCAGGTCTTTGTCCCGCAACAACTCCGCCGCCTGGCGCACCGGCATGCCTACTACGACACCGAGACATTCGGCGTGGTAGTTCACATGCGAGATACGACCACTCTCGTAGAGGTCACGACCGTTTCCCATCTCGACGGTCATCCCGTCGGCGGTGGCAGCCGGTATGCCCAGTGCCTCGAGGTACCACAACCCGGCGATACCGGCACCGTCCTTGCCGACGCAGGCATCGTGGCCGATGACACCGCGCGGTCGATGAACCGCACACATCCGCGCAGGAAGCACACCGATATAGGACGCCGGAAGAACCACGTCACGGTCGGTGTTGCGATCGTCCACCCAGCGCGCGGAGTCCATGATGACGATGCGCCGCCCCTCACGCTCGGCGACGATCTCCTGCGGATGGTCCTTCTCCCGCTCGAGCAGTGTCTCTCCCACGTCACTATCTCCTTGCAGATCGGCTGAAATGGCCGCACCAGTTTTGAACGATGTAGTGATATCATACGCATATTTAATCGGCCTCGAGAAGGGCCCAGGTGAAGATTCCGCCACAGCCGAGGATCACACGGGTCCGCCTTCGAGAAGCCCGCGGCGGTCCAGTCCTCGACGCCAAAGATTAAACATGTCTATAATATGCACATTACTCTACCCCTCGAACCACGCATCGAGTGGCCAGACGGGGCATCACAACGAAGGAGAATTCGGTGAATCTCGACGGAACATCTGCACTGGTGACCGGGGGCGCTTCCGGTCTCGGTTTGGCCAGCGCACGCGCACTGGCCAAACGCGGGGCGCATGTCACCATTTTGGACCTCCCCACCTCGGCCGGCGAAGACGTCGCATCGACGTTCGGTGGAGACGCGAGCTTTGCTCCCGCCGATGTGACCGATACGGAAACAGTCGAGGCCGCACTGGATCTCGCGCAATCCCACGGTCCGTTACGGGCCGTCGTCCACTGCGCCGGCCGCAGCCACACGATGCGAATCCTCGACAAGCAGGGGCAGCCCAATTCGCTGGAGAACTACGCCGGCGTCATTCAGACCAATCTGATCGGTTCATACAACATTCTGCGTCTCAGTGCAGCACGCATGGCACAGAACGAACCGCTCGACGGCGACCGCGGCGCCATCGTGATGACTGCGTCGGTCGCTGCATGGGAAGGCCAGATCGGGCAGATTCCTTACGCATCCTCGAAAGCAGGCATCGTCGGGATGACGATCGTCGCCGCACGAGATCTCGCGGCACATGAGATCCGCGTGGCCACCATCGCACCCGGAATCTTCGATACCCCGCTACTTGCACGGCTTCCCGAGAATGTCCGGCAGAAGCTGGGCGAGTCTGTTCCACATCCCAGCCGACTCGGCGATCCCACGGAATTCGGCGACCTCGCTGTGCACATCTTGGAGAATCCGATGCTCAACGGTGAGACGATTCGCCTGGATGGTGCAATCCGGATGACGGCGCGATGAGCACCGCAGAGATTGCAAGCGAATCGTTGCTCGTCGGCGAGCTGACGGACGGGGTGGTCGTGTTGACCATCAACCGGCCCGCCGCGCGTAATGCGATCGACCTCGGCACCGCTCGGGCTATCAGCCGCACTTTCGACCTACTCGACTCCGACCCCGACTGCAGGGTCATCATTCTGACCGGTGCGGGCGGCCACTTCTCGGCTGGTATGGATTTGAAGGCCTTCCGAGCAACCGGTGAGCGCCCCGTCGACGAGCGGCGTGGAGCATTCGGTCTGGTCCGCAACCCACCCATCACTCCGCTCATCGCCGCCGTCGAGGGCGCCGCGGTGGGAGGTGGGTTCGAGATCGCCCTGGCGTGCGACCTGATCGTCGCGGCGGAAGATGCCGTATTCGGCCTGCCGGAAGTACAGCGTGGGCTGACGGCCGCCGGGGGCGGTCTGCTCCGGCTGCCGTCCCGCATCCCCTACCACCTGGCGATGGAAGCCGTATTGACCGGTCGCCGCCTCAGCGCCACGTGGTGCGCAGAGCAGGGCCTGGTCAATCGAATCGCTTCCCCCGGCGCGGTGCTCGACACGGCCCTCGAACTCGCCATGGAGATCAGCCGCAACGGCCCCTTGGCAGTCCAGGCATCGAAACGGGTTGTCATCGAGTCCGAGAACTGGCCGGCCCAAGAGGCTTTCGATAGGCAGGAAGCCATTGTCGACCCCGTTCGTCATTCGGCCGACGCACGTGAGGGCGCTAGTGCATTCGCAGAGAAACGCGCACCGCACTGGACCGGCCGCTGAGGCGACTTCGAGCCGCTGTACTTCGTCATCGCGGCGGTGGGGGGGGGGGGGGGGGGGCCCCCCCCCCCCCCCCCCCCCCCCCCCCCAAAAAAAAAAAAAAAAAAACACAAAAAAAAAAAAAAAAAAC
>NZ_JBIRXS010000027.1:0-80574 GCF_044389235.1 Rhodococcus sp. NPDC019647 | reverse complement strand
GACTCCCCCCGCCCCCCCCCGGGGCCGGGCCGTGTGGGGTTGGGCGCGGCTTTTATCTTCCTCGGGGGGGGGGGGGTGCTCCTCAAACCCCCCCCCCCACCGCCGCGATGCGGACCGCAATGTCACAACGCATGATTGACACTGTTCATATACGTCAGTAGCGGTGGTAGCGAGTCGAGGACTCGCCGCCACCGCTACCGGCGTGTGCTCTGGACCTACCCGGAGTATGCGCCGCTGAGCAGAATCTGCTTCATCTCGGTGAACTCGAGAATGCCTTCGGCGCCGCATTCACGACCCCAACCCGACTGCTTCACTCCACCGAAGGGCTCGGTCAACGAGCAACCCGCGAGATTCAGTGCCACACCACCGGACCGGATACGTCGCGCAATCGCCAGCGCCTGGTCGCTGTCCTTGGCGTACACGGAGGCGGCGAGACCGAACTTGCTGTCGTTGGCGATCCGGATCGCATCGTCGAGATCGTCGTAGGCGATCACAACGGTGATGGGGCCGAAGACCTCCTCCTGGGCGATCTCCATGTCGTTGGTGACGTCACGCAACAGGGTCGGCGCGAAGTAGTAACCTCGGTCGAGGCCCTTCGGCCGGCCACCACCGGCGGCGACCACAGCCCCCTGCTCGACCGCCTTGGCCAACATCCGCTCGGTCCGCTCGACCGACCTCTTGTTGGCCAACGGGCCGAGGTCGGTGTTCGGATCGAAGGGATCTCCCACCTTGATGGCATTGAAAGCGTCCGCCAGCTTGGCGACTACTTCGTCGTAACGACGACGCGAAACAAGGATTCGGGAGAGCGCGACGCACACTTGTCCGCAGCCGCCGATGGCACCGGGAACGAGAGTTCCGAGGACTTCATCGATGTCGACATCGTCCGCGATGATCGCCGGCGACTTCCCACCGAGCTCGAGCGCGGTCCGCGCCAGCCGGTGCGAGGTCTGCCGAACAACTTCCATGGCCACGGCGGTGCCGCCGGTCATGTGCACCATGTCGATGCCCTCGTGCTGGACGAGGTACTGACTGGTGGCGAGTTCCGCGGCGAGGCCGCTGATGACGCCACGCGGGAATCCTGCGGCCCGAGCGGCGTCCATGATCAACCGCGAGGTCAGCTGTGACTCAGGGGCGAATTTCACCACCACGGTGCATCCTGCGAGCAGGGCCGGAATGACTTTCATGCCCATCAGGGGCACGGGTCCGTTATAGGTCAGGATTGCGAGAACTGTTCCGATGGGCTGGTGCTGTACGAGCACTTCACTGCCGGCATTCTTGCGAATCTCCTCCCACTTCAGGGTTGGAGCCACCGCGATTGCGTGACCCCAGATGGCGCTGCCTGCACCCGAATTGATCATCTCTCCGTGCGCCTGGGTGTAACCGGACTCGAACATCCAGGCCCGGTTCAGGGCGTCCAGGCGGGATTCGAGTTCGTCGGCGAAGATGCGGCAGATTCGTGCCCGCTCCTCGACGGTCATGCGTGGCCAGGGACCCTCGTCGAACGCGGACCTTGCCGCGGCAACGGCAGCGTCGGCGTCAGCCGCACTCGGCGAGGCGACCGTGGCCACCACCTTTTCGGTGGACGGCATGACGACATCAATGGTCTCGGCACTGGCGGGGGTAACCCAGTCCCCGGCGACAAATACCTTGTCGAGCTCTGGAACTGCGACGTCGAGCTCATTTTCGGTGGGGGCGGTAATCGACATCTGGACCTCTCAGGTTGACGCGCATTTGCGACTGGTGCTGTGACGGAGGTAACAACTATAGTTGTATAACATAGCCATGTTTTAGCCGTCAATCAAGCCCACTGGCATGGAGCGGGATAACCCCACCAACCGTGTGATCCAGATCTCGACAACGCGGCGTCCACACGCTAAGCTGCATAATATAAGCCTATTTAGACGTCCCATCCGAACCAAGGAAGTGCTCATGACCACCGCATATGCGTCCGCTCAACCCACCGAGAAGAAGCAGTCGTTAGCGATCATCGATTCCGACGTTCACCCCTACATGGAGAACGGGCTGGCAACCCTGGTGCCGTACATGAGTACGGCGTGGCAGAAGCGCATCGGCGCCGGACTGGGTGGCGGCCACACGGTGGCGTCTCAGTTCCACCTTCCCCTCGACTACCTTTACATCAACTCCTCCGGGGGTATGCGCGGCGACACCTCGCGCCCCGGCATGTCGCCTGCCACCGACCCGGAGTTCACCGCCGCGCAGTTACTCGACGGAGCCGGCATCGATCGGGCGATTCTGCTCTCCGGACACCTGCTGGGTATCGGAGCGATGCCCGATCCGCAGGTTGCCGCCACCATCGCGTCGGCATACAACGACTGGATGTGCGAGCGTTGGCTCCAGTTCGACAAGAGGTACCGCGGCGGCCTCGTCATCGCACCGCAGGATCCCGAACTCGCAGTCAAGGAGATCGACCGGATGGCCGATCGTCCCGGAATCGTCGAGATCTTCATGCCGCTGCACGACATCCTGATGGGCGAGAAGCACTACTACCCCATCTACGAGGCAGCCCAGCGGCACGGGCTCCCCATCTGCGTCCACCCCAGCGGAACCGAGAACGTCTACGCTCGCGCGCCCCGGATGGCCGGTACCCCGACGTTCTACATCGAGTGGCACGCACTGCTGGGTCAGATCCATCAGGCCAACACTGCCAGCCTGCTGTGCCACGGTGTCTTCGAGCGCTTCCCGGAGCTGAAAATCGTCATCGCCGAGGGTGGCATCGCCTGGATCGCGGAACTCAGCTGGAAACTGGATGCCGACTGGTACGGACTGCGAGACGAAATCCCGTGGGTCAAGCGGCATCCGAGTGAGTACCTGAACGAGAACATGCGGTTTACGACGCAGCCGTTCGTCGAGCCCCCCAAGAAGCAGCACCTGCTTGCGCTCATGGACATGATCAACGCGGAGAAGGTTCTGATGTTCAGTTCCGACTACCCGCACTGGAACTACAACGACCCCACCAATGCCCTCGCCGGTCTGCCGGAGGATCTCCAGCGCCGGATCATGTTCGACAATCCACGGGAGTTCTACGGTGACCGCATCAACTGAGTGGGATACCACGGCCATGAATGTCATGCTGACTACAAACGACTCCGAAGTCGACCTCGACCTCGTTGTGCACGCCCGACGAATGCTGACGCCGGACATCGTCGCGTTGGATCTTCGGTCGAATGACGGTGCGCTTCTACCGTCGTGGTCTCCCGGCGCACACGTCGAGATGAATCTCGACAATGGGCTTTCACGACAGTATTCCTTGTGCGGGGATCCGGCCGATCGGCAGACATGGACTGTTGCCGTGCTACGCGAGCCGAGCAGCCGGGGAGGATCCGACTACATCCACGACAAGCTGCCCACAGGAACCAGCGTCAAAAGCAGGGGGCCGAGGAACAACTTTCCGCTCGAGCCCGCGAGCGCGTACCGCTTCGTGGCCGGCGGGATCGGCATCACTCCGATGCTGCCCATGATTCGAGCGGCTGAGGCCTCCGGCATCCCGTGGACGCTTCTCTACGGTGGGCGCTCCCTCGAGTCGATGGCTTTCCGGGAGGAGCTGAGCCACTACGGCGACAAGGTTACCTTTCACCCACAGGACACCCACGGACTGCTTCCGTTGGCTACCGAGCTGGCGGACCCCGCCCCCGGTATCGGAATCTACTGCTGCGGACCCGAGCCGCTACTCGCTGCCATCGAGGGTTACTGCGAGTCGATCTGGCCCACAGGCGCGTTGCACGTGGAACGGTTCCGCGCCGATCTACCGGACCTGACGCACGCACATCCGATCGAGGTCGAACTCGCCCAGTCCGGCATGACGCTGACGGTCCCCGCCGACAAGAGCATTCTCGAGGTGTTGACCGACGCGGGTGTCATGGTCGACGCATCGTGCGAAGAAGGCACCTGTGGAACCTGTGAGGTAGTGGTCCTCGAGGGAACACCGGAACACCACGATGTGGTCCTGACCGAGAGCGAGCGGGAGAGCGGCGAGTGCATGATGATTTGCGTCTCGCGCGCGAAGGGCACATGCCTCAAGCTCGACCTGTGAATAACGCTGCGTCGCACTGCGTGTCTTCCGCACGACCGGCGCCCGATCAATGCACTTGGGTAGACAAGGATGAATAATGGCTTTTGAGCTGGATCAGCAGTATCTCGACCTTCGTGATGAAGCAATCGCGGTCGCGGCCGCGGCCGAACCGTTTGCCGTCGAGGCCGACGCGATGAGCACCGTACATGAGGGCATGCGGAAAATTCTCGCCGAGAGCGGTCTGTGGGCACTGACCGTGCCGGCCAGATGGGGCGGACGTTTCGAAACCGTCGACCCGCTCGCCGTGTGTGTCGTTCGCGAGGTTCTCATGGGAACGTCGGCGCACCTGGATTCGCTCTTCGCGTTGCAGGGCATCGGCAGCTTCGGACTGGCGCGGGCAGGTAGCGACGAATTGCGGGACGAGTGGCTGCCCAAGGTCTCCTCCGGAGAGGTCCTCGCCGGTCTCGGGCTCACCGAGCAGGAGGCCGGATCGGACCTGAAAAACATCGTCACCGAGGTACGACGAGACGGTGAACGTTTGGTGCTGAACGGCAACAAGTCCTTCATCTCCAACGGCGGCGCGGCCGGCTTCTATTGCGTTCTTGCGCAGGAAGGACAGGGGCAGAGCCTGTTCCTCGTTCCGGCAGACGCACCCGGACTAACTCTCACCCCGACGCCGGAAATCATCGCCCCCCACATCCTGGCCGAGCTCGCGTTCGACAACGTCGAGGTCTACGAGGGCAACCGCATCGGTGAGATCGGCAAGGGACTCGAGCATGTGCTTGCCACCCTCGCGGTGTTCCGCGTCTCGGTCGCCGGCGCATCGGTCGGTCTCGCCCAGGCCGCCTTGGAAGAGGCCGCCCGGCACGCGGGCACGCGCGTGCAGTTCGGGCGCCCCTTGGCCAGGCTGGGCGCGGTGGCCGACATGCTCGGTGCTTCATGGTCCGAACTCGAAGCGGCACGCCTGCTGACCTACAAGGCCGCAGACATGGCACGGGTCGATCCGGCCGCATCCCTGCACTTCAGCTCCATGGCGAAGCTGGTCGCCAGTGAAACCGCCGGTCGTATCACCGACCGCGCAGTGCAGATTTCCGGCCGCTTCGGTCTGGTTCGTGATTCCAAGCTCGAGCGACTGTACCGCCAGGCCCGCCCGATGCGGATCTATGAGGGCTCATCGGAAATTCTCCGGCTCGGGATCTCCAAGGCGCTCGTCGGCAACGTCGTGGCCGGCCATGCAGGCTCGACGGAAGGACAGCGACGATGAGCCCGCTCGCGGCGCACGAGGCCGTCATCATCGATGCCGTCCGGTCCCCGGTCGGCCGTGGCCACCACGAGAAGGGCGTGCTCCGCGACGTGCACCCCGCCGACCTCCTGGGACAGTGCTACGAAGGTGTCCTGCAGCGCGTGGGCATCGATCCGGCGGCCGTCGGCAACGTGATCACCGGATGCGCCAACCAGATCGCGCAGCAGTCGTCAGGCATTGCCCGTACCGCCTGGTTGCAGAAGGGCTTGCCGGCGACCACAGGCGCCACGACGGTGGACATCCGTTGTGGCTCCGGCCAGCAGGCGGCGCACTACGCGGCGTCGTCGATCGTCGCCGGCATCGACGGTGCGGTGATCGCCGCAGGCGTCGAGCACATGGGACGCAACGGGTTCCGCGTGCATCAGGGCTCTCAGGAACAGTGGGGCCAGGCGTTCACCGACGAACTGCGGTCACGGTACCCGCTGGTTTCGCAGGGAGTGGCTGCCGAGCGACTGGCAGACCGCTATAACATCAGTCGCGCCGAGATGGACGAGTTCTCCGCCCTGTCCCACCAACGCGCCGCGGCGGCGGCCCGGGACGGGCACCTTGCCCGGGAGATCCATCCGATCGACGTCAACGGCACCAAGGTCGACGCTGATCAAGGTATCAGGGCCGACTCGACTCCCGAGTCGCTGGCAGCGCTGAAACCGGTCTTCTCGGAAGACGGGAAAGTGACGGCCGGCAACTCGTCGCAGATCTCGGACGGTGCCGCCGCAGTCTTGCTCACCAGCGCCGAATTCGCGCGGGAATACGGGCTCCGGCCGCGTGCGCGGGTTGTGGACCAGGTGGTCCTCGGAGTCGACCCGGTGGATATGCTGACCGGCCCCATCCCCGCGACGGCGCGCATCCTCGACCGGAACAACCTGAACATCCGCGATATCGACGCCATCGAGATCAACGAAGCCTTCGCATCGGTGGTACTCGCGTGGCAGCGCGAATTCCAGCCCGACATGGGCAGCGTCAACTCCTGGGGTGGTGGAATCGCTATCGGACATCCATTGGGCGCCACTGGAGCTCGACTGCTGACGACGATCGTCAATCGGCTGGAGAACACCGACAGCCGCTTCGGTCTGGTGACCATGTGCTGCGGCGGAGGCCTCGGCACCGCCACGTTGATCGAGCGGATCTAACTCACTCTCTCCCACCGTTCCCCCGGGAACCTCTCATCGCACGACTGGAGCACGACAATGACACGCCACGTGATCGGCAAACTGGACGAATTCCCCGACGACACCCGCCGCGTCGTCGACATCGACGGAGAAGAAGTCGCAGTCTTCAACGTCAGAGGAGCCTTCCACGCGTTGCGCAACGCCTGTCCCCACAAGGGGGCGCCGCTGTGCACACTACCCCCCACCGGGATGATGCTCGAAAGCGCACCCGACGTCTACGAATGGGGACGTGAAGGCGAGATCGTGCGCTGCCCCTGGCACGGATTCGAATTCAATCTCTCCGACGGCAAATCGGTTCTCGCGCCTCAACTGAAACTGCGCGCCCGCGTGTACAAGGTCGACGTCGAGGGTGAGGAGGTCGCACTCTACGTCTGATCGATACCATCTCAGACAGCACCCGACCCGGGCCGGTCACCACCGGCCCGGGTCGTGTCGTGCTGCCGCCGGATGGTTGGTTAAACACGGCCGCAGAATAATTCGGTGCCAGTCATCTCCAGTCGGAACCGAAACGGCCAGTCGGAACGGGAACGGCCCTGGTCCGATCTCTCTCGCGAGATCGGGCCAGGGCCGCTGGTGACGGCGGGATCGAAGCCTCCGCCTGGTGTCTCACATGACCAGGACTCCTCGCTCCGCGATCTTGTGCTCGGCGAGGTCCTGGAGGGCCTGGTTGACGTTGTCAAGGCTGTAACGCGTGGCGTCGGCGTTGATTCCGTGTTCCTTCCACAGGCCGATGACCGCGGCCAGGTCGGCACGCGATCCGAGCGAACTCGTACTCACCTGCACTTCCTGGTTTGGACTCGTGTACCCGAACGGCAGAGTGCCGCCGCCGATGCCGACGAGGATCAGCGCACCGCAGGGTGCGATGACCTCAGCGGCGAGGGCGAGCGTGCTGTCGAGTCCGACGAAGTCGATGACCGCGTCGACACCGAGACCGTCGCCGGACACGTCCAACAGCTGACGGACAGCGTCGTCGGTGGAGGAATCAACAGCCATGGAGGCGCCGATCGCGAGAGCATGTTCACGCTTGCCCGCGTCGATGTCGACGGCGACAATCCGTGCCGGCGTCAGCGCCGACAGGTACTTGATCGCGAACTGACCCAACCCTCCGGCTCCGATCACGGCCACGCTTCGATCGGATTCGGTCAATCGGCCGAGGACCTTCGAGACCGCCCCATATGCCGTGAGGCCAGCATCGGTCAATGGCGCGGCCTGAACGGGGTCCAGGTCTCCCAGCGGGACGAGGTGCCGGGCGGCGGGAACGAGGAGGTAATCGGCCCATCCACCGGGCTCGGTGACGCCGACGTAGCTGACGTTCGGGCAGATGTGCTCATGGCCGGCCCTGCAGATACGGCAGGTGCCGTCACCCCAACCCGGCCACACCGCGACCGCATCGCCCACCTCGAAGCCGGCCACGCCGTCGCCGAGCGCATGCACGTATCCGGTGTTTTCGTGTCCCAGTGTCCATGGAAAGTACGGCACCGAGGGCATGCCGGGTCCGGCGTTCTGAATAGTGACATCCGAGTGGCACACCCCGGACGCCGCAATCTTCACGACGACCTGGCCCGGCCCCGGTGTGGGGTCCGGAACCTCCTCCACGACGAGATCAGAGCCGATGGACGGCAGTCGAGCTGCTCGCATTCAAGTCCTTCCTTCCTTCGAGATGGCAGTTGCATCGACCGTCGGCTCAGGCAGTGAAGCGGTAGCGGGCCAGACCGCGCACCCAGTAGGACGGCATCCATTCGGGGTCGGTCTCGAGCGGTTGCAGATCAGGGAACCGAGTCAAGAGCCCGCTGACGGCCTTGGCGCACATCATTCGGCCGAGCGGTGCGCCGATGCAGTGATGTGCACCGGTGGCGAAGGAAAGGTGCTTGTTCAGGTTGGGCCGGTCGAGGATGAACTTCTCCGGCTCGTCGAACACCGTGTCGTCGTGGTTGGCAGACGCGATGTATGCGAACACCATGGAATCGGCGGGAATGGTGACTCCGGCGACGTCGACGTCACGCGTGGAGGTTTGGAAGACCATCTGCACGGGTGAGTTCTGACGCAGCGTTTCTTGAACTGCGGCCAACGCCCGGTTCGGGTCGCGCCGCACCTCATCCAGAATTGCCGGATGCGAGAACAGGTTGTAGACCGTCGAGCTGATCAGATGGGATGGAGTCTCCGAGCCGCCGAACTGCATCAAAGCAACCAGGCTCAAGATTTCGGTGGCGGTGAGGGTGTGGTTCTCTTCCTCAGCGCGCACCAGGTCGGATACCAAGTCGGTTCCGGGGTTCTTGCGTCGGTACTCGATCTGTTCGGTGAAGTACGCCCGTAGTTCGGAGACGCTCGTTCGGATCTGGTCGAGTTCCTCGTGCGCAAGGACCCCACGGCTGGGCGACTTCAGCAGATCCATCGTCCAGCGTTTGAAATCCTCTCGCACGTCCGGGTCGTCCACACCCAGAAGGTCGGCCGTGACATTGACGGGAACATAGGCGGCGAAATCCGATACCAGGTCGAACTCGGCACGCTTGCTGTCCAGGTTGTTCAGGAGCCGTTCGACCACGGCATCCACTTTCGGTTCCATGGCTTTGATCGCGCCGGGACGAAAGCCGGCGTTGGCCAGACGCCGAATGCGTGAGTGTTCCGGCGGGTCTGTGGCGATGATCGACTTGACCTCCGGAACCGGGTCGAACTCACCGAACGCATTGGTGGTGAAGTCCTTGGCGGAGAAGATCTCGGGATGCTTGAAGGTGTTTTCCACATCGGCATACCGGAACACTCCCCACGCACCCACCGACTCGATGTACTGCACCGGCGCGTTCTCGCGCAGTTCTTTGTAGAAGGGGTAAGGGTTCTGCTGAACCAAGAATTCGAGTGGATCGAAACCCGTAGCGGTTGTCACCATGACCTCCAGATCGAGACCGACGGCTCGACAGAGCCGCGCGGTCGCTTGTTTTTTGTGATCCCCCACACACGTACGTAAACAGAATAAACATATGCATGTTATGCGCACAACCCTCGGCGGTCGTCGGACCCGTCCCGTCGATTCCGACGCGGCTCATGCGAGCGAAATCGGCCTCACGATGCTTCGTCACGGTGGCCGTGATTCGTCTGGTGCGCAGACGCAATCGGTCCGGGAGATCGCTCAGCGACCTCCCGGACCGAAAAGTTCTCGACAAACGGGTCAGAACGAAAGCCGCAACAGCCGAGCAAGATTCAGGCCGAGTATTTGCTCCACGTCGCTGTCGGCCAGGCCCAGTTCGCGCACGGCCCGGATCTCGCGGCCTTGATCCGCCATCGGCCAATCGGAGGCAAAGATGACACGTTCCGGCCCGTGCGTCTCGATGAGCTTTCGAACATCGGCCGGATCGAGTTCGGCAAGGCTGGGCGGCCATGACGTGTCCAGGTACACCGGTAGCCCCACCACGGTGTCGACTGCTTCTTGGAACTGACGGTAACCGCCGAAGTGACAGGCGATGACGTCAAGCTTCGGAAACTTGCGTACCAGTTGCGCCAACATCGCCGGACTGCACACACCCTCCGAACTTGCCGTCGCAATGGATCCGATGTGGATAATGACCGCAAACTCGCCCTGCATCGCATCGAACAGGCGGTCCATCCGGGGATCGTCGAGCGCGTACTTCTGAAAAAATGGGTGGATCTTCACCCCCCTCAGACCATGCCGACGCAGGCTTTCGACGTTTTCCTCCGCCGACAATTCGGGATGCACGGAGCCGAACCCGATGAAGTAGTCGGGATCGAGCGAGCCGGAGAACCTGTTGGCCTTCTCGACGGCCTCACCGTCGTTCGCGACGGCCAGGCAGACCGAGCGGTCGATTCCCGCCGCTGCCATAGACTCTTTGAGCCCGTGCGCCGTGCCGTCGCCCCGGCGTTCGAGGTCGGGGACCGATCCGGCGAGCGCCCGTTTTGCGACGGCGTCCGGCCACATGTGGGTGTGTGCGTCGATAATCATTGAGCGCCTTTCAGAGCCGGCTGACTTCGCCGCCGTCGATGACGGCGACCGAACCGGTGACAAAATTGGACAGTGGTGAGGACAGGTACGCCACGAGCGGACCGAACTCCGCAGGATCGCCCATACGTCCCGCCGGGATCTTCTTCAATCGCCGCGCCAGGACGTCCGGCGAGTCGGTCACTGCGCTCTGCGCGTCTGTGGTGAAAGCACCGGGGGCGATCGCGTTCACCTGAACGCCCTTCTTCGCCCACTCCCCCGCAAGGGCTTTGGTGAACTGCACAACCGCGCCCTTGGAGGAAGAGTACGCCACCAACGTCGGCTTCCCCTTGATGCCGGAGGTACTGGCCACATTGATGATCTTGCCCGACCCCTGGGGTAGCAGGTGCCGGGCCGCTGCACGGGTCAGCACGGCGGGCGCCCGCACGTTGACATCGAACACCTCGTCCCACTCCTTCTGAGGTTGTTCGTCGAACCGCCCAGCCGGAGCGATTCCCGCATTGTTGACCACGATGTCCAGCCGCCCGAACGCTTCGACAGCGATATCCGCAAGCGCCGCGACCGCATCCATGTCACGCATATCGCAGGTTTGCACAGCAGTGCGCTCGGGATAGCGACTGTGCAACTCCTCGAGCGGCCCCCGCGTACGGGCGACCAGGACCACGAAAGCACCCTCGTCGAGCAGCGCCTCCGCTGCCGCCTTACCCAGTCCGCGACTGGCGCCGGTCACTATCGCGACCTTGCCCTGAAGCTGAAAGTCCATGTTCTCGCTCCTTCCGATTGTCGACGCGTTGCGTCGCCGTCCCGGCAACCCGGGATCGCTCGACGCAACGGGCTCTTGCCATAGTCACTTAACCTGATTATATTTCTCATATTAACTGGACTGTCCGGCGAATTACCAGCCCCACCGAGTGCGACAACCCGCGCAGGCGCGGAAGCGCCGCCGGCGATGCCCCCCGTCAGGTCCATCTGGGTCAATCCCCTGCTCCACAACGAAAGAGGACAAAATGAGCGTGAAGATGACGATCAATGAGAGCAAGCGCTACAGCGTTTCCGCGGAGCAGATCTGGAAGCTGTGCGGGGCACCGGGCGAGATCGAGAACTGGCTCCCCGCTGTGGAGAAGTCCTGGATGGAAGGCGACGTTCGCTACGCCGAACTCGCAGGCGGCGCCGGTCAAGCGCGCGAGCGTGTCACCGAGCACGATGACGCAGGCCACTACTACGTGTACGACTACCTCGACGGTCCGCTTGTTCTGAAGTCCTTCAGTTCACGGTTCGCAGTTGTTCCCACGGCTGATGGCGGGTCCCAGATTCTGTGGACCGCAGAGTTCGCGGCCGACAACGAGTCCGAGGGAACGGAGCTGGCTGGAGCCGTCACGGGCATGTATCAGGGTGGCCTCGAGAATATCGCCGAAGTTCTCGGTTCGGTTCAGTCGTGAGTTTCTCGAACTGCGCGATTCACCACCTCGGACGGCCTACCTCCGGGAGGAGACCTTCATGAGTCATGACCGACTCGTCCCTCGCGTAGTCGACGACCCGAGCGAGTTCGGCCCGCTGCGAGATCAGGTGCGTACCTTCGTCCGCGAGTGTATCGACGCCGGGGATTTCACCCCGGGAGTCGATACCTGGCTGACCGAGTGGAATCCCGAATTTTCGCGGCGACTGGCCGCGCGGGGCTGGATCGGCATGACAATTCCTACCGAGTACGGGGGCCATGGCCGATCCCACATCGAACGGTTCGTCGTCACCGAAGAACTGTTGGCAGCTGGCGCCCCAGTTGCGGCCCACTGGATCGCCGATCGCCAGATCGCGCCGTCGTTGTTGAAGTTCGGAACCGAGGAACAAAAGCGACAGTATCTGCCGGCCATCACCAACGGTGAGTGCTTCTTCGGGATCGGAATGAGCGAGCCGGACTCCGGTTCGGATCTCGCCAGTGTGCGGACGAAGGCGACTCGGGTCGACGGTGGGTGGACGATTACCGGCACAAAAGTGTGGACCTCAGGCGCCCACCACGCGGATGCATTCTTCGTGCTGGCACGGACGGCACCCAGAGACCCCGCTGCACGTCACGCGGGACTGAGCCAATTCATCGTCGATCTGCGGTCGCCGGGGATCGCCGTCCGCCCCATCGTCTCAATGACGGGAAGTCATCATTTCAATGAGGTGGTCTTGGAGGAAGTGTTCGTACACGACGAGAATGTCCTCGGTCGTGTCGGTGATGGCTGGCAGCAGGTGACTTCGGAGCTTGCGTACGAACGCAGCGGTCCGGAGCGTTTCCTTTCCACGTTCCCGCTGCTTGCCGAGACGGCCGAGCAAGCTGCTGCCGATCGTTTCCCTGCCGACGGTGGCGTCGGTCGCCTGATCGCGCGGATCGCCGGGTTGCACCACATGTCCTCAGCGGTGGCCGGTGCCTTGCATCGGGGCGAGCGTGCCGACAGCGCCGCAGCCGCTGTGAAGCTCCTGGGGACGGTGACCGAAGGGGATATAGCGGACTACGCCGATCTACACATGAACCGAGACGGGTCGGCACAGGAAGAGGGGCCTTTCGGCTCTTTGGTCGATCACGCCGTTCTCCAACGGCCCGGATTCACGTTGCGGGGCGGCACAACCGAGATCCTCGAGAGTGTCGTCGCCCGAGAGCTAGGACTGCGCTGATGACTACGCCAACGATGGTGGACCCTGATCTCGTCGAGATGATGGAGTCGGTGTTCACCGCGCACCGAGATGATGCCGCCGACTCGGCGGAGTCGGCGAAGTTCAACCCCCAGCTCTGGAACATGCTGGACGAACTGGGCCTGATACGGCTCACAGGTAGCGAGACTCACGGCGGAAGCGGTGCTGACTGGCATGCCGCCTCTGCTCTGCTTTCTGCAGCAGCCGCAGCGGCTGTCCCGGTTCCCCTTGTCGAGCACGATCTGCTGTCGGGGTGGCTCCTGGAAACCGTAGGACTTCCCATGGACGGCGGTCTGCGTACGGCATTCTTGCTCGGGGATTCGGCCGTATCGAGCGTGGTGCCCTGGGCGCGTGACGCCGACTTCATGGTTGTCCTTCGTCGCACCGGAGCATCATGGGCGGTTGCGGAGGTAGCACGCGCCGACACCACTCTCACACCCTCGCAGAATCTCGCCGGCGAACCACGCGACAGGGTGAGGGTCGACGTCGAGACTGCCCAGTGGACATCGGTACCAGACGGTGTGGCCGAGATCTTCGTGCTCCGCGGGGCCCTCGCCCGCACACTGCAGGTATGCGGAGCCATGGAACGGATCGTCGAGCTGTGCATCGACCACGTCTCCAGCCGCGCACAGTTCGGCCGGCAACTGTCCAAGTTCCAGGCTGTGCAGCGACTGGTCACCGGAGTAGCCGCCGAGACCGCGCTCGCGCGCTCGGCGGCCGATGCGGCGGTTGCCGCGATCGAGCGAGACGGGTGGGACGCACCGGGCGCGTCATTCGCTGTAGCGGTGGCTAAATCTTGCGCCGGTCATGCCGCGTCGACAGTGGTGCGTAATGCTCATCAAGTCCACGGTGCCATCGGCACTACTCGTGAGCACGAGCTCCATCGGTACACCCGGCCTGTGCTTTCCTGGCGGTCGGAGTTCGGATCCGTAGGGCAGTGGGACCAACTGCTCACCCAGACCGCAGTCGCGGCTGGACGGGATGAGGCTTGGAACTTGATCGTCGAAGGACGCCCACTGACTGGAGTGCTCGACATCGCGGTATGAGCAGCGCCGACAACCGGCTGCGCCGACTCTCGCGTCGGCACGGCCGGTTGTTTCCACGTCCGACTTACGCTGACACAGCGACCTGCCGGTTCAGTCCAGGATGTCAGCGACCGTACTTGTCGTTTTCTTCCATCGGGGGCCAATCCTCGACCATGTGCAAACCCCGCCCGAGATGAGCGGCACCGTCGATCTGTAACAGTTGGCCGGTAATCATCCGCCCTGCCGGTGTCGCGATGAACGCGACGAGTTCGGCAACGTCCTCGGTGGGAGTGGGCCTCCCCGCCGGCACGGACTCAGGGACGACGCGATCGCGCAGCGACGACGCAATCCCTTCGGGCAACGAGTCCGAGATCACCACCCCAGGTGCCACGCAGTTGGCGCGAATTCCCAGGTGCGCCCACTCGAGTGCAAGAGTCTTCGTCATGGCCAGCACTCCCGCGCGGGCCGCAAGCGAATGCGCGAGACCGACACTGCCCCGCTCGACCCCGGACAGAGAGATAGTGACGATGCTGCCGCCGCGCCGGGCGAGGAAGGGTTTTGCCGCCGAGATGACGGTGAAGACAGCATTGAGATTGAGATCGACCACGGACCTGAATCCGTTGTCGGAGATCTCCGCCGCTGCGGCGTAGAACTGTCCGCCCGCGTTATTGACGAGAAGATCCATGCCGAGCTCGGTCGAGGATTCCGATATGACCGACCGCACCTGCTCGCAGTCTCGAACGTCGGCAGAGACCCATCGGAAGGTGCCTTCGGTGCGCGAGACCAGCTCAGCCGTCTGCTGCAGCGCAGCTTCGGTGCGACCTATTCCCGTCACCGTGGCACCGAGCTCGGCCAAGCGAACGCTGATCACCTGTCCGATGCCGCTGCCGGCACCCGTTACCACGGCGTGAGTTCCCGACAGGAGCGTCGGCTGTAACACCTTGACGTCGGCAACGTCCCAGGCACGGCCAGATTGCGGCGGATGCGGCCGATAAGTCGGCATACCGACTCCCTTCGAGACAACCAGCGCCTCTAGCTCGAATAGGTTCAGTGCATAACATATACATGTTTACTGCGCCCGATCCTGTCCGGTCAACTCCCAGGCCGCGCCGGTCGACGCACGACGGCACGAACACGCACCTGGGGAGCGGAAATGTATGATGAACATATGCCAGGAAACAAGGCGACCAAGTCGACTACGGTCGGTAGTCGCGCACGCAACGGTCGCCCAGCTGCCACCGGCGAAACCACCCAGATTCTGCCACGCTCACGGGACGTCACACCGTTGACACGCCCGCCGGAGATGCCGCCGAAACGCGCCGAGATGATCGCTCAACGCATAGTGCGGATGATCCAAGAGGAAGGCCTGAAGTTCGGGGACGCTCTCCCTGTCGAAGCCGACATGCATGAGTCTTTCGGGGTGGGAAGAAGCACCCTTCGCGAGGCTCTTCGCATACTGGAACTGCAGGGCGTGATCGTGATCCGACCCGGCCGCGGGGGCGGACCCACCGTGGGATTGCCGGACTCGCGGCACCTGGCGAGCACGCTCGCCCTTTTGATGCAGTTCTCGGATACACCGTTTCGATCCGTGTTGGAGACGCGTGAGTACATCGAGCCGATCGCCGCTGCCTTGTGTGCGCAGAACGGTGAGGATCGGGTCGTCGACGGATTACGCCAGTCCGTCGACGCCATGCGCGCGAACATCTCCGATGAGACCGTGTTTCTCTATGAGAACCACAGATTTCACGAACTGATCGCCGAAGGTGCACAAAACCCGCTGATCTCGTATTTCCTCAACTCACTCGACTGGATCATCGACGGCGCTCGACTGGGAGTCACCTACAGCCCGTCTTCGCGCAAGCACGTTGCGGTGATCCACGAGCAGATCTGTGAAGCAATCGAAGACGGCGACAGTGATCGTGCACGGGATGCTATGGGTGAGCACATGAAGGAGACTCGCGCCTTCTTCGAGCGGAAGCATCCCAAGGTGATGAACCAGGCACTGAGCTGGGGAATGTACGGCTGACGGGTCGGCCGGGCGAGCGGTCCTGGATTTCTCCGACCATATCTTTGTTAGTCTCGCCGCCGGCCGGACGCGTCCAGGCCACTCGATTCGGTCCTTGCCGGGTGGGCAGCGTCACGATCGGTATCAGCGAGGGCGAAGGTTATGGCTTCTTGCGGGCCCAGCCGTAGGCCCTTGCGGTGTCGTACACGAAACTCTTTGTCCCCGAGACTCGTGCGGGTCATATCATGGCACTCTGTGTGGTAGGTACGAAGTTGCTGGAAGAGCAGGGGGGAGCTTCCCACCGCCGCTCCCAACGACTCGGCCGCGCCCAACAACGTGGCGGCTCGACCGAAGTCCTGGTTGCGGCCGGCGATCCACGCCAGGACCTCCAGACTGACGGCGGCCACGAGAGGCTCGTCGATCAGACGACACAACCGCAGGCACTCGTCCATATACTGTGCTGCGCGGACAGGGTTCCCCTGCCTGAATTCCGCTACGCCGATGCCCCACAGCGAATACGACCGATACACCGACTCACCACGTGATTCGGTCACTGCGAGTACTTCGTGATGACAAGCGAGTGCGCGTTCGGTGTTGCCGCCCAGCTCGTACGCCACTCCCAGCATCATCAGGATCCAGACGCGTACCGCGACTTCACCGTCGGCGGTAAAGACTTGGAGCGCTTCTTCGAGTCTTTCCGCTGCCTCCAGCACATTGCCGCTGTACAGCGCGAGAATACCCTTGGCGTGGGCTATACGGGCGTCGCTGACCGGGTCCGTCATCTCGGCCAGCAGCGCCTCGCCCTGGGCAATCAGATCCCATCCGGCGGACAGATCACCCTGCATACCAGCGAGCACGCTGTCGGCGTAGATGGCCTTGACCCGATCTGTCGAATTTCGCACGGAGCGCGTTCCCAGGGCACGATCCAGCCAATACCTCCCCTCGCTGAGCAGGTTGCGGGACAGCCAGAAAGGGAACAGCGCCGCAGCAATCTCGAGTGCGGAACCTTCCTCTGATTCCCCCGGCTCGACTATCGCGAATTCCATAGCCTCACGGAGGTTCGACTGCTCTCGGGACAGTCGGGCGATCCACTCGAGTTGACGGACACTGATCCAGTCGCGCTTGGCATCTTGCACGAATTGCCGATACCAATCATGGTGACGACGCCGCAGTAGCGCCCAGTCTCCCGAAGCGTTTGCTTTGACTCGTCCGAATTCACGGATCGTCTCCAACATTCGGAATCCCACCGCACTGCCATACTCCTGCCGGACGAGAATCGACTTGTCGACCAAGGAGAAAATTCCCTCGAGCAGGTCGTCTCGATCGACGTCCTCGCACATACTCTCTGCAGCATCGAGTTCGAAGTGGCCCACGAACACAGACAGATTGATCCATATCTGCCGTTCCAGCGGCGTGCACAGGTCGTAACTCCACTCGACACAGAGAAGAAGAGTGCGTTGACGAGGTGGCGCAGAACGGCTTCCATGGGTAAGTAGCTTGTATCGGTCGTTCAGCCGCTGGGCGATTTGGCCGAGCGACATCGCCCGTAACTGCGCTGCCGCCAATTCGATGGGTAGCGGCAGACCGTCGAGTTGACGGCAGATGCGAACGACGGTGTCGATATTGTCATCGGAGAGTTCGAATCCCGGCACCGCCGCTGCGGCGCGTTCCTCGAACAACGCAATCGCGTCGTAATTGGGGGAGGCCATCAACGCGGGCTCGTGATCGGCGTCCGGTGTTCTCAAGGACGGCACCCGCAAGACAGATTCACCGGGGATGTTCAACGGCTCGCGGGACGTCGTCACGATCGAGACGTCCGGACATGTTCGAAGGACCGTCTCAGCAAATCGAGCGACCGGTGCGATGACGTGCTCACAGTTATCGAGCACGATCAACAACTTCCGATCGATCAGGAACCCAACTACCTCGTCCATCGGATCCGTATGTCCGGTGCGCAGGCCGAGGGCTCTCGCGATCACGTCGATGAGAACCGACTCGTCCATGACTTCGCCGAACGCTGCCAGCCATACGCCATGGGGAAACTCGTCGCGCAGGTCGGCAGCGAGTCGCAACGCCAGACGAGTCTTCCCGACACCTCCGATTCCCGTCAACGTCACCAAGCGCGCAGTGCGGAACATGCCTCTCGCGTGGGACAGTTCGTCCTGACGCCCGATGAAGCTGGTCACCTCCAAGGGTAGATTTCCCGTGCGACTCTGGAGTGCGGCACGGCGACCCGAGTGCTCGTCGGTGGAACTCGTCGAGACGGCCTCTCGTCGACCGAGCGGAGCCACTGGCTGTTCCATGAGAAGCGCCATGTCATCCACTTCGAGGCCGTTCCGCGCCTGGAGCGCGCGGAGTTCGTCGCCGAACTCGACGGCAGTGCTGGGACGGTCGCCGGGATCGCGCGCCATCGCATGTTCGATCGCTGCGGCAATGTCGTCGGGGATGCCGTTGTCACGCAGGTTGGGGATGGCGTGCCTCGTGATACGCACGAATTGCGCCACGACCTGCTCCCCGGACCGACGTTCGAACGCCGCGTGACCGGTCAAAGCGCAGAAGAGGGTGGCGCCGATGCTGTAGACGTCCGAGGCGGGCGTCGGCGCATCGCCCTTCAGTATTTCGGGAGCTGTGAACGCCGGTGAAGCGGTGATCATGTCCTTGGAAGTCTCGAACCCGCCGGCGATGTGCGCGATTCCGAAGTCAGTGAGGGCTGGCTCGCCGTAACTCGAGAGCAAGATATTGCCCGGTTTGATGTCGCGGTGCAGAATGCCGAGTCGATGCGCCGTCTCGACGGCACCGGCGATGCGGACGCCCAGCCGCAACACCTGGTCCGGGCCGAGGGGACCATCCTGCCGGATCAGCGTATCGAGTGAGTCCAAAGGGTGGTACGGCATCACGATGAACGGGTGGCCGCTCGTCGTGGAACCGACTTGAAGGACATTGACAATGTTCGGGTGGCCGGTCAAGCGACCCATGGCACGCTGCTCTCGGAAGAATCGCGTCCGATTCTCGTCGTCGAGCGCGCGGGTGAGAACTTTGACCGCCACCGTGCGGTCCAAAGAGGGCTGCAAACACCGATAGACCACCCCGAAACCGCCGCGACCGATCTCGTAGGCCTCCGTGAAACCAGCCGAAACCAGCTCGCGTTTCAGGGCGGCGTCGTCCTGCCGTGTCTCCACCCGTCCGTCCTCGACCCTCTCACCGTCCACAGTCTCCGTCGAGTTCACGCTGCGACGGCGTTTCGACGGTGCAGCAACGCGCAGCCCGGCATGTGAACGTCGTCACAACATCAACTCATCTGTGAATGTACCCGCCGTCGAGATCAGGACCGAAGACGGTGTGGTGGCCTTACTGTGAGGAACAGCGTGTCAATGGCTCCATTGGCCGCGCGGGGACTGCTGGCGCTAGCGTTGAAGCTATGTCAGTGCCCCAGGCTCTCGCAGCTCGATACGAGCTGCGTGCTGTGCTGGGCCGAGGTGGGATGGCCGATGTCCACGACGGCTGGGATCTGCGGCTCGGACGGCCCGTCGCCGTCAAGGTGCTGCGTCCCGAGTACGCGTCCATTCCCGATATCCGGCGACGGTTCGAGGTGGAGGCCCGGGTGGCCGCCACGCTGAACCACCCGAACGTGGTGGCTGTTCACGACTGCGGCGAGGACGGCGGCGTTCCGTACATCGTGATGGAACGACTCCCCGGGAACACCCTCGCCGACGACATCGCCCGCGGACCACTCCCGGAGGCCCGAGCCCGCGCAATTCTCGCCGACATACTCGCCGCCGTCGGCGCTGCCCACGACTGTGGGATCTTGCACCGCGACATCAAACCGGCAAACGTGCTGTTCAGTAGCACGGGTGTTGTGAAGGTCGCCGACTTCGGCATCGCGAAGAGCGCAGACAGCAGCCACACCACATCGGGTCAAGTGCTGGGCACCGTCGCCTACCTGAGCCCGGGTCGCATCGCCGAGAAACCGGCAACCGTCGCCGACGACCTCTATGCGGTGGGTGTTGTCGGCTACGAGGCTCTCGCAGGACGCCGCCCGTTCGTCGGCGAGAACATTCTGTCGCTGGCCCGCGCGATCCTGGCAGGGGGCGCTCCCCCGCTGACCGACGTGCGACCCGACGTCGACCCCCAGTTGGCGTCCACCGTCGAGAAGGCGATGGCGCACGATCCGGCGCATCGGTTCGGTGACGCCGCGGCCATGCGCAACGCAATTCTGGGCAGTGCGGGGCCGGTACCGGCACCCCCTCCGATGGGCGCGCCGCCTCGAACCATGGCGTTCGCGCCCGCCACCCTGTCCGCGGCTCCACTCGCCCCGGCCGATCCGCGTCGGACACGGAAGACGGGGCTGATCCTGGCAGCGATCGCCGCTGTCGTGGTAGCAGTGATCGTGGGCGCCCTGGCGATCGCCTCGCGCGATAACGACGGTGGCGGAAGTCCCGCTGTGGCACCGGCAACGTCGAGTCAGGCTCCTACACCCATGCCGACGCCGACCGTTACCGAAGAACTTCCGGTTGCACCACCTGTGTCGGTCGGCGTTCCCGTTCCTGTCCCACCGGTACAGAACCCCGAACCGCCGAACCCGAACGGCAACAGTGGGAATGGGAATGGAAACAACGGCGGGAACGGCAATAACAAGGACAAGGAGAAGGACAAGCAGAACGGGCGCGGGGGAAACTGAGATCAGTCGCCTTGCGCGTCCCGTGCCTCTTCGAGCCGGCGAATAAGCGTCGCTGCGTCGAAAGGTCCGGTGTGCCGGGTGAGGTCGGTGCCCGTGGCTCCGAGATAGAACGTCGGTGTCTGCCGGAAGTCACTGGTCTGGGCGTCGAGTTCGTCGTCGTCGACGCGGTGGAGGTACTCCCCGGTGCGCAATTCCTCCTCGAACCGTTCCATATCCAAGCCCAGTTCCGCCGCGTACCCAAATATTTCGTCCTCATCGAGGGCATCACTGTTGGCGAACAGGTGATCGTGCATCTCCCAGAACCGGCCCTGCCGGTCGGCCGCCTCCGCGGCATGGGCAGCGAAACGCGCATGCGGATGCACCTCGTCGAGAGGCAGATGCCGGAACACGTAGCGCAGCGCATCACCGAAATGCGCGCGCACGTCACGGATACTGCCGGTGGCCTTGGTGCAGAACGGGCACTCGAAGTCGCCGTACTCCACCAAGGTGAGCGGTGCGTCTACCGGTCCCCGTAGGTGATCACGCCCCGGCTGCACCGGCCGCAGAAGGGTGGTTCCGATCGCCTCGGTCGGCGGCGTGCGCCAGTCCGAGAACCGGAACAGCGCCCAGCCGAGGACGGTGGCGATCACCGCTGCCGTCAGGACGCCGACGCGGGCATCGTTCGCCAGGACAGGCGATTCGATGGCGAGGTCGACGATGAACAGTGAGATCGTGAAGCCGATGCCCGCCAGCGCGCTGCCGCCGCTGATCTGGGACAAGTTGAGTCCGGGTGGCAGGCTGCCCGGCCGCATTCTCGAGAAGAGTGCGGTGGAGGCGGTGATGCCGACGAACTTGCCGACCACGAGGCCGAGCACAATGCCCCAGGCCAGCGGCGACCTCACAGCGTCGGCGAGGGTCTGCCCGGTGACGACCACGCCGGCATTGGCGAGCGCAAAAATCGGCACCACGAGGAAAGCGGTGTACGGCTGATAGAACCGCAGGAGCCGCTCGTTAACGGACACAGCCCGCAGGACACCGAGCTGTGCCGCCCGGGCGTACTCGGAGTTCGGTGATTGCCGAAACGCGCGAGTGAGTTCGCCCGCCCGCTCCACCTCGCGGCGCCTGGGCGGATACACGGGAAGGATCAGGGCGATCAACACGCCCACGAGCGTGGGATGGACACCGGATTCGTAGAAGGCCACCCACGTACCGGCCGCGACGATGAAGTAGGCGACTCCACGCCACACCTCCAGTCGACGCAACTGCATGATCAGCAGTAGGCCCACCGCACCGAGCACCAACGGACCGAGCCGCAGATTGTCGGTGTAGAAGAAGGCGATGATGGCGAGTGCGCCGATGTCGTCGGCGACCGCAAGGGTGAGGATGAACACGCGGAGTCGCGCAGGGCACCTCGGTCCGACGAGCGCCAGCGCACCCAGCACGAACGCCGTGTCCGTCGACACCACCACACCCCACGCGGCGGCCTCGTCGCCGCTCGGGTTGAGGGCGAGGAACAGCGCAGCCGGCAAGGCCAGACCGGCGATGGCGGCGACCAGAGGCACTGCGGCCCGCGCTCTGTCGGTGAGCTCGCCGATAGTGAGTTCCCGCTTCACTTCGAGACCGACAACGAAGAAGAACAGCGTCATCAATGCGTCGTTGACCCAGTGCTTCAGGTCGAGACTGATTCCGAAATCCCCGACCTGAATGGTGATCGGCGTGTGCCAGAACGACTCGTACGTGGTCCCGATGTTCGCCCACGCCAACGCCAGAACAGTGGCCACGAGCAGGAAGCCGGCCGACAACGTGTCGTCGTCGGTGCCGTCACGAATTCCGGCAAGTCGTGCCGACAACCGCCCCAGGCGTGTGGGATTGTCCTCGACCGCCATCTGTCCCCTCGCTCACGCTCGTGCTGATCACACGTAGTTGTCGACGACGAACTTCGTCAGACCCTTGCGGATGGTCCGGATCGCCTGCTTCTGCCCCTGCCTCAGCACCGCCTGGGGCAACCGGATCTTCGGGTCGACCGACATCGTGACCCGCACAGAGGTGCCGCGCGACGTGGGCGTGAGGCGGTACTCGCCTTCCTGACTCCGCTGCTTGTCGCTCTCGACGAGAACCCAGGACATCTGCTCGTCGTCGATCCACTTGTGCTCGGCCAACTGGGTGTCCGAGACACCGAGCACCGAGAGTGTCATCCGCACGGTCCGCGGTCGTCCGTCCTCGAACCGCGACTCCACGACGACTTCCTTGTGCACCGCCGACCACTCGGGGATCCGCTCCACATCGACAAGGGCACGCATGACCTGTTCGGGGGTTGCTTCGATCTCGAACTCGCCTGATACCGACAACGACATCGTGTCTCGCACCTCCATGTGTTCGGACCTCGGGAACGGATTGCGCCGTTCTCGGCAGACTAACCGCGGTTCAGGGGTCAGCGCTCGGCGACGGCCACCGTGATTATCAGAGGCCCTCGACGTAGCCCTCGAGCGCCGCGGCCAGTTCCCGGGGGCGGGCCAAGGCGATCAGGTGTCCCGCATCGATCACGTCGGGTGCAATGCCCAGACGCTCCCGCACGATCCGTTTCATGAAGTCGACAGGGAAGAGGCGGTCTCGACTGCCCGCGATCACACGGGTCTTCACGTGCGGCCACTCCTCCGCCCGCCATACCGTCTCGAACGGAGTGTCCGACATGGCGACCTCTTCGGCCTGGAACGCTTCCTCGATGAGCTCTTCCGGCACATCGTGGAAGAACAGTTCCCGCAGATCGTTGGTGGCGGCCGGGTCACGTCCCTCGCTGACCGCGAACGCACGCTGCGCCGCGGACTGCCCGGTATTCGCCCACCACTCGCCCGCCGACTCCCCGGGCGCCGGAAGCATCGGAGCTACCAGGACCAGCAGATCGACGTCGACGTCGGTTCGTTCACACACGATCGCCGCGGTGAACGCCGACATCGACTGTGCGACGAGCACGACGGGACCCTCGACGTCGCGGAACGCCTTGACGACGACGTCGGCGAACTCGTATTGACCTGCGCTCTCGTCGCTGTACGGCAGGTCGACGGTGATGGCGGCGTGCCCATTGCCCGTCAGAATGGGCACGACTCGGTGCCAGTACCACGAGTCGGATCCGGCGCCGGGCAACAAGACGAAAGTCACGGCCATCTCATCGTCTCCCTTCCACGAGCAGAAGCACACCACGGTGCGGTCGCAGGAGCAACCCGATGTCGGCGTGCGTCGTGCTGCCCGTTATGCGGAACTACGCACAATCGCGGGCGCGAAGGACGATGCTGACCAGGTAAGTGGTGCACGTTTCGGGCTGCACACGAGCGCAGTCCATAAGCGCGAAGGAGCTAACTCATGATGGACTCATTCTGGGACTTCCTGTGGTACACGGTGGTCGTGTTCGCGTTCGTCGCTTACCTGATGATTCTGTTCCAGATTTTCGGTGACCTGTTCCGCGATCGCGCTATGTCCGGGTTCACCAAAACACTCTGGATCATTTTTCTGATCGTGCTGCCGTACATCACTGCGTTCGTGTATCTCATCGCCCGCGGTCGTGGGATCGCGGAAAGGCAGCTCGAGGCACACAACTCGGCGAGGCAGGCAACCGACCGTTACATCAGGGAGGTGGCCGGCAAGTCGGCTGCCGAGCAGATCGCCGACGCGAAAGCACTCCTCGACGCGGGCACCATCAACCAGGCCGAGTACGACACTCTCAAAGCGAAGGCGCTGAGCTGAGCAATATCACCAAATCCGATTCTGCTACCGCCCACGGTGTCTGGACGACCCCGACGCGGACTCGAAGGTGCCGGCGCGCTTCTTACGCGGGTGGCTCCGCCGGTTGACCGGACCCGAGTCGTCCCAGGACGGGTCGGGTCCCAACACTGGTCGCAGGCCTCGGTCGTGCCGAGTTAACAGGTCGTGACACGACTATCACGCTCGTTCACGGGTACTACTTCCGTACCGATCGGTGCCGGGGAGGGACCATGACAACCGAGAACCAGGGCAATCGCACCGACGTCGACAAGGCGTTGCTCGGGCACACCACGTATCGCAGTCTCGGCGAACAGCAGCTCTCACCCGCCGAGGAGCGATTCGAGAAGGGCCGCCGCACGATCGGGCTCTTTCTGGCGCCACTGATCACGATCGTCTTCCTCGCCCTGCCGATTGACATACCGCCCAACCAGCAGACGTTGGCAGGCGTGCTGCTCGGCGTCATCGTGTTGTGGGTGACCGAGGCGGTGCCGATCCCGATCGGCGGGCTGCTCGGGGTGGCGATCGTGGTGTTTCTGGGCGTGGCGCCGGCCGACGAGGTGCTCGCCGCGTTCGGCTCGTCGACGATCTTCACGTTCGTCGGAGCGTTCATCCTTGCCCAGGCGATGCTCAAACACGGCGTCGCACGGCGATTCGCGTTTCGGATCCTGACCCTGCCGCGTGTCGGCCAGTCCACCACCGGTGTGATCGTCGCGTTCGGTGCGATCACGTGCGGACTCTCGGCGTTCGTATCCAACACCGCAACCGTGGCCATGCTGCTGCCCACCGCCCTGGGGATCCTCGGCGTCATCGCGAAGCTCATGCAGCGCCGCGGCGTCGTCGCCGAGGACTTCGACCCCCTGCGGGTCCGGGTGGGTGCCGCGATCATGCTGATGCTCGCATACAGCGCCAGCGTGGGCGGGCTGCTGACACCGGTCGGAAGCCCACCCAACCTGATCGGACGCGGGCTCATCGAGGAGGCCACCGGGGAGCGGATCAGCTTCGGGCAGTGGATGGTGATGGCCATCCCGATCTGCCTGCTGATGTTCATCGCGCTCGCCATCATCCTGCTGCGCATCAACAAACCGGAGATCCGGCGCATCGAAGGCGTCGCCGACTACCTGGCGGAGCAGCGTGCAGAAATGGGTCCGTTGTCGCGTGCCGAGAAGAACACGCTCATCGCGTTCGGAGTCACGGTGACGCTGTGGATCCTGCCCGGTGTCGTCGCGGTGATCGCCGGCAACGACTCGGACCTCTACGGCACGATCAGCGACCGACTCGACGAGGGCATGGTCGCGGTCTTCGGAGCGGCGTTGCTCTATCTGCTGCCGACAGATTGGGAGAAACGCGAGTTCACGCTGACCTGGCGGGACGCAGCAGAAATCGACTGGGGCACGATCGTGCTGTTCGGTAGCGGCATCATTTTCGGCTCACTGCTCGCCGACACCGGACTTGCCGAGACGATCGGCACATCCGTCGCGGAGTCGCTAGGCCTGACCAGCGTCGTCGCCATCACCGTGTTCGCGGTGCTGCTGGCCATCGCCGTATCGGAGACGACGAGCAACACGGCGTCGGCGGCGGTCGTGGTGCCGATCGTGATCCCGGTGGCGTTGGCGGCCGGGGTCAACCCCTTCGTGCCTGCGCTCGCGGCCACATTCGCCGCATCGTTCGGATTCATGCTGCCGGTCTCGACGCCGCAGAACGCCGTGGTCTACGGCTCCGGAGCCGTCCGAATTACCACGATGATCCGAAGCGGAATCACCTTCGACATCGTCGGTGCGATTCTGATCATTGTCTTCCTGCCCCTGATGATCGCCGTGGTCGGCCTCGGCGGTGGGTGACCAGTCGGTGCGGCCATGTCATCGACCAGGATCTGATGCCATGAGGCCCTCACCTCGGGGGTGGCGACGGAACCATGTGGCATAGCGATCGGCCAGCGGCGCGGCAGTGAGTCCGTGGGCGAGTACCGAAAGTCCGATGGCGATGACGGCGGTGGTCAGCAGTAATTCCTCGTGGGGCAGCTCGCCGGATTCTTCGAAGATGAGGATGACGAAGACGATGGTCGCGAGTCCGCGCGGCCCGAACCATCCGAGGAAGGCGACGGTGGGGGCGCGCGGACGTGTCCCGACCAGCGACAGCGCGACGGGAACCATCCGGACGACGGTCAGACTCACGACCGCGTAGCCGAGCACGGCCCACGACAGATTGCCGAGAGCGGGGCCGAGCAGCACGGCACCGAAAACGATGAAGGTGATCGCGTTGAACAGGTCACCGGCCTCGTCGAGAAGGTCGGCACCGTCACTGCTCTCGCCGTCGCCGCGGTTGACCTCGGCGCGGTGGCGGATGGCGTTGAAGGTGAGTCCGCCGACAAACGCAGCGATGAAACCGGAACCGCCCAACGGCACGGCGACGGTGTAGGCGAGCAGGGCCGCCGTCAAGGGGACGGTCTGAGCCCACAACGGGTCGATCGTGCGGTGGCGGCCGGCTATCACCAGGATCGCCGCCGCGATCGCCCCGGCACCGATTCCCGCGATGATGCCGTAACCGATCTGCTCGGCGACCAACCGGGCCGCGGCGCCGCCGCCGATCGCCCCTGCCTCGGCCTGCGCGATCGCCAGCACGATCAAGAACAGCGGCACGCAGATTCCGTCGTTGAGCCCGCTCTCGACGTTCAAACCCTGCCGTATTCGGGACGGCAGGATCGGCAGGGTGACCACGGCCTGGCCGAGAGCAGCGTCGGTCGGCGCGAGGATCACCGCGAGCAAGAGCGCCTCGGGCCACGCCAGATCACCGAGCAAGAGAAGGGCCGCACCGAAACCGGCCGCGATGGTCAGTGGCAGGCCGATACCGAGCAGACGCGCGGGGAGGGCGATTTCGGCACGGAGGGCTGACAGGTCGACCCGGGAGGCGTCCGAGAAAAGCACCAGCGCGAGCGTCACCTCCGCGAGGAGTTTCACCGTCTCGGCGGCGGGATGCACGTCGATCAGCCCGACCGTGCTTGCACCGAGGAGCAGACCGCCGATGGTGAAGACGATCGGGGCCGTGATCGGCGTGCCCGCAGTCCGGCCGGAGACCGCCGCGTAGGCGAGCAGAATGGCAGCGATTGCGGGGAGTGCCCAGGTCATGGCTGGACCGATTACTGGCGGGAGGTCGCGACCCGGACGACTTCGGCGGGGTCGACGAGGTGGGAGTGGTCGTCTTCGCCGACGTCGATCTTCACGACCTCGATCCGCCCGTTGAACTTGGCGGCACCGATGTAGTCGGTGCTCACCGGCATACCGTAGTCGTTGCCGATGTCGGTGGTCTCGTCTGCTGAGAAGACCATCGGTTGCGTCTGGTCGACCCGGCCACTGCCGACGCTGCGGCCGTCGATGTAGAGGGTGACGGTCCCGCCCTTCGCCAGACCGCCCCCGTCGTAGGCGAACTCGGCGCGGACCTGGCGACTGCCGGTGTCGAGGTCTTCCGTTGCCCCGACGACGAATTCGCTCATGCCGAGGAGGTTGTAGACGAATGCCACTCGTCCCTCCCTGACGTAGAAAGCCCAGCCGCCGAAGCGACCGCCCTGGGCGATGATGACACCGTTGGTGGGCCCGTCCTTCGGCGTCTCGATCGCCGCGGTTACCGAAAACGACCGGTTCTTGATGTCGATCACGCTGTGTTCACTGAGCCGCTTCATTCCCGGGAACAACACCTGCGAGGTTCCCGTCACGAGTTGCGGTCGGCCGGCGATGGTCGGGTTCAGCCGTTCGAAGCGGCGGTCGTCGATGGGAAGAACGTTGAACTTCACCGCTTCGATCAACCAGAGCCGTTGCAGTGCAGCAAGTTTGTCGGGCATCTCGGCGACGAGGTCATGGGCCTGCGACCAGTCGGTCGACCCGTCGTAGAGTTCCCACACGTCGTCATCGAGCGCGGGCAGCACCTCGTTCGGCAGCCATGGGGTGCTGTGCCGGGTGACCGCGCTCCAGCCCTTGTAGTAGATGCCACGGTTACCGGCCATCTCGAAGTACTGCAGGTCGTGTCGTTCCGGAGCCTCCGGCTGATCGAAGCTGTACAGCATGCTCGGGCCCTCGAGCGGGGCCTGCTGCACCCCGTTGACGAACGTGGGCTCGGGAAGTCCGGCGGCCTCGAGCACCGTCGCTGCCACGTCGACGACATGGGTGAATTGCGACCGAACTTCTCCCTTGCTGCGGATCCCGGCGGGCCAGTGGACGATGGTGCCGTTGCGGGTGCCACCCCAGTGCGAGGCGACCTGCTTGGTCCATTGGAACGGCGCACACATTGCCCACGCCCAGCCCACCGAGTAGTGGTTGTAGGCCTCCGGGGTGCCGAGTTTGTCCTTCACCTCGGCCATGAACTCCGGGGTCTCGATGGCGGCGAGACCGTTGAAGTTCGCCATCTCGTTGAATGCGCCGTTGATGGTTCCTTCGGCGGAGGCACCGTTGTCGCCGATGATGTAGTAGACGAGGGTGTTGTCGAGGGCGCCGATCGTTTCGATCGCGTCGATCACGCGGCCGACGTGAAAGTCCGTGTGCTCGAGGAATCCCGCGTACACCTCCATCTGGCGTTCCAGCACCGGTTTGAGTGCGTCGTCCATCTCCTCCCACCCGGGGATAGCGTCCGGGCGCGCCGTGAGTTCGGTGTCGGCGGGGACGACACCGCGCCGCTTCTGCTGCTCGAGAGTCGACTCGCGTTGCGCGTCCCACCCGCCAGCGAACTGGCCGGCGTACTTGTCCGCCCACTCCGGGGGCACGTGATGCGGGGCGTGCGTGGCCCCGGGTGCGAAGTACACGAAGAACGGTTTGTTCGGGGCCAGCGACTTCTGGCTCCGAATCCAGTCGATGGCGTGGTCGGCGAGATCCTCGGTGAGGTGGTAGCCGTCCTCGGGTGTCTTGTCCACCTCGATCGGCGCCACGCCCTCGTACAGCGCCGGATAGTACTGGTTGTTCTCGCCGCCGATGAAGCCGTAGAAGTGCTCGAAGCCACCGCCGCCAGTCGGCCACGCATCGAACGGCCCGATCGGGGACGTCTGCCACGGCGGCACCTCGTGGCACTTCCCGAACTGGGCGGTCGAGTAACCGTTGAGTTTCAGGGTCATCGGCAGTGCGGCCTTGGTGTTCGGCCGCAGCCCGGACGAGCCCGGCGCCGAGGTCGCGGTTTCGGTGATCATGCCCATCCCCACCGAGTGGTGGTTGCGGCCGCTGAGCAGCGCGGCTCGGGTCGGTGCGCAGAGGGCGGTGGTGTGGAAGCGGTTGTAGGTGAGGCCGCCCCGTTGCAGTCGCTCCGCGGTCGGGGTGTGTGCCGGGCCGCCGAAGGCGCTGGCGGCGCCGAAGCCCACGTCGTCGAGGAGGATCACCAGAACGTTCGGGGCGTCCTCCGGTGGAAGCAGAGGTTGGATCGGTGGGAAAGCGGTGTCCGGGTCTTTCGCGTCATAGGTGATCAGTCCGAGGTGCTGCCGGTCGGGTATCGGTAAAACCTCACGCCGCTCCACCATGACTACTCACAACCTATTCCGTGTCGTCGGAACGCTCCCGGTCCTCCGCTGGGCCCGGAGTGCACAGCACTGCCCGATCTCAGCGTGCCTGAGCCTGGGCTTCCGGTACCTCACCCACTGGGGGTGAGCTACGCACCGCACGACAGGACCCCCTACCCGCGGTCGGGCCCGCTCGACCGGGCCGGATGGCCGAGAGAAGCATGGTTACTGGCGAACGACATCGAAGACGAATCCCTCGATCGTGATTCCTGGCGCGAACGAGAACGCGACGCCCGTCGAAATCGGCTTGTTCGCCTCTGCCTGACCGGCGATCCGTTCGAGCACGAAGATCAGTGCGACGCTCGACATGTTTCCGTATTCACCAAGAACCGCCCAGCTCGTCGCCGAGGCCGCAGCCGGAAGGCCGAGCGATCGCGCGGATTCGAGCAAGATCTTCGGCCCGCCCGGGTGGATTGCCCACACATCGACGTCTGACTGCTGCAATCCATTGCGGCGCAGAACGTCTCCGACGACGGGAGCAACGCCATCGTAGATGTACTTGGGGACGTTCTCGGACAGCCCGCACCTTATACCGTCGTGGTGGACACCGACCGTGATGCCGTCTTCCGTGGCCTCGAAGAGGTGGGTGAATGTGTCCCGAATGACGATCGATCCGGCTTCGGCCTGCTCCGCCCGTCGATTTGCCCCGATGACTACCGCGCCGCAGCCGTCTCCAAACAGACTGTGGATCACCGCGTCGTCGACGTCCTCGATGGGGAAGACATGCACCGAGTTGAGCTCAATGCACACGACCATCGCCTTCTTGTCCGGATTGGCCTGGACAAAGTCCGAGGCGGTGCGAATTCCGTTCATCGCTGCAGCGCAGCCCATGAAGTTGACCACCAGGCGAGCGACCGACCGAGGCAGTCCGAGTTCTTCGATGACCGCGACATCAACGCCGGGCGCGATGACGCCGGTGCTCGTGGCGAAAACGAGAAGTCCGAGGTCTGCCGGGTCGACACCGTCGAGCGCCCGCCGCGCCACATCGACCGCCAGCGGAACGGCGTGGCGATAGAACAGGTGCATCCGATCCTGGATCGTCGCTGATGTGCCGCTGGGCGCATGAGGTCGAGGAGCAAGCGGGTCGACCGCGAATCGACGCGTGTTGATCATGGTCTTGCGGAAGATGCGTCGGATTCGGGCTTGCTGCTCCGAATCGGAGAATTGCCCAGCCATCCAGTCCGCTGCGACGGATTGGTCGAGGACCAGGTCAGGCACACCGGTCGCAATTGCTTCGATGACGGGCACGGTCGTCGGCGGCGCCGACGGAGTTGTGTACTCGTGCGCTTGCCTCTCCTTGCGGGTGAAAAGTGCCTGGTCGACAGCGATTGGCATAGTGAGCCCGTTCTTCCTCGCTCGCGCGATTGGGGGATGCGTACTCCAATCGTCGAAGAATGCTCGCCCGGCACACAGATACCCCAGGGTGCAGATCTTCCCACCCCGACGTTCGACGTTGCTCGGAGTGCCGTCAGCGGCTCCGCCTCCCGCGCCCCAGCCGCTTGCCGACGCGATCGAACCATTCCAGGACGGCGCGCTCGTACACGATTCCGAAGTCCAGTGTCGCCAAGGCATATTCGTTGGAGGTGTGCACTTCTGCCTCGCGCTCGTACTCGGCGAGCTGATGCTCATGTGCGGTGCGGTGAGAGTCCAGCATCGCGTCCAACCGCTCGGGCGGAAGATGCGCGCCGAATGCGACGGTGAGCAGCAATGGATAGCGAATGTTCTCCGCTGCGGGGTCGCGTTCGATCCAGTCCGCAAACGCCCGCCGACCCTCATCGGTCAGGGTGTAGGGCTTGCGCTCGCGGGTGCCCCGCTCCCCCGCCTCGATCAATCCGGCACGCTCCATCGCAGCAAGCTCCCGATACACCTGGCTGGTCGTGATCGACCAGAACTTGCCGATGCGTTCCTGGGCGGTGACCACCAGGTCCCACCCCGTCTTCGATCCCTCGTGCAGGAAACCGAGAAGCGACGCGGCGGTGGCATTGAGGGGGCGTTCGGCCATGACATCGTCCTTCGTAAGTGAGGGGTTGACATTCCACTGTGTCATATCGATCATAGAAGACATCGACATTCCACAGTGGAATGTCACCGCCGAGGAGGGTCCGATGGAGTACGCGGACAACATCCGGATATCCGATTCCGAACGCGAGAAGGTCGTCGACGAACTCGGCCGGCATCTCACCGCTGGGCGTCTCACCATCGAGGAGTTCGACCAGCGGGTAGCCCAGGTGTATCGGTCGGTCACCCAAGCACAGGTACGTCAGGTGTTGCGCGACCTTCCGGCCGCCCCCGCACCTGCCCCGCGCCAGATCCGATCATCCCAGCCTGCGCGCCGGCGTCTTCCGAGCCACCAACGCATCGAGTGGCTTGCCTGGCTCGCCGCCGGGAGCCTCAACATCGTGATCTGGGGCATCATCTCGCTCGCCACCGGCGTCATGATCTACTTCTGGCCGGTCTGGGTGATCGGCCCCTGGGGCTTGATACTGCTGAGCCGAACGCTGCTCGGCCGCGAAGGCACGTGCAGCAAGATCACAGGAACCATGCGGTGCAATAACCGATTGAGCGCCGCGGCCCACAACTGAACACCACTCGACGGCACCGTGCCGAAGGCCTCGTTCGCATGCGGGCAAGCTATTCGCACACACGTTCGAATAGCTGGTAGACTCGGAGTCGCGACGCGGAAAGACCCCCATCTGACGCGCTCGCCCTACCGAAAAACCACCATCGCATCGAGTACGAGGTGAAGTCCGATGGACGAAGTGATGAGCAAGGCCGACGAACTCGAGCGCCTCGTACACCGGCTCGCCGACCTCGATGACCAACGAGTCTGTATCGGCACCGAACTCGTCGGTTTGGAGCACTTCTTCCGCAAGGCCGGGTGCCCCGAACTGTCACAACTGGCGTTCAACACATTCATGAGCCGATACGTCGGGCGCGTTCTGGAGCTTGCCGACGGAATGCGCGAATGAGCGGGGTCCGGCGCACACCGCCGGTCCCGCAGACCACCTTGAAAAAACCCGGAGCTGGGGTGAAACACCAGCGCACCCCACGGCGATACATTCAGTAGAGCCGCTGCTGGAGCCTCCAGCGACCGGACCACCACCACGGGATCGAGTCGAGAAATGTTCACCAATCACCTGTTCGGAGAAATGACCGAGCAGGAAATCGACATCGAAATCGCCGAGGAACTGGCGGCCTCCAAGTAGCTCCCTCAGTACAAGGCGAATCGGATCGCGACTGCCGCGTCAATTGATCCTGAGAGCCGAGATCCCAAGTGATGCCGAGCAGGCATCAGTTGGTCAAGCGGTGGTACTTGCGCATCTGTGTATCGAAGATCCGGACTGGAGCGAAGCGGCGCAACATGCTGACACGTGAGGCCAGCGGGCCGCTGGTATAGCGCTGCTTCGGCTTCGAATCCGTCGCCGCCGCTACGACCGCGCGTGCGACGGTGGCCGGGGTGTCGCCGCCTTCGACCGACGTCGCAAGCACCTGATCGGCGATCCGGCGTTGCTTCTCGTAGGCCGGCAACGGCGAATCAGGCCGCGCACTGTTCGCCTCGAACCCGGTGTTCGTCCCACCGGGCTCGACCAGGAGGACCCGCACGCCGTGTTCGCGGACCTCGTGGTCCACAGATTCGGAGTAGCCCTCGACTGCATGCTTCGACGCGACGTAGGCGGCCAGGTACGGTCCCGGGATCAGCCCGTAGACCGACGAAAGGTTGATGATGCGCCCACGTCCCAGCGCTCGCATGTGCGGCAGTACCGCCCTCGTCATACGCATCACGCCGAAGACGTTGATATCGAAGACGCCCCGTGACTGTGCAACGGAGTTTTCCTCGGCCGCGCCCATCAAACCGATGCCGGCGTTGTTGACCAGGACGTCGATCCGCCCGAACCGTGCGATCACCTGCTCAACCAAGGCGCTGACCGATGCTTCGTCGGACACGTCCAGGTCGAAGAACGTCACACCGTCGAGCGGGGTGCTTCGCGAGGCGTCGCGGCTGGTACCGACAACTGTGAAACCTGCCTTCACCAGCGCGAGAGCCGATTCTCTCCCGATACCGGATGACGCACCCGTAACGAGGGCCACCCGCTGAGTTGACGTCATCATTGGACTCCCTGACTTCTGAAACCGATCAGTTTACATCCACACCCTAAACCGATCGGTTTTCAGTCGCAACCCGCGACGAGGTCGCTCGCACTCCTCGTGTCCGACCCCACGTCACACCGACACCACGTTCGCTGCCGCCACCCGCACCTGGAATTCGAGGCAGCCGACAGCTTCGCGAGCGGCGACGAGCGCCTGCTCGGCCGTGTCTCCGAGGGCCCGTGCGTAGGCCACCCGCGAGTCCGACGACTCCAGGACCTCGACTTTGCTGCCCGGTCGGACCAGCGACTGCACCTCGGTCACACCGTCGACATTCCGGGCGTCGTCGAGGCCGCCGACCTCCGTGAGCACTCCTGCAACCGGGGCGGCCGCGAACCAGATCGCGGAACACCGACCGGGCCGCTCCTCGGCGAGAACCGCCCGAATTCCCGGAAGAACCTTCTCCCCTACCGTTTGGCGCACGACACAGTCGGCGAGGTCGACGCCGGTGGCGTCCAAGGCGAGAGCTGGAATCTCGTCGCCTCCCATTCGCACGTGGGTCTCGATGACCCTCGGTCCCTGGGATCCGAGGACGATCTCGGTGTGCGTGGCCCCGAACTCCACTCCGAGTGCGTCGAGCAGCCGTTCCACATAGGTGTGCACCTGTTCTTCCTCGGCCGCCGAAAGTTCGGCCGGTGCCACGTGGCCGAGTTCGACGAAGGTGGCCGGGTCGGAGAATTTGCGCGTAATGGCGACGACCTGGTGTTCACTGCTTTCCGAGAACGCCTCGACACTGAATTGCGGTCCCTCATGGAATTGCTCCACCAGCACGCCGCTGTTCGGAAGGCCGTCGAAGCTGCCTCCCGCGCGCTCGAACGCCGCCGCGAGCGCAGCGTCCTCCTGAATCACGGCCACCCCGGCGCTGCCCGCGCCGCAGACCGGTTTCACGACACAGGGCAGGCCGTGTTCCCCCACGAACGTGTGCAGTGCGTCCACGTCGGCGACGATGGCGGAGGCGGTGGAGTCGATGCCCGCGTCCCGGAGCTGCGCGCGCATGGCGTCTTTGTCGTGGATCAACGCGACCGTGCGCCGCGAGTGGGTGGTCAGGCCAAGCGCCTCGCCGATCGCGGCGCAGCGGTCCTGATCGCGTTCACCGAACGTCGCGATGCGGGTGAACGGATGCCGGGCGTGCGCCGCCCTGGCCAGTGCTATCCATTCCTCGTCCGGGGCATCGTGCCGCACGGCGATCACCCGGGCGTGCTCGGTCAGTTGCCGGAGCTTGGCAACGAAGTCGAGCCGGCAGATCACGGAGGTCTGCGTGCCGGGGAGGGCGCTGCGGACCCGGCTCGGAAGGTCGCGGCCGCTGCCGACGACCAAGACGTGTTCGGTCATGTTTTCACCGTGCTTTCTGGAGTGGCGACGCCGGTAGCTGTTCGTCCGAAAGAGTTTGTGCGCGTGCATGTTCGGCGTGGCAGCGACGCGCCGCCGCCCGCGAGACCAAGGCTGCGGCACCGAACGTTCCGGCCAGGACGGGCCAGGCGATCAGCCCTGCCGGCAGCAGGACGACGACGAGGAGGGTGGGGCCGACCACCTTCTGGCCGGTCATTCCGAGACTGAACGCGCCGAGATAGCGGGCGATGGCAGGCTGCGGCGACAGTTCCGCCGACAACTCCCACGCCGCCACCGAGTGGACGTTCTCGGCAACGGATAGCACTACGACCGCGAGCAGAACGGCGACCACCGCGGTAGGGGTCGCGGCCAGGTGTCCCAGTGCGAGCAATCCACAGCCGATCGCCATCAGGGCTCCGGTCGCGATCAGGAGTCGAGTGGCCGCGGCCGTACCGTGGGCGAATCGGGCCACATACACCTGCAGCACCACGGTCAGCACGGTGTTGACGGCCATGAATACCGGCACCCATACAAGCGGCACCGCGGTGTACTCGAGAATCCAGATCGGCAGCAGAACGATCAGCACCGTGTCGTACAGCGCCAGCACGCCGTTCCCGACGGTGAATACCATGAACCACCGATCACGCAGTGGTGAGCGCACCGTGGCCGCGGCCGGATCCTCGTCGGCGCGAGAAGGTTTGCGCTCCACTACCGTTCCCGTCCTGCGGAGGACGAGTCGCACGGCCACCGCGACGGCGAGAAAGGAGATCCCGTTTCCCACGAACAGCGCTGTGAAGGCCGCCTGCGCGCCCGTCGCGAAGACGATGCCTGCCAGAAGGAACCCGACAGTGAGTCCCACATTTCGGATAGCGCGGATGGTGGCCATCGTCCGGGTGCGGTCGTGACCGCCGATCACGGCTGTGATGACGGCTTGCTGGATCGGACTGCTCGACCGGTCGGCGGCGGTGAGCACCACGGTGAGCAGCAGGTAGGCAGTGAAGTCGGAGACAAGCGCAAAGCAGCCGTAGCCGAGGCCGCGCACCACCAGCAGGGCGACGTAGAACCGCGCCGGACCCACCCGGTCGGCAAGCCGGCCCAGGGGCACCGGGGCGAGCAGGGCGAGCGCACCCGCCATGGTGGTCGCAAGGGCGATCTGATTGGCGCTGAGGCCGACGACGCCGATGAAGTACAGGGCGAAGGACGCGAAGAACATGCCGGTACCGAGCGAGTCGATTCCGGCACCGACGGCCAGCGTGCGACCCGCAGGACTGCCGGGAAGCAGCACACCACCGAGTCGCCGTAGGCCCGGGTTCACGGGAGGATTCCCCGGGTCGCGAACGCTCGGACGAGATCCGCCGAACGGTGCACGTGGGTGGCGGTGGCGGCCTCAGGCGCAGGGCCGCGCACATGATTCCAGGCATACCGGCGTGCCGCGTTGACAAGCAGTTCGACTGTCGGAGCGGGCAATACGGTCGATCTGGCCTGCGCGATCAGAGCTGCGGCGATCAGTAACCGGCTCATCCGGTCCACCAGCACCCATCCCGCGGCAGCGACGGTCGCGGGATCTGCCCCGACCCATTCGTGGCGTGTGGTAGCCACGACGGCGAGGCCGTCGTTCACCATCTGCCAGGCGGCGAGCAACCGTCCTTCGGGCGCCGATCCGAGCAGCTCGCGGGTCCGGTCGGTGACGGCGTCGAAATGCGCGGCCACCGTGAGCAGTTCCAGTGCGTGGACGGTGAGCACCCAGCAGTCGCTCCGCGCACCGGTGGGCCCGCCGGCGGAAGCGACATCCACGGCGAGCGAGTACGCGACGGCGCGCCGTGCCGCGCGGCGTGCCCGACCGTGAGACGCCTCCGGCAGCGCGTGCCATGCCCGCGCACCCAGCACGGTCACCACCCGGTCCGCGACTTCCTCCCGTCGAGCGACAGCGGTGGGTGTGTCGTTGGATTGTTCTGTCCCGCTGACAAAGTCGGCGACCAAGCCTTCCAGGATACCGAGGCCACCACCGGTCCAAGCGTCGGCGACCTGGTCGGTGGTCGAGAGCAGGGAACGTGTGTTCATGTGAACTCCAGCCAGTGTCGGTAGGCGGGTACGCGCCCCCGGACCACGTCGTGGAAGACGTCGCGCAGCTGCTTGGTGATCGGACCGCAACCACCTGCGGCGAGCGGGCGGTCGTCGACCGACGCCACCGGGACGATCTCGGCCGCAGTGCCGGTGAGGAACGCTTCATCGGCGACGTAGAGTTCGCTGCGGGTCAGGCTCTGCTCCTTCACTGTGAGCCCCAGATCCCGGGCGAGGGTGATCACGGTGTCCCTGGTGATCCCGGGCAGGATGTTGTCGCTGATCGGCGGCGTGATCAGTACGTCGTCGCGGACGGTGAAGATGTTCGCTGCGGACGCCTCGGCCACGTGACCGGTGGCGGTGAGCATCAGCGCGTCGTCGTAACCGGCGCGCAGCGCGCCCACCTTGGCCAGTGCCGAATTGACGTAGGCGCCGGTCGCTTTGGCGAGCGGCGGAACGGCGTGGATGCCGTTGCGCTGCCAACTGCTGACCATCAGGCGACAGCCGTCCTGTTCCGCGGACTCGCCGAGGTAGGAACCCCAGGGCCAGGCCGCGATCGCCACCCGGGTGCTGTCCAGCGCCGGAGCGACGCCCATCGAGCCGTAACCGAGGTAGACGATCGGGCGCAGATAGCCGGAGTCCAGGCCGGTGCGGCGCAGCAACTCGAGGGAGGCCTCGGTGAGCTCGTCCACCGACCACCCCGGGTCCATCAGATACACCCGGGCCGAGTCGTGGAGCCGTCGTAGGTGATCGCGAAGCCGGAACACCGCGGGGCCGCTCTCCGTGTCATAGGCACGGATGCCCTCGTAGACGCCCCATCCGTAGTGCAGGCTCGGTGTCAGCACGTGGACCTGGGCCTCGTCCCATGCGACGAACTCGCCGTCCATCCATACAGTGCTGGTCGGGGTCAGTTTCATCGTTCCACTTTCGGTTCGGTAGGGGCAGTGAGGTGTCGGGACGCGACCGGCGCCGCGGGCGCACCGACCAGTTCGAGCCGGCGTTCGATGCTCTGTGATTGCAGCGCGAGGGTCTCGGATAAGATGTCGGAGCCCGCGCCGCGGAAGGCGAACCAGCCCCAGCGGGGGTGTAATCGGCAGCCGCGGGCATGTTTGGCCTCGTAGGCCGCCATGCCGTAGTGGACATGACGGATGCCGTGCTCCACGGCCCACCTCGCCGTCTCGTGGTACGTCAGCGTGAGATAGCAACCGCGAGCATCGGCGGCGAATCCCGCGGTCCGCGCGAACAGCGTGTCCCGGGTGCGTAGATACAGCACGAAACCCACCAGCCGATCCGCGCGTTCGGCGCGCAGCACGACACACGCGTCACCCAATTCCTCGCGGACGGCGTCGAAGTCGCGGCGAACCCGGTCCTCGCCGCCGGGCAGTCCGTACTTGGCCCGGTGTGCGACCTGGAGGGCGATCACCTCGTCGTCGAGTGCCTCCGGTCCACACCGGACCGCTGTGCGCATGCCAGCCCGCTCGTAGTCCGCGACCTCCTTGCGGAGCCGAACACGCCGGCGTTTGCTCAGCCCCGCCACGTACTCCGCCCAGCTGTCACCGGCCAGGTCCTGCACGCCCTCAGCGCCCAGCAGTGCCGCCGTGTATCCGGCGCGGGAGGCGCAGTGGTCTACAGCCTCGGATTCCGGCTCGCCGACATACAATAATGCCACACTGCGGCAGCCGAGTTCGTCGCCGGCTTGCTGAAGCAGCTCGGGCAGGACGGCCATGACGGCCTGGCGCTCGTCGTGCGTGCGGCCGGGAGCATGCGCCACCCCGTGGTGGTTCCCGAACGTCGCGATCGCGAGCGACGGATACTGGTCCTCGCGCGCGGCGGGCAGCGCTGCGCTGAGCTCGGCCCAGCGCTGCCGATCAGTCTCGTCGAGCAGCTCCGGTTCGGCCAGTGCACCCGGGGTTCCCACCAGCCGGGGCGGATCGTAGAAGAGCAGGCCACCGGGCTGCGCGGTGAACAGCAGCGGAGCCAGGGCGACGGTCTGGCCGTCCTCCCGCACCTCGAGATAGCGAACCTCGTGCAGGTCGGTGCGTTCGACGAACCGGCACCACCGCGCGTCCTCCCAGATGATGTCCGGCTCGGCGATGCCCGCGAAGTCCAGAGCGCTCGGGCGGGCACCGGAGGGAAGGAGGTGGGCGGTGAGGCCACCGGTGAGGGTGCTGCTGCCGGTCATGCTGCGTTCTCCGTTTCGTCGCGGTCCCAGTCGAATTCGGCGGCAACACGGTCGGCGGTGGCGGCGAGCCGGCGCTCGAGAGCGGTGAAGTCCGAGTCGGTGAGCACCCAGAAAGCGAGGAAGTCCGCCGACTTACGCCCGCTGTATCGGCTGGCGCTCCAGTGGTCCCCGACGTGGGTGTTCACCGTGAAGTCGTGAACACCGGGCGGTGCGTCGGGGATTCGCCGCACCCGGCCCTGCCGGGGTGGCACGCCGTAGAACGCGGCGTGTGGTGCCGCTGCGACGTGCCGGCGTACCGCGTCCACGTCGACGGGAAGGCCGCATTCCACGCGCGCCCACAGGTGCCGTGGGTCGATTCCCAGGATGTGCCGCAACATGATCGGGATCGGGCCGCCGCCGATTCGGGCAGCCACCTCGCACAGGACGATGTCGCCGCTGCCGGTGACGAAGAATTCGGCGTGCACACAGATCGTGGGAGGCGAGGCGAGTGCATCGACGAGTCGCCAGGTCTCCTCCACCAGGCGCGCATGGAGTGGGTCTGCGGTATCGACCGACTGCGAGCCGAACGGGGCGTCGGTCCAGTGTTCGAGGCATCCCTGGCCGGTGTAGCGGGAGGCGACCGCCGCCACCGGTTGCCCGGCCACCCGGAATGCGTCTACATGGTGCACCGCGCCGTCGACGAACTCTTCGACCTCGTACGGCGTTGCCGCGAGGTCGTCGGCGAGGCCGTCCGCCTGTGTGGGCGAATCGAGGACGTACACGCCGGACGAACCGGATCCACTGCGCGGCTTGACCACCACACGTCCCGGGTGGTCCGCCATGAAGTCGGTGACGTCGGCCGGGGTGCACACCGACGCGAAGGATGGCACGAGCAGTCCTGCCGCACAGGCTAGTTCCTTCATCAGGATTTTGTCGCGGTAGGCGGCCGCCGTGCCGGTGTCGAGTCCGGGCAGACCGAGGTCACCGCGCAACACCGCGGCCCGCTCGACGTCGACCTCGGCCAAGGCGAGCACGGCGGTCGGGCGGTGCCAGCGCGCAAGAGCGCGAGCGGCACGCAGCACCGCGGCGTCGTCGCTGTAGTCGGCGACCGGAATGACCTCGGCGAATCCCTCGGCCGGTTCCGCTCCCGCGGCGCAGACCGCCACCATCCGTCCACGCTCCTCGGGGAGCCACGCGGCGAACGGCAGCCCCGCAGCCCGTGGGCTGATCAGCACGAGAATCATCGGACCATCTCCTTCTCCGGGTCGGCAACGACGTTCCCGGCCAGACCGGCCAGCACTTCCGCGGTTCGCGCGTCCAGCGGTATTCCCCGCTCCGACCGTTCTCGTTGGTGGGCGCGCTGAGGATCGCCGGGCGCCACCACGGGGGCGTCCGTGGCCGGCGTCACCGCGCGGACGGTATCCAGAAGGTCGACCAGTCCGGCGGTGAAACTGGTCTGCCCGCTGAAGGCACCCGGGTCCAGCGCCAGGACGAAGTGACCGACGCCGCGACTGCGGCCCGGTGTTCCGTCGCCGACCTGCGCGAGCCGCCAATCCGGCGGTGATCCGGTCAGCACGGCCCCGAGGAGGGTGACCGCCATCGCGAGGCCCTGCCCCTTGTACCCGCCGAGCGGCGACAGTGCGTACGCCTCTTCGGGCACCTCGGTCGGACGGCCGCAGAGGTCGGTCGCCCAGCCGCTGTTCAGTGGGCGTCCCTCGGCCCGGCGCTGCTTCACCTCACCGAAGCACACCTGGCTGGTGGCCATGTCGAGCGCGAACTCGTCGTCTCCGACGCCGGCCGCCACGCTGATCGGGTCGGTACCGAACAGCGGCTCAACCCCGCCGAACGGCGCCACCCGCGAGGCGGCGGAGGTCACCGCGATACCGACCAGCCCGTGCCGGGCCAGGTGCCGGGTGTACACCGACGCTGCACCGAAGTGGTTGGAATTGCGCACCCCCACCGCCGCGACACCGAATTCCCGGGCTCGCTCGGCGGCCAGCCGGGCGGCGGCCAATCCGGCGAGTACGCCCAGCGCGCCGTCCGCATCCAGCAGGAGGCCCGCCCCGCGGTCCGAGACCACGGTCGGCGTGGCCGTTGCCTTCGCGACACCGGTCGTGAGCTCGTCGAGATACTGCGGAAGCAGCCGCAGACCGTGAGTGTCGATGCCCCGCAGGGAGGTATCGACCAAGGCGTCGGCGACCTGCTCGGCGTTGCCCGCCGGGACACCGGCCTCGCGGAACGCCCGCGCGGCGAGGGTGCGCGCCTGCTGCTCGGGCCATCGAGTGGGGTTGATCATGAAGCACTCCAATACATGAAGACGTGGGGTCCGATGCCCGGGATGTCGTATTCGGGTCCGAGAACGCGGAAGCCTTGTGCGAGATAGAAGCCCGCGGCGGTGGTGCGCGCGTTGCACCACAGCGCGTCGGCGCCGGACAGCACCGCGTTGGTGCGCACGGTGCGGAGAAGCGCGCTGCCCGCGCCGGTGCCGCGGACCTCCTCGAGGGTGGCCATGCCGCGCAGGCGACGGCCGCGGCCCGCGGCCAGTCCCGGCACGGTGTACTCGGGATCCTCGTCGTACAGCGAGGCCACACCGACCACGCGCCCTGCGTCGAGGGCGGCGAAATGCCGGGCGCCGCTGGCAGAGTCCTCGGGATAAGCGCAGGTCGCCAGGGGTTGCCCGGGCCGCAGCACTCGGTGGCGAACCGGTCGTACCTCTTCGGCGCTCACCGGCCGAACGCGCCAGCCGTGGGCGGTGGGGTCGGGCAGGTAACCGGACCCGGGCCGATCCGGGAGACTGACGCGGCCGGAACCGTCGAGCGAGACCCCGAAGCCGGTGTTCACGGCCAGCAGGTCGACGGCGTCGACGTCGAGGTAGTCGGCCAATCCGCCCAGGTGGGCGGTGGCCGACACCCCGGCCACCGACTCGGGCATGCAACCGAGCATGGTGAGCAGACCGTGCTCGCGGGCCCGGCGCAGCAACACGAGGGACGGGGTGATGCCCCCGGCTTTCATCGGTTTGACGTTGATACCGTCGAACGCCTCGGCGCACGCGGCGAAATCCTGCATCGAGGTGATGCTCTCGTCGGCGATCACCGGGATCGGGCTGTGCTCCTTCAGCATTCGCGTGTCCCACCACGCCGACCGCGGAAACGGCTGCTCGATCAACTGCACGCCGAGGTCCTGCAGGGCGGGCAGAACGGGGAGCAGTCGAGACAGCGTCCAGCCGCAGTTGCCGTCCACATAGAATGGCGCACTCGTGTGGCGGCGGAGTTCCTCGAGCACGGTGAGATCACCCGGATCGGCAAGTTTGATCTTGTACGCCGCCCATCCGGGCCGCTCGCACAGTTTGTGGACCATCGTCTCGGTCTCATCGAGCCCGATGCTGAAGCTCGAGCGCAATTCCTGCGGAGAGTCCAGAGCGAGGGCCCGCCACAGCGGCACGCCGAGCAGCCGGGCCCGCAGGTCGTGCACCGCGGTATCGAGGGCGGCCAGGACGAACGGCGAATCGGGCAGCGCCGCGAACAGCCCGCGCCACACGGCAACCGGGTCGCCGGGGCCGAGGTCGGCCAGCAGCGGGGCGATCCGGCGCAGGTCCGCGTGGAGCTGGTCCACCCCGGAGTTGTAGTGGGCGGTCATGAAAGCGGAAGCCTCACCGAATCCCGTGACACCGTCCTGTTCGACCTCGACCACGAGGGCCCGCTGGACCGGGATCGCTTCCCTGGCCGAACGCCACACGTGCCTCTGCGTCAAGCTGATTTCATGCGCAGTGACTCTCACAAGAGTCCCCCGAAGAATTCGCGGTCGCGCGGGCCGTACGGGCGTAATTCGTCCCACCACTGCGCGTGCTCGTCGTATGCGGCGAAGAACGGCCTGCCGACCATCTCCGGATTGCGTGCCTGCAGGTAACGCAGTGCGAACGCGCGTCCGCCGTCCAGCTCGACGACGCCGTCGATCACGACCTTTCCGGGTGATGCCGACATCACCGGTCCGCGTGCGGTCCGGCCGAGACCGGAGACTTGTTGCAGCGCTTCGCGATAGATGTCGTAAGCCCTGGCCAGCGGCAGACCGTAATACGGCCGGGCGCCGGTGTCCCGCTCGACGAACATGTAGTACGGCACCAAGTTGTGACGCACCTGCGCCTGCCACAGGTCTGCCCACACACGCGGGTCGTCGTTGACGTGACGCACCACCGGCGCCTGGGCGCGCAGCACCGCTCCCGTCGACGCCAATCGAGCGAGCGCCGCCTTGGCCGCATCGGTCTGCAGCTCCGCGACATGGGACAGGTGCAGCATCACCGCGACGTGCTTACCCGCTGCAGTCAGCCGCTCGAGTAACCGCAGCACGCTGTCCGCTTCGGGTCCGGCCAGCAGGCGGTAGGGCCAGAACGACACGGCCTTCGTTCCGATCCGGACCGTGTCGACGTGTGCGCGTTCGGGTTCGAGAAGGGGCTCGAGGTAGGACGCCAGCAGATCGGTCCGCATGACCAGCGGGTCGCCGCCGGTCAACAGGACGTCGGTGATCATCGGATGCCGATCGAGGTACCGGGTCATCGCCTCCGGCCCGGACACGGCCATCCTGAGGTCGGGCTGGTCCACGAATTGGGCCCAGCGGAAGCAGTAGCCGCAGTAGCTGTGGCAGGTCTGTCCCTGGCGGGGAAACACCAGCAGTGTCTCGGCATATTTGTGTTGCATCCCCGAGCCGTCGATGTCGTCGTGCTGGGGAACGTTCATGGTCATCTGGTCGCCGGGGTGTGGGTTGAGGGAGCCGCGAACCGTGTCGGCCGCCTTGCGGATTCCGCCCCGGTCGCCCTGCACCACCGCCTGTTCGATCACCGCGAAATGTTCGGGTTCGAGCATGTCGCGGTGCGGAAAGGTCAGGCGGTAGATCGGGTCGTCGGGTGCACGGTCCCAGTCGATCAGTTCGTCCACCACGTAGCTGCTGACCTTGAACGGCAGTACCTGGGACACCACGTGTGCCTCGTGTGCGAGGACCGGGTCGCCGGTGCGTTCGACGACGAGCTTGCGTAGCCGGTCGCCGCTGATCGACCGCGGGTTGAGGGCCGTGTGGGTATCGAGGGCGAGTGTCATGTGTTCGTCACCGCCAGGCCCCAGTCGAAGTCGACTTCCCCGAGGACATCCATGTCCGACATCAGCGAGTGGAGGCCGCTGTAGTCGCGCACGAGCCGCGCCGCGGAACTCTCGGAGCGAACGTCGGCGACCATCCGCTCCCAGCCCGGCACCCGCTCGATCCGCAAGATCGCCTCCCAAGTGGAATAGTCGGTGGCCACGAACGCCTCCAGCCCTGCCACGAGCATGTCGAGGAAGAAGCGGCGCTTCTCGGCGTCCAGCACGTCGTACACGAGCTTCGCCATCTCGTCGGAAATCGACGCATGGCAGTACTCGTCCCGGTTGTGCAGTTGCGCGGTAGTGGAATTGACCACCTGAATGTCCCGATCGCCGGCAAGAAGATCGAGGTACGCGTTGATCGAAATTTCGGAGACGGTGGCAAACGCCAAGGTGGTGAGGCTCCGCTGCCAGCGCTCCGCGGCCTCGTCCCGCAAACGACTGTGCATGCGGGAGGTATGCGACTCGGGAAGCGCGCTGTCGGGGAACAGGTGCCCCCGTTTGCGTCTCGTCAGCGCGCTCGCATTGATGTGCATCAGGGAGTGGTACTGCTCGTCGACCATGGCCTGGGCGAGCGCGATCTCCAAATCCGGGCCACCGAGTCCGGGAAATTCACCGTCCATTACCAGCGCAAATGCCGGGTTGGCGACACGTTGCTCGGCCAGCACCGTGTGCCGGTTGTAGGCGATCCACGCCCAGCTCAGCAGCCGCGACCGCATCGCATCGGGCATCGCCTGCCACGTCGGGTGGGCGCGGAACGGCACGAGTTTCTCCGGATAGTCCGCCCGGCCGGCAACGAACAGCTCGTCGAGGTCGGGCTCGTCGCGCTTCACCGTCGACCGCCGGTGCCAGTTCCCCGCGAGGCGGCGGATAATGGCGTTCTCGGTTTCGTCGGCGGGGTCGAACGCCGGCAGTCCCGGAAAGTGCACCAGCCCATCGGCATCGGAGCGTTGCAGTTGAAGGTCGTCGATGGTCATGCGCGGCTCCGGTCGTCGGCCCAGAAACGAGTGAGGTGACGGGTGCGGTCGGCGTACTCCGACCGCGCGTGCAACATGCGCTGGTTGTCCCAGATGAGCAGCGCGTTCTCCGGGATCAGCACACGCGTGCGCAGCGTGTGGAACAGGTCGCTGACGCGGTGCGCCAACCTGCGGCCGGCCTGACCGAGCGGCAGCAGGGAGTCGTCGATGTCGGCGTCGCGGTGGGGATCGTAGTCGGCGGCGGTGAGCAGGTTGTAGCTGAACCGCAGGACAGTGCGCCCGGTGGCGTCCGAGCCCAGCATGGTGGTCTGCACTCCGCCGTCCGGACCCGGAAATACCAGCTCGGCGTCGGTCATCAGCGCGAGCTCGGCCGGTTCGAGGGCCTCGACCAAGTGCCGTACGTCGAGGAGGTCGGTGTGCCCTCCCCCGCAGCGCGCCTGGCGGTGACAGAACAACGCGAGATAGGCGGGGCTCGGATCCCATCCGGGAGCCTCGGTGTGCGCCAGAATCGTGTTCGCGCTTTGCGAGTACGCCCGGTGATCGTTTCCCGGCCGATAGGTCACGTCATGCGTGAGATGGCCGTTGTACTGCGGTACCAAATTCCCAAGGGAGCCAACCACTTCGGCGGCGGCGACTCGATCGGCCACGTCGCGGACGAGTACGTAGCCGTCCTCCTCCAGCTTGCTTCCCTCGAGGCGGTCCACTCGTGCTTTCGAGCTTTCCGCCACGGAAACGACACGGCAATAGGGCGACATCTGTTCCTCCATTTCGAAACCCGACCGGGATGTGAAATCCGTGATGCCGACCGTCGGAGATCGGGATCGTTTGGAATCGGTTTCGTCAAGGATGCGGTCGCCGCGCCACGCGCACCACCCACCCTAGGGGAGCCGAAATGCCACCCGGTGACAGTTCACGACACCGTCACTCGACTGCCGAGGCCGGTCCGGAAGTCGGTCGCCCGGCGTAGCGTCACCTCCACGATCTCGGACGGAGGAGTGCTCATGTCAGGTGACGTGTCGTTTTTCGAGTTGGGTGTGGCCGACGCCGAACAGGGCCGAAAGTTCTATTCGGCGCTGTTCGGCTGGCAGTTCGAACCCGGTCCAGGCGGGTCCGGATACGCGATCAACACGCCCAATGTTCCGGGCGGCATCCACGGCGGCGACCCGGGCGCGGGCCCGTACGTGTTCTTCCGGGTAGCTGACCTCGACGCCGCGAAACAGAAGGTCCTGGCGCTCGGAGGGACGGTCGATGCGGTCGACCTCGGAGAAGAGCCCGAGTCGGTGGCACGGTTCGGACGATTCACGCTCTGCCACGACGACCAGGGATCCGCGTTCGGACTACACCAACCTCCCTCCGGCGCATGACGTCGCCGCCCCGGCCCGGAAACTGCCGGGGCGCGTCGGGACCGAGCCGAGGTTACGGTTCGTTCGGGGAGTCGCCGCCGCCCTCGTCACCGTTGTAGGTGGCGGGCTGCGGGATGCCGTCGTCGGGGCCGTCGCACCAGTTGTCGTATTGGTTGTACGGGTCGGCACCCCAGGCCGGGACGTTGTTCTCGTACGGTTCTGCCCAGTCGTCACAACCGGCGGGGCCGTACTGCGGAACTCCGGGGGGCAATGGCTGCACTACATCCGGTGCTCGAACCGGGACCACAGCCGAGTCGAGAGCGTCGCCCCACGCAACGCCGGTGGTTCCCACACCGAGCGCAGCTGCACACACCGCGACCGCGGCCAATCTGATGCCGACCTTCATGATGCCTCCATAGGTAGGTGACTCTGCCCATGGGCGATACCCAAAGAATCGACAAACAATCCTTTGCGGCGAAAATTCCCTGGGAATTCCTGTCAGGGCCTGCTGCGCATGAACATCTCGGTGACCATCGTGAGCATCGGCTGGCCGTCCCCGTTGACGATCTCGGCGGCGGCAGTCACCAGGCCGCGCCCGCGGTCGTCCAGCACGACATTGTCGATCAGCATGGACCCGGTGAGGACCTCCCCCGGTCGGACCGGGCGGAGGAAGTTGACGTTCCGGAAGCATTTGCCGGCGATGACGCTCCAGTCGTTGTAGAGACTGGTCACGGTCAGTCGCTGGCAGATCGCGATCGTATGCACACCGCTGGCGATCAACCCGCCGAAATATCCGCCCTCTGCAGATTCGCGATCGATGTGAAAAGACTGCGGATCCCATTGGCCGGCGAATTCCACCAGCTCCTGCTCGGTCACCGTGTACGAGCCCAGCTCGAACCTGTCACCCACCGCGAGGTCGTCTGCGTAGACGACGCCGTTTCTGCTGCCCACTTCATACCGTCCGATCACTCCCAGGAACCCCCGCCGAGCACAGGGGCCGCAGTCGAGGATAGGACCGGGCGAACGCGGCGGTGACGGTGCCCTTCCACCGGCGGTCGGGGCCGGCCGTCAGCTCTCGTCGTACCGCGGCCACCCCGGATACGGAGCAAGCGTCGGGTAGGGGGTGTCGTGTGGGAGGTTCACATTCTGCGGTCGCACACCCCTCGCATCCGGCATCCGTGAGTCGCACTCGGCATAAGCGTTCTGATCGCGCGCGCCCTTCACATGCTCGGCAAGTGTCCAACCATCGAACACGTTGATGGTGGGCGCGCGTTCCGGTCCGTAGGACCTCACCGACGTCGCTGACGTGTCATTCGGTGCGATCAGTTCCACGGTCTCCGCATTCACATACTTCGACCCGATGTTGTAGAACTTCTCGTCCTGACCCACTTCCATCACCGAGTACTCGCCCGTGCAGATCGTGGCGAACCAACCACGTTCGGTCTTCATCATCCACATCAGGTGTTGGAACTGGGTGCCGACGTACCGCCGCTCGGTCGGGTCGACAGGGTGGTCGAAGTCGGCTCGCTTGCGCTGGGGAACCGCCTCGGCGAATCCGGGATACGCGGCCGAGAGAGAATTGCTGTCGATCGAGAGGTAATAGGACTCCACATACGCGCGAACAACCGTCGCCTGACGGCTGTGCAGATCGATGCCGGGATCAGCCGACCACCGATAATTGAAGCCCACATTGTCGGGAACCGAGTACCTCGAGGCCGTCTCGACCGCTGGTGGCTCGGGCTCCGACCCACTCGATCCGCACCCTGCTGCCAGCACGGATGCCGTGACCGCTACGGCGATCAAACGTCTCTTCACTGGCCGTACGTCGCATTCTGAACGTATTCACGCCCTGCGTTCAGTTGGTCTATGAACTCACCCAATCCCGTGTATCCCGATTCGACGATGTAACTGGAAAGGTTCGCACCGAGAACCGGGAGATTCGAATCGGGGCGGTCACCCGCGATCTCGTTGTATGACAGCAAGGGGCCGTTCTCCCCGTCGCGGAATCTGTCCAGACCCTCGTAGGGATCAAGCACTCCACCATTCGCCGACTGAATCCCCAGGGCAATTTGGTAGTACTGCTTCGCGAGGTGCGACTCATCGGAGAATTGAGTGTTCTGCTGCGCAGTATTATCGGGCACCGCGCCCATCACCGCGCTTTTGAATGCCGGATCCGCAAGATCGATCCCACTCGATATCAGGGGGCCGGCACCAGGAATGAACTCGACGCCTTTAGTCACAACTGTTCTGATGGTGTCGTAGGCAACGCCTTTGTTCTCGAACCCGGACGAAGTACTTGACGCTTCGTCCCCAGATCGGTCGGCGAACTCGAGGTCGAATCCTTTATCTACGACGCCCTGAATGCTTCCTGCCCACCATCCGTATTGATCGTGCGAGATATGAGGAGCAGGTGAATCCAACGCCCACGCTTGCTCGAGCTGGGCCGACATTCCGAACGCTTGCGCGTTGAAGTAGCTTGCCGCATCGGCGTTGGAGTCGATCACCGAAAAGAGGCGGGGCGCGTTCTCGAGCCCGAATTCTCCACCGGTCGAGCTAGTGAAACCCGAAGTGCCTGCGAAGTCGCCGGGTACCCCCACCATATTGCCGATGTAGGGTGCGAGCGTTGCGCCCAACGCCTGCGTTATTTCAGGGTTCACCTCACCGATCGCCTGTCCCTTCATCCCCGGGATGTCGAGTAGCTCGGCGTCGTTCGCGGCGAGGATCTGTGCGAGTCCGAATGCCGATTCGCCGGCCTGTCGCGACCGGAATATTTCGCCGGGATCGGACGGATCGGAGGGCCTTGCGTCGTCGGCGATCCAGTCGAACATTCCGGCCACCTTCTGTTCGCCGCCATCGACCCAATCACGTTGCAGCAGAGGCATGATGACGTCGTCGCGGTTGTAGTCGGCCGGCATGCCTTCGCCGGACAGGATGTTGTGGACCGCGACATGATCGCGACCACCGACGCCGACCATGTCCTGCAGGAGGGTGTCGACGCTGTCGCGACCCAGCGTGTTGTGGTCGAACGAGTCGCCGATCAAGAGACTCTTGTCGTTGGTGGCCGAGGCGATCTCGCCGGCACGGGAGAGGAGGCTCTCACTCAGCTCACTGCCCTGCTGAACGCCCGGATCCGCGAGGCCGAAGGCTTTGGTGAAGCGTGCCAGGTCGTCACCGTTGTTGACGACCAAGGACGGTTGCGGAGCGTCCTGCGCGCCCTTCGTGAGGTTGCCGGTCGACGTCACCGGGCCCTCGAACAGCCCTCGAAGGCTTTCGGGGATGTGGCTCCGACCACCGACGTCTCCGCCGGCACTGCCTATGTTGTAGTTCGACACCACGGCGAGACCGTTGGACAGGGCGCTGGCGGCCACGGTGCGTCCGTTCTCGCTGTACTGCTCGGACAGGGCGAGGAAGCCATCCTTGCCGGCCGCCGTATAGAACTGCTGCAGGAAGTCGATCGTTCCCTGTGGAAGATCGGTGACCTTGCCGCCGTCGGCCAGCGTCTTCACTTGTTCGGGAGTGAGCCGTGCGGCCGCGATTTCCCGGGCAACACGGTCACGGACGTCCTGCGGAATGTCGGAACCGGCTCGCGCAACCTGCTCGCCCAGCGCGGTGCCCTCGTGCCCCGACAGGCCCGCGGACGCCGGGGCACTCGCCGCCACGGCGCCGAGCGCGTCCCGGATCGCCGTCGCCATGTCCCGATCGGCGGTGTCGAGGTCCGTCAGCGCTCCACTGAGTTGGCTGCGCCAGTACTCCATCAGGTCGGCATGTTCGGCGGCCGCGGCCTCGCTCATCGTCGTCGGCGGGCTGACGATCTGCCAGTCGTCGGAGACGGTGAATCCGTCGGTTGCCGCCTTGTCGATCACGGTGGCGACATAGTCCCGCGCATGGCTGAGGCGATCGGCCCCACCGACGAGTGCGTTCGACAGATCTTCCAGATCGTCGGCGAGCCGTCGGATTTCCGTGCGTTCACTGTTCGCTCGCTGCTCGGCAGCCGCCTGCGCCGGACCGCGCCAGTCGTCGTTCCGGCCCAGATCCGCGACAGCACGCTGGACGTCGTCCGCCCGGGTTCGCGTGTCTTCGGCGGTCCGTCCGATTTCCTCGCCCGCCAGTGTGAGATCCCGCGGATTCCAGACATGCAGTTGCGACCTACGCGGAATCACATCTCCCCCATCGCCGACAACTGCGACGCGAACGACGTGTCGGTGACCTCGTAATTCTCGGCCCCGTCACCCGCGATGAACGCCATTTCGTCGATGCGACTGGCCGCGACTCCCAGCGCGGACGCGAGGACGTCGCCGGCGTCACGGCACGCCGCCGCTGTGTCGGACCCCTCGACGGCCCGAACCGCATGCTCGAAGCTACGGCGGCCACCCAACGCCTCGACCTCACGCGCAATGCTGCCGAGCGCAGTGGACATCGCACACAGCATGTCGGGGTCGACCGTGACAACCGCAACGTCCGGTCCGCCGAGTATCGGCGGCAACCCGGGGACGGTGTCCAGCGGAAGCTGCGTCGCACCGGTCCCGTCCAGCGACGCAATGACACTGTCCGGCCACGTCATATCGCCCTCTGACAACGAATTCTCCCCCTGATATCCGCATCGAGGCCCACCCCCGGACCCGGGTCACCGACACGCTCGGCGACCGTCAAAGAATAGCGGACGTCCTCACACGAACGTGTGACCGCGGTTCCGCATCCGGAGTTCCGCAACTGACTAGGACGTCCACGCGTACCGGAAAAGTTGCGCGACCTCGTCGACCGGTTTCGCCCGGTATTCGGCGTGCTCGTAACCCCTGACCGCCACGAGCGCTTCCATGACCAGCGGCCCGAACAGGTCGCGCGCGAGCGCCGACGACTCGAATGCTCCGAGCATGTCGGACGACAGCGTCGGGAGAAGATCGACGGCGTGGGTGCCGGACAAGTCCGCGGGGTCGACCGACACCTCGCCCGGGAGCGCAAGCGCGCCGGTGATGCCGTCGTGGGCGGCACCGAGAATGGCGGCGCTACTCAAATACGGGTTCGCGGACGGGTCGATAGGTTTGATCTCCAGGTTCGCGCCGTGCGGATTCCCGGCAGTGGCCGCGCAGAGGCGGACGGCTGCCTCGCGGTTCTCCAGGCCCCAGCAGCGGAACACTCCCGACCACATGCCTGGGCGCAAACGCAGGTGCGACAGCACCGACCCGGTGAGAACGGCCGTGAACTCGGGTAGCGCCCGCAGAATCCCGGCGACCGCGGCGCCACCGGCGGGAGTCAGCCCGTGCAGGCCCGGCCCTCCCGACAGGATCGGCAGGCCGCGTTCGGTGAACGACACGTGCTGATGGGCACCGTTACCCGCCCCACCTGCGACGGGCATGGGTGAGAACGACGCCCGGAGTCCCTGAACGCGCGCGACCCGGCTGATCAGGGCGCGGGCCAGCACCGCATTGTCGGCCGCCTCGACGGGACCCGTGGGGGCGAGCGACACCTCGAATTGACTCAGCCCAGCCTCGGCGTGGACCTGTTCGATCGGCAGCTCCGCGCTCGACGCCGCCGCCAGCAGCCGTTCGAAGAATTCTTCCTGCGCGAGAACGGCATTGAGGCCGTACGCCGACCATTCTTCGGTGCTCGCCGCGTCGAGGAGCGTGAACTCGATCTCGTGGCCGGTTCGTGCGCTCAGACCGGACTCCGCCAGCCGCGTCGTCACCCGCCGCAGCGCGCCCCGGGTGCACGCCTCCGACGGTGTTCCGTCCTGCTCGCACAGATCCGCCGGACCCCAGTACGTGCCGTTGCCGAGGTCCCGGACCTCGTCGGGGTCGATGCGGAGCCGAAGATCGCCGGTCACGGAGAAGGAGGGCGTGAACGCGAGATGGTCGTCGACGCAAAACACACTCCAGCTCGATGACGCCCCCGCCCCCGCTTCGGCGAAGGCCGACAACCGTGAACGCGGAAACACTTTGGCCCGCGAGACTCCTGCCATGTCGACGATCGATCCGACGACGCGGTCCGAGGGTGCGGTATTCCCGCCTCCGGTGCCCATCAGGCACTTGTCGTGGCGGCCGTGCGGGACAGGAAACCAAGGACGCACTGTATCGCTTCGCGTTGGGCCCGCGCCTGCCCGATGCCGCCCCCGCCGAGGGCGATGCCACCGGTCCACTGGGCATCCGACGGAAACATTCCCCACCGAACCAGGTGGCCGGCGCCGGGAAAGCACCGGTGCTCGTCGTGTCGTTCCGAGCGCCGCGCCAGAAGGGCGGTGGCCATGTCGGCCGATGGCCAGAGCTCGTCGTTCTCACCGGTCAGGCACAGGAGCGGCGCTGCGACACGCTCGGAGTGCAATGTCGAATTCGCTGGTGCGGCGGCGAAACCGGCACGGTAGGCGGTGCCGAGCCGAAGCAGGCTGGGCCGCCCCGCGGCGATGTCGCGGTGGGCGTGCCACGCGTTCCGGATGAGCTGCGGCATCAGGGTCCCGCCGGGGAGCGGCGCCCAGGGGACTGCCCGGCCGCGACGCGTCCACGACGGCGTATCGGGGATTTCTCCCTCGGGTCCGATTGCTTGCCACGACACCGAACTCGGGCTCGTCAGTACGAGACCATTCACGTCGATCAATCCGTCGCAGGCGGCGGCGAGCAGTCCTTCCGCACCGCGGGACGTACCGACGGCGATTACGCGATCCCCGTCCACCTGTGCGAGTGTCCGCAGGAACGTGACCGCAGTCGCGAACCGTTCGAGCGGGATGTCGACCAATGTCGGCTCCGTGCCCGACTCGTCGACCCACGAATACGCCAGCGCGGCCCAGCCGTGTGATGCGAGCATCTCCAGGTTGGAGCGCTGCGAGTCGACGCCACCCTCGGAGCCACCGAAACACACGACTCCCGGCCACCCCGCGGCGGGCGCGTCGCCGGCGGGTAAGGCGAGGAGCGCGGGGCGGCCGTCGACCTCCCGTTCGGTGACCGTGACGCCCGGGGCGGCAGCGCGGCGAATCACGGTCCGCCGCACCCTTCCCCGCGCAGACGTGACGTCGACCGTGACGTTCCATGGACCGGCCGGGGGCACGAACAGGTCGGGTACGCGATCGTCCGACACGGACCGCATCGCCCACAGCGGAGCGTCGCTGTCTGCGACATCCCAGTCGCCGCGCACCGGTGCCCGCGAGGCGACGTCGACGGTTCCGTCGGCAGGGACCACGAACATTGCCTCCGAACGCCACCGCGAGCCGAAGAGATCCGTTCCTGTGGTCCGGACAGTGAGCGCGGCACCCGGCTCCGCGCCGCGGACGGCGACCGCGAAGGGTTGATCGTGGCGGGAATCCTCGACGACGTCGAGGACCAGGCTCCCTTCCGCCCGGTCCTCGGGCGGCGACGGTTGCGATACCACCGTCGGCTCCATCGAGGACTGCTTCGCGAGAAGATGCGACGTCTTGTCGAACCACCCGGGAAACATCGCCGAGACCAACCCGGCCACACCCATCAGCGTGTAGGGCAGAACCCAGTAGCAGACGATCGACAGGGTGTCCCCGTCATCGCGCATGGTTGCGTCACCATCGACGATCGGCGGTATCAGCGACACCAGCGTCATCGCACCGAATGCGGCCACCCACATCCAGGTCATCGCCGTGGTGACGTACCGGAAGCCGCCGCCTGCGGCTGTCGCGGCGTCGACGCTTCCCACCGCATATTCGCGAACGAACGGCCGTCCCACCAGTAGGCCGACCGCGGCGATCGCGAAGAGCCCGAAGTTGCTCAGCGGCTGCAACCATCGCGCCAGAACGGCGTCGTCGACGAGGAGGGCGGCAATGAGCAGCAGCGCGAAAACGGCAACGGTGCCCACTTCGAGAGTGCGCCACGGTTGACGGCGCGCCCGTTGCAGCACCTGCCCGGCCAGTGCGATACCGAACGCGACAGCGACTGCAGTGACGAACCCCGTGTTGCCCACGAGAATCCAGTAGACGATCCACGGCGCAAATCCGATGACGAATCCCATTGCACTGCCCCACTGCCCGGCATCCCGGGCTACGACGGCCGACTGGCACTCATTGTCGGGCCTGCGACGTGTTCGGGGACTCGATTTCAGGAAGCGAGCAGTTGATGCGCCCGCAGGCCGACATAAAGTTCGGCGGCGTCGATGGGATCCGAGAAGTTCCGCCCGGTGAGGCTGTGGATCCTGCGCAACCGGTACAGCACGGTGTTGCGGTGGTAGTGCAGCTGCGCGGCGGCCGCAGTGGTGGAGCCGTGGCAGGCGAACCACGCGTCGAGTGTGGAGAGCAGACTGTCCTGCTCCTCCGGCGGCAGCGCCAGCACCGGTCCGAGAATCTGGCCCGCCGCAAGCTTGCTCGCTTCCGGCGCACTGACCAGCAGCAGCGAGACGGGCACGGACTCGTATCGCGTGACCGTGCTACCACCAAGTCCCGCGCACCGGCGGGCGACACGGGCCTGCTCGACGGCGGCGCTCGTCCCCGCAGGCCGGGTGAATGTGGAGCTGACTCCGACCCGGGCATCGGCGCGGCCGAGAAATGCGAGCGCTGCCTCGACGAAGTCGGCGGTGGATGCCCACAACAACCCGATTCGGCCGTCGACCTCGGTGTCCCACACGGACTCGACTCCCACGCCGCGCAGTTCGGCCTCCAGCAGATCCGCCGAAGACGGTGACGCCGCCGATTCGACCGACACGACCACAAAGGTGCTGTGCTCGGGGATGCGGAACGTGCGCAACGCATCGGCAGCTCCCGCCGGATTCGCCGAGTGCTCCCCGAAAAGCGTCCTCACGAGCCGGCCGCGCGACTCGGCGTCCTCCCGGGCACGGAGGTCAGCGGTCTCGCGGTAGGACTCCGCGGCACTGTCGGAGTACACATCCACCAGCGCCCACACCTGCGCAGCCATCTCGAGCAGCGCGTTGGTGGCCCGGCCCTCCGAGCGGTCCATCAGCTCATCCCAGATGAGCCGGCCACCGAGTCGGAACGCGTGGAGCAGGGCGGCGAGCGGCACACCCTGTTCGGCCTTCAGCTGGCCGGCTGCCCGCGCCGCCTCCAGACGGATCGGCGCGATGCCGGCGAGGTTGCCGAGCATCGCCGTCAGGTTGTCGAGGCAGGCCCCGTACAGCTGCTCGGGGGTGAGCAGAGTCGCCTCGATGTAGCCGTGCTCGGCAGACAGGATTCTTTCGGTGAGGGTCTGGGACAGCTCGTTCACCGATTCGAGCATGTCACCTAGTAAATCAGTGGGCGACGGCGCGATGTCCGGACTGGCAACCATTCGGCAAGACTATCGACCGGCCGTCCGTACCGCCACACCCTTGTTGTGCGACGGCATAGGGACAAAGTGGACATTTGACAGCCGCCGCCTATGGCGCAGCAGCCGGGGATGCGACGAGAATCACAGTCCTACGCCCACAGCCGTTCAGCGTCTGTGGCGATGTTCTCCATGTAATCGACCCGAGCGGAGATGTCCACAGTGAGCACTTCAAACCCCGAGGCCACTCCCCCACCCTCCGGCGCGGCCGAGCACGCGGCCGTCGACGCAGCCCTCGCCGACCTGGCCGAAGGCGAGAAGAACTGGGCTGACCTGTCCCTGTCCGAACGCCGGAAGCTTCTCGACAAAGTCCACGACCTCACCGTGCAGCACGCCGCGGACTGGGTGGACGCTGCAGTCGGGATCAAGGGCCTCGACCCGAAGTCGCCGCTGGTCGGTGAGGAATGGATGTCCGGCCCGTATTCCGTCGCGACCGCCACCGCCGCACTGTCCGCAAGCCTGGCAAAACTCGAGGCGGGCGGCAGTCCCCTCGACGGCGCCACCTTCGGCACGGCGCCCGGCAACCGCACCACCGTCAAGGTTCTTCCCCTCAACATTTTCGACAAACTACTCCTCAGTGGTTTCAGCGCCGAGGTGTGGCTGCAGCCGGGGATCGATCGTGCAACGGCACAGCGGGACGCCGGGTTGGCTCAGCAAGACCCTTCCCACACCCGGGGCATCGGTGTGGTGCTCGGCGCCGGCAACATCACCTCAATCGCCCCGTTGGACACGCTCTACGAATTGATCGCCCACAACCGCGTCGTCGCGCTCAAGCTCAACCCGATCACCGACCCGCTGCTGCCGGTCCTCACACGGGTGCTCGAGCCACTCATCTCCGTGGGCGCCGTCCGCCTCCTCACCGGTGGCGCCGACGTCGGGACCTATCTGGTGCACCATCAGCAGGTCGATCACGTCCACATGACGGGTAGCGCACTCACCCATGATGCGATCGTCTTCGGCACAGGCGAGGAAGGCGCGAGGCGTAAGGCCGCGAACGACCCGATCCTCGGAAAGGACATCTCGAGCGAACTCGGTGGTGTGTCCCCCACCATCGTGCTGCCCGGCGAATGGAGCCACGCGGACATCAAGTTCCAGGCCGAGCACATCGCCACCCAGCGGCTACACAACGGTGGCTACAACTGTGTCGCGGCACAAGCGGTCGTGGTGTCATCGGAGTGGAAGCAGCGTAACGAGTTCCTCGCCGCTCTGCGCGACGCCCTCGATCGAGCACCGGACCGTTCCGCCTACTACCCGGGCAGCGACAACCGTGTGGCCGGAGCGGTTGCGTCGTTCCCCAAAGCCGAGCGTCTGGGCAAGAACGGTAGGCGCGTGCTGGTGACGAACCTCGATCCCGGCGAATACGAGCCACTGCTGCAGACGGAGTACTTCGCTCCGGTCCTCGGCGTGATCGACCTTCCGTACCAGGGAAACGAGTTCGCGAGGCGGGCGGCACAATTCGTGAACGACGACTTCGTCGGCACGCTCGGGGTGAACATCGTCGCGACACCGCAGACCATTCGCTCGATGGGTTCGGCGTTCGACTCCTTCGTGGAGAGTCTGCGATACGGGACCATCGCCATCAACGCCTGGACCGGCGTGGGATACCTCACCGCCACCGCCACCTGGGGCGCCTTCCCCGGCCACACGGTGAACGACGTCCAGAGCGGAATCGGTGTGGTCCACAACGCGCTGTTGATCGACCGCCCCGAACGCACCGTGGTGCGAGGACCGTTCCGCCCGTCACCGCGATCGGTGATGAAGCGGGAGCTGTCCATTTCACCCAAACCGCCATGGTTCGTGAACAATCGCACCGCCGCCACCACGGGGCGCCTACTGACCGCCTTCGCCGGAGCACCGTCATGGAAACGGCTCCCGGCCATCTTCGCGTCCGCGCTGCGTGGCTGACGCACCGCTGTCTCGACTGGAGAGGAACGAATGAAACAGACACCGTCGGTGGCGGACTACGTCGTGGTGGGGTCGGGTTCGGCGGGTGCCGCACTGGCCGAACGCCTCAGCGCCGACTCCCGAAACGCAATGGTGGTTCTCGAGGCCGGCCCCGAGGACAAGAACAAATTCGCGCACATCCCCGCCGCCTTCTCGAAGTTGTTCCGCAGCGAGGTGGACTGGGACTACCTCACCGAGCCGCAAGACACCCTCGGTGGCCGCAAAATCTATTGGCCGCGAGGCAAGATGCTCGGCGGATCCTCGTCGATGAACGCGATGATGTGGGTGCGCGGGTTCGCCGCCGACTACGACGAGTGGGCGGAACTCGCCGACGAGTCATGGTCGTACCGGGAGGTGCTCAAACATTTTCGGCGCATCGAGAAAGTGGAAGGCGCCACCGAAGCCGACTGCGGCATCGAAGGCCCGATCAACGTGTGCCATCAGCGAAGCCCACGCGCACTGACACGAGCGTTTCTCGACGCGGTTCGGGAAACCGGATATCCCGTGGAGCGTGCGAATACCGCACAGCCCGAGGGTTTCTCCCAGACGATGGTCACCCAGAAGCGTGGTGCGCGGTGGAGCACCGCCGACGCCTACCTCCGGCCCGCGATGAAACGCAAGAATCTCACCGTGGTGACCGAGGCACTGGCCACCCGCGTGTTGTTCGACGGAACCGCCGCGGTCGGGGTCGAATACGAGAAGGACGGTGCACGCCACACCGTCCGGGCGGCGAAAGAGGTGATACTCGCCGGTGGGGCGATCAACACGCCGCAGCTGCTGATGCTGTCCGGTGTCGGTGACGAGCAGCAGCTGCGCGAGCACGGCATCGCCGTGCAGCACCACCTTCCCCAGGTCGGGAAGAACCTGGCGGATCACCTGGTCTCGTTCCTCGGTTACAGCGTGGACTCCGACTCGTTGTACGCGGCGGAGAAGATCCCCGAGCTGATCAACTACCTCACGCGCCGACGCGGCATGCTCACCTCCAATGTCGCGGAGGCATACGGGTTCGTACGGAGCCGGGACGACTTGCCACTACCCGACCTCGAAATGATCTACGGCCCCGCACCGTTCTTCGACGAGGGGCTGATCCCCGCCACCGGCCACGCCGCCGTCATCGGCACCATTCTGGTGAAACCGGAAAGTCGCGGCACCATCACCCTGCGGTCTGCGGATCCTGCGGCAAAACCGATCATCGATCCCCGCTACCTCAGCGACCCCGAGGGCGCGGACCGGCGAGCCATGCTCGAAGGACTGCGCCTGTGCGATGCCCTCGCCTCGGCCCCGACGCTGAAGTCGAAGCTGGGCACACTGATTCGGCCCTCGGTCGACCCGGATACTCCGCTCGAGGAAATACTGGAACGCGCACTCGCCGAGAACGCGCACACGCTATACCACCCGGTGGGCACCTGCCGGATGGGCAAGGACCCCGCCAGCGTCGTCACCCCGGACCTACGGGTGCGGGGAGTCGAGCGCCTGCGCATCGCCGATGCGTCGATCATGCCCACGATTATCCGGGGCCACACACACGCACCCGCCGTGCTCATCGGGGAACGTGCCGCCGACCTCATAGGGCGCTAGCGCCCCGTGCGCCTTTCTGGTAGTTGCCGCAACCAGAAAGGCGCACGGGCGGCGGAGCCGCCTAGTACCGGCGGGCCGAATGGAACGGCATCGAATCGAGCGGTGCCTGCTTCACCGGCTGGCCGGAGCTGGGGGCGTGGACCACCATGCCGTTTCCGGCGAACATCCCGACATGCGACGCCCCGTAGAACAGGACCAGATCGCCAGGCTGAAGATTTCCCTTGGCGACAGGCGCCCCACCGTTCACCTGGTCGTAGGTGGTACGCGGGATCGAGACACCCGCCTGCTTGTACGCCCACTGCATCAATCCGGAGCAATCGAAAGCGTTCGGTCCGGTGGCGCCCCACACGTACGGTGAGCCGATCTTCGACTGGGCGGCTGTCAGCGCCTGCGCACCGCTGGTGGACGGCAGGGCCGGAGCCGGCGGCAATGCTGGTAGCAAGTTCGATGGTGGAGCGGGGTTCGGTGCCGGCGCCTGCGGCGCGGGCGGCAGCGGCGGTACACCTGGAACGTCGAACGTCCCAATACCTGGGATGGTGATCGGCTCCGCTGCAGCAGGGGCAGCAGGGAGCATGAATGCTCCCAGCCCCACCGCGGTGGCAACCAGAACGCCACCGGTCGAAATCTGCAGACGATTGCCCCGACGCAATCTATGCTTGGCCATTGAGCTGAGTCCTTCATTTTTTCGATGTCCGACGACTTTCGTGCCGATCGGACGAGACGTTTTATAACATCGCGGTCACGGGCTCAACGGGCAACGGCCGAATGGCCCATACACATACCTATTTTCGGAAAACCACGTAGATCACAGGGCTATAACGAACAGACCGGTCGTGACGAAACCGCAAAACAGGTATGTCCGCGGGTAATTCGGCCGTTACCGCCGGAACACCCGTCGGACACGCTGGGGAGCGTGTCACTGACCCAGAACTTAGAACCCGAGATCCTCGAGCCGCTCGCAGGTCCGAAGGCCCCGACCCTCACCGTGGTGGCGCAGGGTCCGCCCATCGTCTTCCTCCACGGCTGGGGACTTACCCCGCGGGTGTATGGCCGCGGACTCTCGACCCTCGTCCGACAGGGACATCGCGTCGTCACACCGACACTTCCCGGTTTCGGAGGGACTCCCGACCATCCACCGCACGCGCGCAGCTTCGCGGGCTACGCCGCCTGGCTCGGACGGTTTCTCGACTCGGCCGGAATCGACGAGCCGGTGACCCTGGTCGGCCACTCCTTCGGCGGTGGCGTCGCGATTCAGACTGCCCACGACCTTCCCGAGCGGGTAGCACGAGTCGTTCTCGTCAACTCCGTCGGCGGCGGGGCATGGTCTGCCGGCGGTCAGGCAATCCGGCACATCGGTGAAAGACCATTGTGGGATTGGGGCGCATCGGCGCTGGGCGAGGCCCTGTCGATCCGGTCGATCGTCCACACGGCAGCATCCCTCGTCAACGGTTTCATCCCCAACACCGTGCGCGATCCAGGTGCGGTGTGGCGGACGGCACATCTGGCCCGGCGTGCGGACTTGCGCACCGAACTCAGAACTCTCGCGAACCGAGGACTGCCGGTGACGCTGTTGTGGGGCCTCGGTGACCGTACGATCCCGGTGGCCAGCTTGGAGTCGCTGAGGTCAGCGCTCCGCAATCCACCGGTTCTCACCGTGGCGGGCGGTCACGGTTGGCTGATCCACGATCCCACCGCGTTCGCCGACGCGATAGGCCGGGCGCTCGACGCCATGTGAGTGGCATCGCCCCCCGCAACCGCGGTTGTCACACCACAGTGCGGCCCCCACCGGTAATCGATGGGGGCCGCACTCGGCAGTGAATACTCAGGTCACCGTCACGACGGCGGGGGCGCGGGAGTCGGAGGCTTAGGCGTCGGGAAATTCCCAGGGCCGGGACTGGGAGGTGGGCACAATTGGCAACCTCCATCGCCGAGATCCTTGGGAGGCGGCTTGGGATTGGTGTCGTGACAGCTGACTCCCTTGCATGGGACAGCGGACGCCACGGCCACAGGGCCGACGGCCTAGATCGACAACGCGGCCGCAGCCCCCGCGATCAGCACAGCGATACGTCCGCGAGTAGTTCCACTCTTCGACATGGGCGGGTTCCTTTCCGAGAACTCGAGGGCCGCCGGTCACCCTGTTCGGCGGTGATTCCATCGTCTGCGACAGCGGAACCCGCGACCAGATGCCCTTGGGTGACGAGAGGGCCACCCTCACGGTTCGGGTTTGACTGCGCAGGTTCAAGGTGCCCGATGTCTGCGCATCATGGCTCCGCGCCCGCACGCGGCACCTTGGTCAGCGCCCGCATGATTGTTGCGTGGGACCATGGATTCGGTAGCGTTCGTATCGACCCGCGACCGCGTGTCGTTCGATCGGCTCTGCACATTTTGAACTGTGGGAGGTTCCCGTGGCTGGTGGTCTCGTCGCCCTGTTGGACGACGTCGCGGCACTCGCGAAAGTAGCTGCGGCATCCGTCGACGACATCGGAGCCGCGGCAGGCAAGGCCAGCATCAAGGCAGCGGGTGTGGTCGTCGACGACACCGCTGTCACTCCCCGCTACGTCCATGGGTTCTCCCCTAATCGCGAATTGCCGATAATTCGCAAGATCGCGATCGGGTCGATCCGCAACAAACTTCTGATCATCCTGCCGGTGGCGATGATCTTGAGTCAGTTCCTGCCGCAGGCACTGCCCTATCTGCTGATCGCCGGTGGTCTGTTCCTGTGCTACGAGGGAGCTGAGAAGGTCTACGAAGCAATCACCGGCGGGCACCACGGCGACGAAGATGCGCCGGTAGTGCTGCAGGGCCCCGAGCTCGAAAAAAGCATGGTCAGCGGCGCGATCCGCACCGACCTCATCCTGTCCGCCGAGATCATGGTGATCTCCCTGTCCTCGGTCGAGAGCGAACCGTTCGTCACTCGGCTGCTGGTGCTCATCGTCGTGGCGTTCCTCATCACCATCCTGGTCTATGGTGTGGTCGCCCTGATCGTGAAGATGGACGACGTGGGCTTGGCCCTCGCCCGACGCGAGTCGACGTTCAGTCAGCGGATCGGCCGAGGCCTCGTCGCCGCGATGCCGAAGGTGATGGCGGTGCTCACCGTGGTCGGAATCGCCGCGATGCTGTGGGTCGGCGGCCACATCCTGCTCGTCAATGTCGGCGAGGCAGGATTCCACTGGCCGGCCGATCGCCTCCACGATGTCGAACACTGGTTCAGCGACCTCGCGCACGGCGGTTTCGGTGGGGCTCTGTCCTGGACTTCGGGGACCGTGGTGTCTGCCCTCGTCGGGCTCGTCGTCGGCGCGATCGTCGTCCTGATCATGCACCTGATACCGAAGCGGAAGAAGAGCATCTCGGCGCACTGACGCGTCCGGGGTTCTTGCCGATGCGGCAAGAACCTTCGCCAGAATGGTCGCAGCTATTGCACTGTGTCGGTATGGAAGATTCCGGCGAGGTCATCGAGGTCACGTCAGTATTGAGCGAGGCAGCCGAATGGGATGCGCGCTACAACGAGCGGGATCAAGTGTGGAGCGGCGAACCCAACGGCGCACTTGTCGCCGAGTTGACCGGCGCACCGCCCGGGCGCGCCCTCGATGTCGGCTGCGGTGAAGGCGCTGATGCCCTCTGGCTCGCCCGCCAAGGATGGGCAGTGACCGCGCTGGACGTTTCGCAAGTCGCGCTCGATCGGGCGGCGGCACATGCCGCCGACCAGAACACCGACGTCACCTGGGTGTGCAGCGGCCTACTCGATGCCGATCTGCCCGCAGATGGTTTCGACCTGGTCTCAGCTCAGTACCCCGCCTTACGCAGCACAGCCGACCATGCCGCCGTACGAGCGTTGGTCTCCGCGGTCGCACCCGGCGGCATCTTGTTGGTTGTTCATCACGACATGCGCGACGGGCATGCGGCACGCGAGCACGGCTTCGATCCCGATGACTGGGTCGCACCCGGTGATGTGGCGGCGCTACTGGATACCAGCTGGCACATCGATGTGAACGAGGTGCGGGAGCGCTCGATCAGCGGCGGCTCGGGAGCGCACCACACCCACGACGTGGTCTTGCGCGCGCACAGGCTGCCCCAACGCAGCCTTCTCGTCGGACGCGGGCAAGCCAGCGGTTCGCTCGGCGTTTACACGGAACCACAGATGGGGACCGCGATGGCCACAGCGGCGCCCGCTTCGCTCGCTATGCGCGCACAACTCCCCGATGGGGGCTGCTACTGGGATCATCGAGAGGCGCGGTGGATCAACTCTCGCGGCGGCAGGGGCACGGGCACTACTTCGCCCCCTGCCGGGTAGCTATCTGTCAATCAGTGGCGAGCGCGGAATCTGTGAATCCGACCTTGCCTTCAAACGCGAACCGTGCCTGCTGCGTCAGCTCGCGTGCGCGTGCGGATGTGAGGGGAGCTGGGCGAGCAGCTGCTCCCACTCGTCGAACCGGACGGCGTCAGCTGCGCGGCGATGGGGCGCGGATCCGGCGGCGAGGTCGACCAAGCTTCGGGCGGCACCGAGAACGGTCAGGTGATGGCGGCGGGAAACGTCGAGGAGTTCATCGAATGCCTGGGCATCGCTGCAGCGGCGCGCTGCGATCAGGATGCCCTTCGCGGTGGCGAGAAGCTCGCGACCGTCGGGACGCCGTCGGGGAATCAGGCGAGTGGGGCCGGCAACAGGAGTGAGGGAGAAGTCCGCGGTGTCCTCGATCATGTGACGTTGTCCTTTGCTCTCGTGCATCGGCCGGGATGCGCCGGTGTGCCGGCAACCAATCCCAAGCGGTCATAAAGTGTGAGTCATGTCACTACCGATGCCCGAATAGTTCTAGCACACGTCACGGCGGCTGCCACCTAGACAAGTGTCCAATACTCTGATCCACGTCGGCGCGGCCGCCCTCGACGTCGAGTCGGTCAGCCTTCGTCCACCGCCCTCCCGATTCGACCAACACGCAAAAATGGATGTGGTGTGGGTCACATTGCTGCAGTGCGACGAGCTGCTGGATCTACCATTTACCTCGCACGAAACGCACTGGATGCGGGCCCCGTTGCAGTCGATACCGAGATTTTCTGATGCGATTGCGCGCTTCCCATGCTGTTAACGCCCGAGGAGGCATCGGCGAGGCCAACGGCGACGCGAGTTCGCGCGGCGGTATCCCACGGCACGTTCCGGCGAGGCCCGGCCGGAGCGGAATACACTCCGACCGGGCCGACCCGGCTCAGGCACCGTCATCGACCTTCTGAATCCGCATCGGACGCTCACAACTCCTCGAAGCGGCGGCCCTTTGCATCCGCGCCGGCCACCACAACGAGACCGGAGTTTATGGCTGCAACGTCGGCGACGGTGCGGGTTGCCCGGCCCGCCCTGCCATCAGTTCCGCGGTCGCCGATCGCACTCTTCGTTCTCGTGGCCGCACGGTGGAGATATTCTCAGGCCTGCAGCCATCGGAAGGTACTGCGGTGGAAAACGATCGGCTCCACGTCCGATTGCACCCGCACTTCGTTAATTTTCAACAGCACGACCGCATGATCGCCGGCGGGCACCTGCTCCGACACTGTCGTATCGAGCCACACGGAGGCACCACCGACGAATACCGCCCCGCCGTCGCTGGTTTCCGTGGTGAGTCCTTCGAACCGGTCGCCGGTCTTCGCGGCCAGTACCCGCGCCGCGGTGTCGTGCACCTCCCCCAGCACGCTGATTCCAATGCGTTCCAATCCCGCCAGCTTCGGCCACGTCGAAGAGGTGTTCTGCACGCAGAACGCGACGAGAGGAGGATCCAGCGACACCGGCACGAAGGTGCTCGCCGCCATTCCGACCCGCTCACCGTCGACCTCTGCGCACACCGCCACAACACCACTGGGCACGTGCGAGAACGCCTCCCGCAACGAACCTGGGTCCAGCGTTACCGTCCCGCTCATCACAACTCCGTTCGTGCCGTTGCCGCCGCGGTGAGCACCGGACCCCAACGCTCGGCGTACTCGGCGATTCGCGAATCGGCGGTGTAGGTGGTGTCGGCGAGATACAGCCCCGGCGCCGGCGTTGTTGCGCCGAGCTCCACCAATACCGGCTTCAACAGCAGCTCGGGTGCGAGCGCGTGCGCCGGGCCCGCGCCGAGCATGACCGGGACCGCGACCACGCCTCGCAGTCCTTCGGCTGTCGCGAACTGGTCGAGGAAGAGCTTGAGCACTCCCGTATACGTGGCCTTGAAGGTCGGGCTCGCGACCACCACCAGATCCGACTCTGCCACCGTCTCGACCGCTTGCGCGACCTTGTCGTCACCCCAGCCGAGCAGCCCGGCACCCAACTCGATGACGTCGACGACCGAGTCCACGGGGGAACCTGTCACCGCCGTCGCCACCAACGTCGCCGCGTCCAGTGTGCGCGAACCCGCCTTGGGATTGCCCGCGACTACCGTTACCTTCATCGTTCCCTCGCCTCTCATGGACTGTCGGTGCCACGATAGAACAGCCATGTGTTCATAGTCGAATATGACTGACTGCCAGCCTTTTTCGATCGCAGATCATTCGGATCACGTCGAATCAAACCCTTCCGTTCACGAATGGTCGGGCTTACACTGCCGACCCGTGAGTACTTATTAACAACGGGTAGTTAAGAAGTACTCACAGGAGGCGGAGCCTCAATTCGCGGCGCCGTTCCCGGGTCACCGCGCCGCCGCTCAACGTAGGAGCCGATCCGACGAGAAGCGCCGTGTACGGGTGCTGGGGGTCGGAGATCACCTGATGGGTGGGTGGGTCCGTCCTCGACGATGTTGCCGCGGTACAGCACGACGATCCGGTCGACCAGCGCCGCGACTGCCCCTAGGTCGTGCGAGATGAACAGCTGAGCGAGCTGCCGCGAGTGCCCGAGTTCTGTGAGCAGTTTCAGGATTTGAATACGGTTGACCGAGTCGAGGGCGCTGACCGGTTCGTCGAGCAGCAGCAGCGCCGGATCGAGGACGAGGGCCCTCGCGATCGCGATCCGCTGGCGCTGCCCACCCGACAGGTCGGCGGGAATCCGCCCCGCGATGTCGGCGTCGAGTCCGACACTGCTCAGTACCGCTGCCACCCGCGACCGCACCACGCTGCGGTCGAGTCCGCCGCGCACGAGCAGTCCCTCGGCGATCGACTCGCCCACGGGAATGTCCGGATCGAGGCTCAGGAGCGGATCCTGGAACACGTACTGCACGGTCCCCGTGCGGCGGTGCGCCCTGCGGTCCGCGACGGACAGGTCGTCGACGCGCTGCCCGCGGATCTCGACCGATCCGGACGTCGGGGTGATCAGACCGAGAATCGTGCGGGCCAGTGTCGTTTTCCCGGAACCGCTTTCACCGATGAGTCCCACCTTCTCGCCGGCATCGACGGTCAGGTCGACGCCGTGCAGGATCTGCTTGCGGGCCGCGCGGGGTCCGAGCTCCACCCGGACGCCGGTCATGCGCAGCAACGACTCAGACACGAGCCGCCTCCTTTCCGATGACCGACTCGAGCCCGTACTCCCGGTGGTTCTCGACGAGTTGGCGGGTGTACTCGTGTCGGGGCGCGGTGAGCAGGTCCCCGGCTCGCCCGGACTCGACGACGGCCCCGTCCCGCATCACGATCACGTTGTCGCAGACTTGAGCCACCACGGCGAGGTCATGTGAGACGACGACGAGAGCGAGACCCAGTTCGTCGCGGAGGTCCTCGAGGAGGTCGAGCACCTCGGCCTGAACGGTGACGTCCAGGGCGGTGGTCGCCTCGTCGGCGATCAGGAGTTCCGGTTCCGCGGACACCGCGATCGCGATGAGCACCCGCTGGAGCATTCCCCCCGACAGCTCGTGCGGGTACTGGCGGTACACGGTGTCGGCGTCGTTCAGCCCGATTTTCCGGAACAGTTCGACACCGCGCCGCCGGGCGTCCGCGCGGGACAGCCCGAGGGTCGACCGAAGCGCCTCGGCCAGTTGTTCACCGACCCGGATTGACGGGTTCAGATAGGACGCCGGGTCCTGGAAGACTGCGGATATGCGGGTACCCCGCAGTGGCCGCCAGTGTTTGCGACCGAGGTCCGTGAGTTCGATGCCGTCGAAGTCGATCGAGCCTGCGGTGACACTGATTCCGCCGGGCAGAATTCCGAGGATGGCCCGGCAGGTCAGCGACTTACCGCTTCCCGATTCGCCGACGATCCCCAGGGCTTCGCCGCGTGCGAGGGAGAAGTCGACGCCGTGGACCAGTTCGATTCCGTCGTCGAGCGCGATGCGCAGATCGCTCACGGTGAGCACCGGCCGGTCGGGGCGGATGGGTGCGGGTGCCGACGTGGCATCCAATGTGTCAGTGGACATCCGAGGTGACCTCCTGTTTCCTGCGGGCGCGGCGTTGGGGTTGGCCGGTCGCATCCCGCAGCGCGTCGGCGATGGCGTTGAGTGCCCAGACGGTCGCCACGATCAACAGCGCGGGCACGACGGGGCCGAACGGAACCTGGTACAGGTACTGCAGTCCGCTGGCGAGGAGTCCACCCCAGGTCGGGTCGGGTGGGACGACGCCGATCCCGAGGAACGTCAGCGAAGACACGATGACGAGGCTGGCTCCGGTCATCGCCGCGAACGTCACCCCCACCGCCGGCAGCACCTTGCGTACCGCGTGACGACGGATGATCCAGGACGTGTCGGCCCCCATCAGTTCGGCGGCCTCGACGTACTGGGAGTTGGCCACGGTCAGTGCAGCGGCGCGAGTGATCCGATAAAACGCGGGTGCGATGAGGATGCCGACCGCGAACATCGCCTGCGCCAGCCCGTTTCCGAGCAGCGCGGTCATCGCGACGGCGAACACGAGGAACGGCAGCGTGATGAGCGCATCCATCAACCGGAGGGTGAACCACTCCACGCCGCGTCCGAGGTACACCGACAGGAATCCCGGGATCACGCCGAGGAGGAATCCGACAACGACGCATTGCAGGGCGGACAGCACCGACACGGTCGAACCCGCCAGCAGCCGGCTGAACACGTCCCGCCCGACGTTGTCCGTCCCGAGCCAGTGAGTTCCGCTCGGGCCGTGCAGGATTGCCGACGTGTCCTGCTCGAGCGGGTCGAAGGGCGCGAGGGCGGGCCCGAAAACCGCGAGCACCACTATCAGCCCGAGGACAACCACCGCGGCGCGAGCGGAGTGATAGCGCAGGATTGCTGTGAGCATGGGATTTCAGTCTCTCCGCTTGGTTGCCGGCTGCAACGCGCTCTGCGCGATGTTGACGACGATGTTGCAGAACAGCACGAACACGATCGCCACGACGAGCGTTCCCTGGACGATGGGAACGTCTCCGCGCAGCGCCGAGTCCGCGGCGAGGCGACCGAAGCCGGGCATGGAGAACATGGTTTCCATCACGACGGCGCCGCCGATGAGCGTAGGAATCTTCATCCCCAGGATGGACAGCGCCGGACCGCTGCCGTTACGCAGTGTGTGCACGAACAGGATCCGGGCCGGACTGATGCCCCGGACCACCGCGCCGGTGACGTAGTTCTGGTCGAGCTCCGCGACCAATCCGGTGCGGAGTTGTCGCGCGATGTCGGCGACGACGTCCATGCTCAACGCGATCGCGGGCATGATGATCAGCGACAGCCAGCGACCGAAGTCCTCGTCTGGCGGGACGTACCCGGCCGACGGCAGCCAGTGCAACCCGACGCTGAGGACGAGGATCAGTCCGATCGAGATGACGAACGGCGGCAGCGTGGAGGCCACCGACGTGTATGCGGTGATCAGCCGGTCGAGCAGGCTGCCCTTGTACACGGCGGCGAGTATTCCGAGTCCGACGCCGAAAGCGAGTCCGATGACCAGTGCGACACCGGCGATCGAGGCGCTGACGGCGAGCCGCTCGCCGATCAACTCGCTGACCGGGATCTTGCTGAACCACGAGACGCCCAGGTCACCGCTCAGCATGCTCGACATCCAGTCGACGTACTGCTGCCAGACCGGTTTGTCCAGCCCGAATTCGGCCTTGATGCGGGCGATCGTCTCCGGGGTCGCGGCGTCGCCTGCGATCCCGGCGGCCGGATTCAGCCCGCTGGCCGCTCCGAGCAGGAAGGTGATCAGGGTGGAGAACAGGAAGACCGGGACCACGATCAGCACGGTGCTCAGCACGACCCGAAACGCCGTGCCGAGCGCACCAGCCGGCACCGGGAGAGCGAATGTTCTCCTGGTGCCGGCGGTCTGGACGTCTGCGGTGGTCACGAGACCGTGACGCCTTCCCACCGCACCTGGGACGGCAGGATGTTCAGGTTCTTCAGGTCCGGGTTGGACACGATGATCCACGGATTGCTGAAGATGTAGTTGGTCGGCGACTGCTCGACACCGACCTTGACGGCCTGCCACAGCCGCGGCTTGTAGTCCGGGTCCTCGAGGGGTGTGCGACGCACGGCGTCGAGCGCGGCGATGAACTCCGGCGACGCATGCGGGCCGCTGAGGTTCATGATGCCTTCCGGACCGTAGACGGCGAGCAGGTTCTGCACCGGGGATTCACGCCCGATGGTGCCGTCCGTCGCAAGTTGCGGGTTCTTCGCGATATAGACCTCGCTCTGCCACGTCGACGATCCCGGCGGCACCACTTTGATGGTGGATTCGACGCCGATCTTCTTCAGCTGCGACTGCACCAGCTCCGCCCGGTTGGTGGCCGCCGACTGCGCGGTGATCTCGATCGACAATTGCCCGGGACCGTATCCCGCCTCGGTCAGGAGACGAGATGCCTTGTCGGGGTCGTAGTTCCAGAGCTTCTCGATCTCGGGGTTGAAGGCGAGGTATCCGTTGGGGAACGGCTGGCTCGTCGTGCTGCCCAACCCGTTCGTGATGACGTCGACGAACGCCTGCCGGTCGAATGCGTAGCGGAATGCCTCGACGACCTTCGGATTGTCGAACGGGGCCTTGTTGAGGTTGATGGAGACGTCGTTCGCGGCCAGCGACGGCTTCACGGTCACATCGAGACCGGCGGCCTCGGCTTCCTTGGCCTGCAGAGCCGGTAGCGTCGCGAAGTCGATGGAGCCGGACTGGACACCGGCGACGAGAGTGGCCGGGTCCGGGGCGACGCTGAGTTCGAAGTGGTCGATGTGGATGTTGTCGGCGTCCCAGTAGTTCGGGTTCTTCTCGAAGTACGCGTGGTCCTCGGCGACGAAGTCGGTGATCGTGAAGGGGCCGGCGCCGACCGGCCACACACTGAGTTTCTGCGGGTCGGCGGCCGCGGTCGGGCTGGCGATGGCCCCGGTTCGCCCGGCGACCAGGTAGGGGATCTGGTAGTCGGCGTCGGCCAGGTGCAGTGTGACGTCGGTGGCGCTGTCGGCCGTGACCTCGGTGACGCCGGCGAGCTGGTCGCGGAGGAACGAATCGTCCTGAGACTTGCCGCGGTCGAAGAACGCCTTCACCGCCTGGGCGTCGAGGGTGGTCCCGTCTGAGAACGTCAGACCGTCACGCAGGGTGAAGGTCACGGCGGTGCCGTCGGCGTTGTACTTCCAGCTCTCGGCGAGCGACGGCTCGACGTTGCCCTCGGCGTCGAGCCGGGTCAGCGACGCGTACGCGAGGCTGATCGTGTTGATGTCGTTTCCGGTCCGGCTCGTCACCGGATCCCAGGAGGTGGGGAGGTTGAACGCCCACTTGACCTCGGCGCCGTCCGAGCTGCTGCCGCCGCCGCACGCGGTGGCAACGAACCCGACGATCACTCCGAGTATTACGGCGCCGACGATCCGCCGGCTCTTCTTGCTCACTGGATGCTCCTGACCATGCAAAGGGGGTGGTGATTCAGACGCTCGCGGACAGCGATGCGGTGGTGCCGGGCAGCGGGGCGGGGTCGATTCCCTCACGCCGCGCGCGGGTGTAGCGGTTCTCCGCGAAAGGCAGGCCGAGGTTGCCGCGCAACGTGTTCTGCTCGTAGTCCTCCCGGACGACCCCGCGTTCACGCAGGATCGGCAGCACCTCGTCGACGAAGCGCTGGAACTGTGCCGGGTGGCCGATGTGGATGTTGATGCCGTCGAGGGCGTGGCCGTCCAGCCAGCGCTGCAGTTCGTTAGCGACGGTCTCGGCGCTGCCCGTGAACGGCGACGTCTTCGGCGCGCTGAGCGCCTCGACCGTCTGCCGCAGTGTCAGCCCGCGGTCGGCGGCGAGGTCGGCGATCTTCTTCGCCTGCGTGTAGAAGCTGCGCTCGGCGTGCTGCAGTGCCTCGGCAGGGAACTGCGCGTCGAGGTCGTACTGCCGGAAGTCGTGCCAGCCGAAGGGTCGGCCCAGTTCCCGGAGAGACTTTCCGAAGTCGTTGTCCGCCAGCTGGGTTGCGCGTTCGATCTCGCGTGCGTCGGCGTCGGTGTCGCCCACGGTGACGCTGACTCCTGGCAGGATCACGATGTCCTCGGGAGCGCGCCCGTAGGCTGCCGCGCGGGTCTTTATGTCGGCGTAGAACGCCGACCCCGCCTCGAAACTCGGCGCGTGCGTGAAGATCCCGTCGGCGATACGCGCCCCGAGGTCGCGGCCCTGGTCGGAGTCACCGGCCTGGAAGATCACCGGCTGTCCCTGCCGCGAGCGTTGGATGTTGAGCGGGCCCACCACAGAGAAGTGCTCACCCCGGTGGTCGAGGGTGTGTAGCTTGTCCGGGTCCAGGAAGCGGCGGGCCTCCCGGTCGCGCGGAAACGCGTCGTCCTCGTAGGAGTCCCACAGAGCCTTGACGACCTCGACGTGCTCGAGGGCCCGGCCGTAGCGGGTGGCGTAGTCGTAATGCTCCTCGAGGCCGTAGTTTCCGGCGGTACCCGAGTCGCCACTGGTGACCACGTTCCAGCCGGCGCGGCCTCGGCTGATCAGGTCGAGGGACGCGAACCGTCGCGCGAGGTTGAACGGCTGGTTGAACGACGTGGTCAGGGTGCCGACGAGCCCGATGTGCTCGGTGGCCACCGCGAGCGCCGACAGCAGCGTCAACGGCTCGAGCCGGTTCAGGTAGTGCGGGGGCGAGTCCGGGGTGATGAACTGGCTGTCGACGATGAACACGAGATCGAACCGCGCCTGCTCGGCCAGCCGCGCGTACCGGATGTACCAGTCGATGTCGACGCTCGCGTCGGCGGGAATCTCCGGGTCCAGCCAGGTGTACGGGTGCCCGGGCCCACCCGTGGGGGTGAGGACAGCTCCCAATTTCAGTTGCCGTCTCGTCATGTTCTCGCTCCTTCGTCGTTCGCCGTCAGGCACCTGCCTCGGCACGCCGCGTTGAAGTGTATGGAGCAAACAGACGCGTGCAGAGTATTAAATTCTAGATGTTTCAAAACATATTTCGTATGTCCCGCAGGGCTGTCGAACAAAGTCCGATCAGTCGAAGAATTCGCGTGACGACTCCGCGACGGCCACCGCGACGACGTCGGCGAGTTGCCCGATCAGGTCCGGGTCGTCCGGCAACTGGGTGACCGACAGGCGCAGGAGTTGACGTGCGGGCGCCTGCACGAACGAGCGGGAGCCGGCCCCCACCGAGATGCCCTGCCGCGCCAACGCGACGAGGGCCGCGGTCTCGTCCGACACCGCGACCCACACGACCAGACTGTGCGGGCCCGCGAATGCCTCTATGCCACGGTCGATCAGCGCCGCCAGCAGCGACGTGCGTCTGGCGGTGTAGCGCTCGTGCGCCGTCGTGACCGCCTGCTCGGCGTCGTCGCTGACGATCAGGTGGGCGAGGGTGTTCTGCAGGATCCGGCTGTTCGAGCCGACTCCGTGACTGCGCACCTTCATGGCCTTCTCGATCAGTTCGCGGGACCCGCCGAGGACGGAGGTCCTTACATCGATCCCATATGCCTTGCAGTAGCTACGGATCCGGACGACACGCTGCGGCAGTACCGAACCCAGAGAGGGAGGCTGCTGCGGTTCGAGCGGTCCGATCGAGTCGTCCTCGACGACCCACACCGCCGGATGCCGTCGCAGCACCTCGGCGAGTTCACTCGTGCGCCGCGCGCTGACCGCATGGTCGACGGCGAACGGCGCACCGGGCTGGAACACGAAGGCCACGGCACCGGCGGTCAGGGCCGCGTCCAAAGCGTCCGGCCGTGGGCCGTCGCGATCGGCGCCCACCCCGACCGCATCCAGCCCCAGGTCGCGGAGGGTGTCGAGAACGCCCGGGCCCAGGGGCTCGTCGACGGCCACCATCGAACCGGGTGGGGCGGCCGCCTCCACGGCCAGCAACAGCGCCTCGGTGCCGCCGCCCGCCGTGGCCCAGGCCTCCGGTTCGAACGGCCACCTCGGGGCGACGGCATTCCTCAACCGCTCGGTCATCAGTTCCCGGCCGAACACATTCAACGTCTCGGCGTCCAGACTCGACAACAAAGCGTCGGACAGGGACGGCTGCAGCGCCAGGTCAGGTGCATTCTGCGCCAGGTCGACGCCACGCCAGTCCGGTATGCCACGCTCGGGCACACTGTCGAGCGGCGGAAGAACGACGGTGCCGCCGCGGCGGCGGGTCTGCACGAACCCCTGTTCCTGCAGGCGGCCCCAGGCGCTGACGATCGCACCGACACTGAGATCGGTCGATTTCGCGAGTGCGCGGACGGTCGGCAGGCGATCGCCGGGGCTGAGCTCACCCGACCTGATGAGGTCGGCGACGGCATCGGCCAGTTCCGCGGTGCGGCCGTCGATCTTGTCGAGCAACCACTCCGGAGCAATCGCCTCCGACTCCAGCACCGCTGACATCCACACCCCTTCGATCGACAACCACTACCGGCCCCGCGCCGTGCGGATCACGGTCACTGCGCGAGTGCCCCGGCCGGTTCGCGAAGGATGATGTCGGGCGTACCGGGCAGGCGGAGACGCTCGAGGAACTGCACGATCTCGGCGGCGACCGACCGGTGGGACACGTCGTTGAGGATGTCGTGCAGCCCCTCGTGAACGACGACGACCCGGGCGTCGGGCAACGCGGATGTGACAGCCAGCACGTCCGCTGCCGGGCTCAGAACGTCCGCGCCTCCGTGCACGACGAGGACCGGAACCTGCACGTGGGTCAGCGAATCCGCCGTGGCCACCGGCGTCTCGGCACCGAGCGTTCCCCGCTCGAGAGCGTCGGCCGACGACAGGACCCCTCGATGCACGGGACACGCGGAGCGGATCTCGAGTTCGCCGTCCCACTCTCCGGTGAAGGCCTCGGTCCCCGCGACGAGAAGACCGGCGGCCACCACCCCGGACACGGCCGGATGCGTCGCGGCCAGGTCTAGGGCGGTCAGGGCGCCGCTGTCCGACCCGACGACGGTGACCGGAAGATCGGTCTCCGCATCGGCGATCACCCGAGCAGTCGCCGCGGGATCGTTCTCCACCACCGCGACACGGTAACCATCGAAGGCGATCCGGCGGGCGAACCGGCGGTACACGTGAGCATGCTCACCGCGGCCGGCGACCACGATCACCGAGCCACGCACAGTCGCTTCGGGTTCCAGCCAGTCGATGTCCACTGATTACCTCATTCGGGGGGTTGTTCGCAGGATTGACTGCGAACAACCCTGACCCACACGCGCGAGGTCGAACAAGACTAATGCTCGAGCAGAACAAAACGCGTGTCTTCTCGCCGCGCTTCGTGTTTTGTTCCGAACATATTCGTTTTGCTCTGCCATTCACCCGCTCTGCCATTCACCCAGAAGTATCGACGAAGGGACAGGCACACCGATGCCCGAGACCACAGGGTTCGCGACCCGGCAGGTCCGCACCGGCTATCAACCCGGAACGCCGCAGAACACCGCGATCCCCCCGATCTACCAATCGGTTGCCTACGATTTCGGCAGCTTCGAACAGGCACGGGACATCTTCTCCCTCCGCCGGAAGGGAAACCTCTACAGCCGCACCGGGAATCCCACGCAGGCCGTGTTCGAGCAGCGCCTCGCCGATCTCGACGACGGAGTCGCCGCCCTGGCCACGGGTTCCGGGCAGTCCGCTGTCGCGGTCGCCCTCCTCACGCTCGCCAAGTCCGGACAGCACATCGTCGCGGCGCGGCAGCTGTACGGGGGAACCGTCGATCTCCTCACCGACACCTTCGCGGACTTCGGGATCGAGGTCACGCTCGTCGATCAGGACGACCTCGACGCCTGGCGTGCGGCCGCGCGTCCGGAGACCCGGGCCTTCTTCGCCGAGACGATCGGCAACCCCGTCGCCTCCGTGCTCGACGTCCGGGCCGTGGCCGACATCGCGCACCAGGCGGGGGTCCCGCTGATCGTCGACAACACGATCGCCACCCCGTATCTGCTCCGCCCGAAGGACTTCGGAGCCGACATCACCGTGTACTCGGCCACCAAGTTCATCGGTGGGCACGGCAGTTCGCTGGGTGGTGTGATCGTGGACCTCGGCACGTTCGACTTCGGCGCGGAACCGCAGCGGTGGACCCAGTTCACCGAGCCATACCCGCGCATCGGTGACCTCGTGCTATGGGAAGAGTTCGGCCGCGAACGCAGCGCCTACCTGGTCTACGCGAAGACGAAGATCGTCCACGATCTCGGTCCCGCACTGTCCCCGTTCAATTCGTTCCAGCTGCTTCAGGGGTTGGAGACGCTGGACCTGCGGCTGGAACGGCAAGTCGGTTCGGCGCTGGCGATCGCACACTTCCTCGACGGTCATCCCGCGGTCGCGAAGGTCAACTACCCCGGACTGCCGGACAACCGGTGGCACGCTGCCGCCCAGCGGTATCTGCCGCGCGGCGCCGGCTCGGTCTTCTCGTTCGATCTCGCCGTCGACGACTCGAAGGTGGCGAAGTTCATCGACTCGCTGCAATTGTTCGCCATCGTCGCCAACATCGGCGACGCCCGTTCGCTGGTAGTACACCCCGCCACCACCACGCACAGCCATCTCGGCGACACACAACTCCGCGACGCCGGATTCGGCTACCGCACCGTCCGATTGTCGATCGGACTGGAAAACCTGGAAGACCTCGTCGACGATCTGCGTGCTTCGCTCGACGCCATCACGGAGGAATGACATGCACTTCGGCTACTGGACGCCCATCTACGGCGGTTTCCTGCGCAACCTCGGCGACGAAGGGATGCCCGCCACCTGGGACTACGTCAAGAAGCTCTCACAGCTCGCCGATCGTCTCGGATACCACACCACCCTCGTACCCGAGCTCTATCTCAACGACCGCAAGGGCGTCGACGCGCCCAGCCTCGAGGCGTGGTCGCTGTCGTCGGCGATCCTCGCGGTCACCGAACACCTCCGGGTGATGACGGCGGTGCGACCCGGATTCCACCTGCCGGCGGTCACCGCGAAGGAATCGGCGACGATCACCGACATCGCCGGAACAACCGATGCCGGTGCGGCACGGTTCGCGCTCAACGTCGTCGCCGCGTGGTGGGAGGAGGAAGCCCGGCAGTACGGCGGCGCCTTCACCCGGCACGACGACCGATACCGGCAGGCCGGCGAGTTCGTCGACGTTCTCCGTGGGCTCTGGGAGCACACCCCGTTCACCTACCAGGGCGAGCACTTCAGCGTGCGCGACTCGATTCTGTCGCCGAAGCCCGGAATTCATCCCCCGGTCTTCGCCGGCGGGGAGAGCGAGAGCGGCCGCGAATCGATCGCCACCTTCGCCGACTCGTACGTGCTGCACGGCGGCACCGTCGACGAGGTGCGGTCGAAGATCGCGGACATGAACGCGCGGTCGCAGCGAATCCACCAGCGGGACATGGCCGAATTCGGCATGTCCACATACATCATCGTGCGCGACACCGAAGCCGAGGCCCGCGCCGAACTCGAACGCATCACCACCGTCGACCCCCACTCGCCCGGGTACGCGTCGTTCGAGGAATTCGTGAAGAACTCCGAACTCGACGTCGAGCTGTCCAAGCGCGAATACTCCGTCGGCACGCGCGGACTGCGACCCGACCTCGTCGGCACCCCCGAACAAGTCGCCGAAAAGATCCGCGCCTACCAGGACGCCGGTCTCACTCTGCTGCTCATCCAGTGCTCCCCCGCGCACGAAGAGCTCGAGCGCATCGCCGACCAGGTGTTTCCGCTGGTCCCCACCCGTGAATACTTGTTAACAATGGGCGGTTGATAAGTACTCACAGAGGGGGACGCCCTTGACCGCACTACTCGCCGCGAGTAAGGATGAAGACGTTCTGTGCGCGGCGGTTTCGCTCCCGGAGAGAGGAATTCACACCCCAGGACCAATCGCGACGCATCCATTGCATACGGCCGCACGAGGTCGCGGGGCGAGCGCGAGGGAATTTGTCATGGCAGACATCGAAGTCGACTATTGCGTCGTAGGCGCAGGGTTCGCCGGACTGACGGCGGCACTGCGTTTGAAGCAGGCCGGACAATCGGTCGCGCTGGTGGAGGCGCGTGACCGGATCGGGGGGCGGACCTTCACCGAGGTCCGCGAGGACGGTTCGTGGATCGATCGGGGCGGCGCGTGGATCGGGCCGGGACAGGACCGGATCTACGCCCTGATGGACGAGTTCGGCGTCAAGGGTTACAAGCAGTACACCGACGGCGAGTCGATGATGGTCGTCGATGGCAAACAGTACCGGTACAAGGGCACGATTCCCCTGACGATGAGTCCCTGGGCGGCAGCGAATCTCGGGGCCGTGTTCGTCGAACTGGGTGAGATGTGTAAGACGATCCCGCTCGACGCGCCGTGGGAGGCGAAGAAGGCAGCGAAGTGGGACTCGATCAGCCTCGCCAAATGGCTCGGCGACAACACGCTGTCCAAGCCGGCCCATGACCTTCTCGAGACCGCCATCGCCGGCTGCTACACGTCCGCGGCGTCCGAGGTGTCGATGCTGTTCGTCCTGTACCAGATGGCGTCCGGCGGCGGTCCGAGTTTCGTCCTCGGTGTGAAGGACGCCGCCGAGGACGCGCGACCTGTCGGTGGAATGGGTGCCGTCTACCGTCCGATGGCAGCCGAGATCGGCGACGCACTCCATCTGTCACAACCCGTCCGGGACATCACGCAGGACGGCGACGGCGTGACCGTCCGCTCGGCGGATCTGGCCGTCCGGGCCCGGAGGGCGATCGTCGCGGTACCCCTCGCGATCGCGAGCCAGATCCTCTACGAACCGCTGCTGCCGATGGATCGGTCGTTCCTGCACCAGCGGATGCCGAGCGGTGCCGTCATGAAGATCGCCGTCCTCTACGACGAACCCTTCTGGCGCGCCGCCGGACTGTCGGGACAGTCGGCGGCACCCGACTCCCCCGCGACGATCACCATCGACGCCAGTACCGACACAGGACGTCCCGGTGTTCTGTGCGTGATCGTCGAGGGACCGATCGCCCGCCGGCTGGGACGACTCTCGGAGGCCGAGCGGAAGAAAGCAGTGCTCGGCGAGTTGACCGCGAGGTTCGGAGCCAAGGCTGCCTCCCCCGTCGACTACATCGAGCAGAACTGGAGCGTCGAGCGGTACTCCGGCGGCGGCATGCTCAGCCATGCGCCGACGGGCGTCCTCACCCAGTTCGGTTACACCCTCCGCGAGCCGTGCGGCCGCATTCACTGGGCCGGCACGGAAAGTTCGTCCGTGATGTGTGGCTGGATCGACGGAGCCGTCCGGTCCGGTGAACGCGCCGCACTGGAGGTCACCGAACGCGACCGCGCGCTGTCCCTCGCCCGACCTCAGTAGTAGACGGCCCCCGGAGCACCGCCACCGACGGCGACCGCATCGCCGGTGATCCCGACGCTGCGCGGTGACGCGAGGAACGTGACGACGTCGGCAACCTCGCTCGCGTCGATCAACCGGTGGATCGAGTTGGTGGCCAGCCGCGACTCCAGTTCGGCCACCGGCACACCTTCGTCCTCGGACTGCTTGGCCAGGCGGTCTACGAGTCGTTCCGTCCGGGTCAGTCCCGGATGCACCACGGTGACGTTGACGCCGTGCGGTCCGAGTTCGTCGGCGAGGTTCTTCGTCAGCGCCGACACACCGACGTTCCGCACGGTCTGGGCGATGGAGTTGGCCTGGCGTGCACCGAGTCCGCTGATGTTGATGATCCGCCCCCACCCCTGTTCCACGAGGTGCGGTGCCACCGCCCGGGCGGTCCGCAGGTATCCGAGCACCTTGATCTCGAGTTCGGCGCGCACCACGTCGTCGGTGGTGGACGCGAAGTCGCTCGGCTTGCCCGCACTCCACGGGGTTGCGGCGGCGTTCACGAGGATGTCGACGCCGCCGAGTTCGTCCACCGTTCGCTGCACGAGGGCGCGCACCGAGTTGTCGTCGCCGGTGTCGGTGGGAACCCCGATCACCCGCCGCCCGGTCTCCTGCGACAGTGTTTTCGCCGCCAACTCCAGCGCCTCGACACTCCTGGCCGCGAGCACCACGTCAACCCCCTCCGACGCGAGGCTGCGCGCAATCGCGAGACCGATTCCGCGGCTGCCGCCGGTGACGATCGCCCGCTTGCCGCCTAGACCGAGATCCATGTCGTTCTCCTCATCTCCGCTGTCCACCCCTCGATTCGAGGGTAGGACCAGGCGGAGGTGCGGTCACGGATTCGGTTCAGCGTGAGGCCAATTGCGCTTCGCGCCTGTGCGCCTTTTTGGGCTCTACTGCTGTGATCGTGGGTGGAGTTCGGTGCGGGTGAGGGCGCACGCCGTTGTCCCAGTAGCGTTCTGGCTTGTCTAGGGTCAGTCGGCTACATATGTGGGGAACGGCGTGCGCGAA